>UQER01000056.1 GCA_900540205.1 uncultured Porphyromonadaceae bacterium | reverse complement strand
AACTCAATTCTATCACTATATCTTTCCGCATTTCACTTTTTTGTAGTAACTTTGCGATACAAATTTACGAAAAATGCCGTCAAAATGTATCCCGATAGCCGATTTTATGTAAAAAATTGATTTATATCATTGTTTTAGGACAGCCGCAACGATAAATTTGCGGTGATAACATTTTTAAACCAATTCGATATGAAAAGAGAAATACTTTTTGCTATGTCGGCGTTAGGGCTTTTTGTTTCTGCTTATGCGGCGGATATAAAGCCTTTCAAGGTTACACGTGAACATTCGCGCACCGAGGCTTCGGACTGGAAGCCGCTCGGTACAGGAACTCTCGTTGACGGATGGGTGACCCCCGGACTGATGTACCCCAACGGTGACATTGATCCCAAGAATTATCCCTTTGAGGTGGAAATCTACGAAAGCGTGTCGACCCCATGCTTGTATAAGCTTATAAGTCCATGGACATCAGATAAATTTCCTTTCAGGGAGAAGAACGCCAACAGTGAGCCACATGATATTATAATTGATGCCACAAATCCGGACTTTGTGAAGGTTGAACCTCAGGAATCGGGATTCCTCCATGCAGATCCGAACCATTCAAAAAACTACACCGATCCTTTTGTAATCGGAAACAAGGGTGTCTATTATCTCAACGAGGGCAACTCCATAGAGGACATCACATCCTATGGCTTTGCATCGACAATGGCCGATGGCGTTATAACCATCGTACAGCCTTGCTTCGGTAAATCCGGTTCGAGCGCCGACTTCGGATACAATTGGGCAAGCATGCCCGACGTACAGTCGGTGATTACATTGCCGAATAAGGAAACCGCCAAATGGGTGGACAAGGGTGAGCTTACATTTGTGGATGGCTTCATATATCCCGGTTTTAAAGGCGATCCGGCTCAGGCTGGATGGAAAGTGCCGTTTGAAGAACTTGAAGGGAGCGAGGGGATGTATCGTCTGGCGAATCCATATCTCGTAGAGGAATGCCCGTTGCTGGGTGCCAATACCAACACCTCGAACGCATGGATAGTCATAGATGCCACTGATCCGGATATTGTGCTGATTGCCCCGCAATACAGTGGCTTTTCCGCTATGGTGGAAGGCGCGAATTTTGATTTCTACATAGGCAATGATGCCGGAAATCTCCATGCCAATGAATTGTGGTCGGTGGCCGATATAAAAAAGTACCTGCCCAACAGGCTTGACAAGATGGTGGACGGGGTCATAACGGTGCGCACCCCTCTGTTCGGCTCTAACAGCACCGCAGGCTTCGGAATGCAATGGACGGATAAGAACAACAAGCCGTTGTCATATGCCGCAAAATTCGTGTTACCATGGGCACCTGTCGAACCGGAACCTGGGGAAGGAAGGGAACGCACATTCTATGAAAGTTTTGAAGGCTATCAGGAGACTTTCGGCATGAGCTGGATTCCTGAAGGGTGGTCGCAGATTAACACTGAAGAGAACAAGCCGACTGCCGAGATGCTTTCGCACAATGTGAACAACACATGGTACGGGTGCATGAGCAGCAGCATGTTCCAGGAATACACTCCCGACGGGGACAAAGAGATGTTCATACATTTTGCTTACGACGGCGACTGGTGTACACCCGCCAATCAGGACGAATGGCTTGTGACACCCGAAATGAAGTTGGTTGCCGAGGAAGAGCTCCATTTCCTGCTGCAGGCAGATTTCTTCAGTGTCTACGATTGGGTGAACGATTATGATTTTGCTACAGGCATTTTCCGCGAACGGAACGTTGTGAACACCCTTAAAGTGATGGTGACAACCGACGGTGGCACCACCTGGGATGAATTATGGGATCTGGAAAAAGACGTTGTGTCGCCTCTGTCCGACGCTGAATGTTATGATGCCTCCGATTTGTGCTATAAACCTTATGATGTGGATTTGTCCGCTTATGCCGGCAAGAATGTGAAAATTGCGTTCCGGTATGTGCGAACCGGAGAGAAGGGTGGCAATTCCATGATTCTTGACCGTGTGGTGGTGGATCATCCCGAAACCTCAGGTGTTGAAGCTGTAGATATGGATGCATCCGGTACGCCGGCTGTTTATTACGATCTCAACGGATTCCGGGTTGATTTTGAAAAAGCTTCATCTGGCATTTACATAGAAAAACGCGGCGATGCTGTCCGTAAGGTAGTCAAACGCTGATTGCAGATACTGCAGACGACAGCTAATCCGCTGAATAAAGAACGAGACTGTCTAACAACCAAAGTTAGGCAGTCTCTATTTTTTACACGCAAAATCAGAAGATTTAGGCTGCATTTGCCACACCTGATATAAAC
>UQER01000055.1 GCA_900540205.1 uncultured Porphyromonadaceae bacterium | reverse complement strand
ACGGGGTTGCAGTCGCGACAGGTCGCGACCCTACAGCCAATCCGCTGGCCTTACTGAGCCTTGTAGAACGCGCGGATGCTATCGCCGGAGACGATGGGCTGTGGTTAACCCCCTGAAAGCTAAGCGCATCATGGTGTGTGTTGCATATATAGGCATTTACTTTTGTAATAAACTTGTTACTAACAAACTTGTTACATTGGTTAAATATGTGATAATCAGAGATGTCATCGAATCCTTGTCCTTGACACACGGATTACATCCGTAACTGTTTAAAATCTTGGCAATCGGTGGAAAATGCGTAAATTTGTGCAAAAAGGATATGAGGACTTGTCTCACGTGCCATAGGCACGTCCCTACACATGAGAGGAGGGCCGATTATGTGAGCCGTATGGATATAAATGACTGATATTTAATATTTATGTGGACTGAAATTTTGAGCGTCGGGGCGGGGAGCTGCGTGGGCGGCATGGCGCGCTATGCCGTGAGCCGCTGGGTGCAGCAGGCCGCAGGAGCGGCAGTGTTTCCGTGGGGCACGCTGACGGTGAATGTGGCGGGATGCTTCATTATCGGCTTGATTTACGGATGGCTCGACCAGGGGCTGTCGCTGTCGCCGGCGTGGCGGCTGTTCCTTACGGTGGGTTTTTGCGGCGGGTTCACTACGTTCTCGACGTTTGCCAACGAGAATTATCTGTTGTTTCAGGGGGCGCATGCCGCCATGCTTGCGCTGTATGTGGCCGTGTCGGTGGCGGCGGGTTTTGCCGCGGTCTATGCCGGCTACGCCCTCACGCGCCTTTGATTTTCACAGCCGCTACCTCTCCGAGGTGCAGCTCTACGTCGCTCCTGCACCCCCCACGATGCGCTGTCGTGGGTTAACCACAGCCCATCGCCTCCGGCGATAGCATCCGCGCGTTCTACAAGGCCCAGTAAGGCCAGCCGGATTTGCAGTAGGGTCGCGACCTGTCGCGACTGCAACCCTGTAAATTTAAAATCATTCCCTTGCAGGCTCCAATCGGTGAGCGCGGCCTAATCCACCGCCAGGCAGTCGCGACAGGTCGCGACCCTACAAATGAATGCCATCCCGATTTCCCCGTAAGTCGGCAAGCACCCCACTGTATCGCCTCCGGCGATAGCATCCGCAAAGGGGTATGTGGAATCTGTGCGCCGGAATTTCGGATTGAAACGGAAAATGCGTAAATTTGTTTGGTTCTAAACTCCGGTTCAGGCCGGAGGCATGTCCCTACAGGTGTGTGTAAATATTCCCAAGGTCAGTTTTATGGCAAAGAAAGTGGCGGAAACGCCTTTGATGAAACAATATTTCGAGATGAAGCAGCAGCACCCGGATGCGGTGTTGCTTTTCCGTGTAGGCGATTTTTACGAGACGTTCTGCGAGGATGCCATCACCTCCTCGGAGATTCTCGGCATCACGCTCACGCGGCGTGCCAACGGTGCGGCGTCGTCGATAGAACTCGCGGGTTTTCCGCATCATGCCCTCGACACCTATCTGCCCAAGCTGGTGCGTGCCGGCAAGCGCGTGGCCATCTGCGAGCAGCTTGAGGACCCCAAGCTGACCAAGACCCTGGTGAAACGCGGCATCACCGAACTGGTGACTCCCGGCGTGGCGATGAACGACAATGTGCTCGACCACAAGGAGAACAATTTCCTCGCCGCGGTGCATTTTCCTCACGGCGGCGGCTCCAAGGCCACCATCGGCGTGGCGTTTCTCGACATCTCCACAGGTGAGTTCCTGACTGCCGAGGGGCCGGCCGAGTATGTGGACAAACTGCTGGGCAATTTCGCACCGAAGGAGGTGCTTGTGGAGCGCGGCAACAAGCAGCGTCTGGAGGACAGTTTCACCGGCCGCTATCTGGCGTTTGAACTGGAGGACTGGATTTTCACCGACCAGAGTGCCAACGACCGCCTGCTCAAGCAGTTCGAGACGGCATCGCTCAAGGGCTTCGGCATCCACCGCATGCCCATGGCCATAGTGGCGTCGGGTGCCATCCTGCATTATCTCGACATAACCCGCCACACCCGCACAGGCCACATTTCGGCGTTGCGGCGCATCGAGGAAGATGCGTTCGTGCGTCTCGACAAATTCACCGTGCGCAATCTGGAACTGCTGCAGAGCCTTGGCGACGAGGGGAAAAGCCTGCTCGACGTGGTTGACCGCACGGTCAGCCCCATGGGGGCGCGCATGCTGCGGCGGTGGATAACTTTTCCGCTGAAGGACCTGGCCAAGATCAACGGGCGCCTCGATGCCGTGGAGCACTTTTTCCGCGAGCCTGAGCTGCGCGAGGCTGTGCGCGAGCATCTTGAAAGCATCGGCGACCTGGAACGCCTCATCTCCAAGGTGGCCACACTGCGCATCACTCCACGCGAGGTGGTGCAGATGCGCCATGCCCTCACGGCCATAGAGCCTATAAAGCAGATGCTCGAGGCCACCGAATGCGCGCCGCTGCGCGCCATCGGGGAGCAGCTGAATCCGTGTGTGCTGATGCGTGACCGCATAGCGCGCGAGATTGTGGACGATGCCCCAAACCAGCTCAACCGGGGCAATGTGATAAAATCGGGCGTGGACAGTGAGCTTGACGAGCTGCGCGACATAGCATTCCGCGGCAAGGACTATCTGCTCAACGTGCAGCGCCGAGAGAGCGAGGCCACGGGCATCCCGAGCCTGAAGATAGGATATAACAACGTGTTCGGCTACTACATAGAGGTGACCAACACGCACAAGGACAAGGTGCCCGGCGAGTGGATACGCAAGCAGACGCTTGTGAACGCCGAGCGCTACATCACCCAGGAACTGAAGGAATACGAGGAGAAAATCCTCACGGCTCAGGAGCGCATAGGCATCATCGAGACCCGGCTTTACAACGAACTGGTGAGCCGTCTGGCCGAGTATGTGGCCGCCATCCAGGCCGACGCGCATCTCATAGCCGTGCTCGACTGCCTTTCGGGCCTTACGCGTGTGGCCCTGGAGAACAAGTACAACCGTCCGGTGGTTGACGATTCGCTGGTGATCGACATCCGCGAGGGGCGACACCCAGTTATCGAAAAAGAACTGCCCATCGGCGAACAGTATATAGCCAATTCCATCCATCTTGACCCCACGGAATCGCAGGTGATGATGATCACCGGACCGAACATGAGCGGTAAGTCGGCGCTGCTGCGCTCCACGGCGCTCAATGTGCTGCTTGCGCAGATAGGTAGCTTTGTGGCCGCCGAATCGGCGCATATAGGCGTTGTCGACAAGATTTTCACCCGTGTGGGCGCCTCCGACAACATATCGCTCGGCGAGTCGACCTTCATGGTGGAGATGAACGAGGCGGCCTCGATTCTGAACAACATGAGCAGTCGTTCGCTCATACTTTTCGACGAACTGGGTCGCGGCACATCCACCTACGACGGAATCTCGATAGCGTGGGCCATTGTGGAATACATCAACACATCCCCCCTGCGCCCCAAGACCCTCTTCGCCACCCACTATCATGAGCTGAACGAGATGGAGGAGGCATATCCGGGCGTGGTGAACTACAATGTCTCGGTCAAGGAGATCGACGGCAAGGTGGTGTTCCTGCGCAAGCTTGCACGCGGCGGAAGCGAGCACAGTTTCGGCATCCATGTGGCCAAGCTGGCCGGCATGCCGAAGGCCATTGTGGAGCGTGCGGCCACGGTGCTCCGTCAGCTCGAAGCGGCCAACCGCCATTCGCCGCTGGCCGAAGGAGAGGAGGCACCTGTTACTGATAAGAAAGGCCGCGGACCGCGAGCGGCGAAAACCGCCGTGCCTTCGGCGGGAGCCACAGGGGGCGTGCAGCTATCGTTCTTTCAGCTCGACGACCCTGTGCTGCAGCAGATCCGAGACGAGCTGCTCAACCTTGACATCGACAATCTCTCGCCGCTGCAGGCACTCAACAAGCTCAACGATATCCGCGCGATAATCACGGGGAAATAACGCCAGAATGAGAATTTGCTGATAAGCTCAGATGACATTGATAAGCTCTGATAAATTCTTATAAGTTCGGATAATTCTTATTATTACTGTCCGCTAAACTTTTGAGGTCAACTGAAAATTAGGGCCGATTCTTGCAAAGCAAGCGACTAAAGTCGATTACCATTTGCAG
>UQER01000054.1 GCA_900540205.1 uncultured Porphyromonadaceae bacterium | reverse complement strand
CACAGACCGAAGATTCCGCAGGGATGCAGTCGCGACAGGTCGCGACCCTACAAATTGGTGGTGTTCATAAGGCGGGGAGGTGGAAGGCGGCGCGGACGCGGTCCACGTAGTCGAGTTTCTCCCAGGTGAAGAGCTCCACTTCGAGGGTGCGGTCGCCCTGGAAACGGGAGTGGAACGTCTTGGTCACCTTGCGCGGTGTGCGGCCTATGTGGCCGTAGGTGGCTGTCTCCAGATAGATGGGGTTGCGCAGTTTCAGGCGTCGCTCGATGGCTGCGGGACGCATGTCGAAAATCTCCGACACAATTTTTGAAATCTCGCCGTCGGTGAGGTTCACCTTGGCCGTGCCGCGTGTGTTGACATACAGGCTCACCGGATGTGCCACGCCGATGGCGTAGGCCACCTGCACCAGGGCCTGGTCGGCCACTCCGGCCGCCACGAGGTTCTTGGCTATGTGGCGTGCGGCGTAGGCTGCCGAACGGTCCACCTTCGAGGGGTCCTTGCCGGAGAATGCGCCGCCGCCGTGGGCGCCGCGTCCGCCGTACGTGTCGACGATGATTTTGCGGCCTGTCAGACCGGTGTCGCCGTGGGGGCCGCCGATCACGAATTTACCCGTGGGGTTCACATGCAGCTTGATGTCCGGGCCGAACAGGCTGCGTATTTCTTCGGGCACCACCTCGAGCAACCGTGGCAGGAGCACCTGCTCCACGTCGCGGCGTATGGTGGCAAGCATCTGCTCGTCGGCCTCGGCCTGGGTGCGTCCCTCGCCGGGGAGGATGAACTCGTCGTGCTGGGTGGATACCACGATAGTGTCCACGCGCACAGGGCGGTGCTGCTCGTCATATTCCACCGTCACCTGGCTTTTCGAGTCGGGGCGCAGGTAGGATTTGCGGGTGCCGTCGGGGGCGATGTAGGTCATGGCCGATTCGTCGCGGCGTATTTTCGACAGCTCTTTCAGGATGGCATGACTGAGGGCCACCGTCAGGGGAATGTAGAGCGGGGTCTCGTTGCAGGCGTAGCCGAACATCATACCCTGGTCGCCGGCGCCCTGCGCCTCGGCGTCCTCGCGTTCCACGCCGCGGTTGATGTCGGGGCTCTGCTCGTGCACGGCGGTGATCACGCCGCACGATTCGGCATCGAATTTCAGCGCCGAATGGTTGTAGCCTATCGATTTGATTACGCGGCGGGCGGTGTCGGCAAGGTCGACCTGTGCGTTCGATTTCACTTCGCCGGCTATCACCACCTGACCGGTTGTCACCAGGGTTTCACACGCCACTTTCGACGTCGGGTCGTAGGCGAGCATTTCGTCGACAATGGCGTCGGAAATCTGGTCGGCAACCTTGTCGGGATGCCCCTCCGAAACGGATTCGGACGTAAAAAGATAATTCATAGGAATTTTTAGCATTTTTTTAAGTGGTTGCAAGCAATCAAATTTTTCCACGTATATATGTTGCGCCCCGGTGGCGGTGCATATACGCACGTCTTGCGGAGTCCGGGGTAATGGTGTCGCGCATCGGGGCGCACCTTATGTGAGGAGCCTTTAAGGGGATTGCTGTCTGAGCCGAAAAGGCGCCGCAAAGTTACGAAAAAATTTAAAGATGCACAATGGGCGATGCACGATGGATGATTCACGATGCACAATGCACGATGCACGATGGATGATGCAAGATTCACGATGGATGATGCATGATGGGCTAACATTTATCCAATGCATTTGGGCGGCGTATTGGTGGTTGTAGGGTCGCGACCTGTCGCGACTGCAGGCGTGGTTAATGGGGAATAAAAGCGCCGATATCCAGTTTGTTCTGCCGGGTTGCAGTCGCGACAGGTCGCGACCCTACAATATGGCGATTATCGCATGATTGCTTGATTAGGGGCTGGATGGCATGGATGATGGGGGGCGCTATGTATAGCGCCCGTACAGTGGTATGGGAAACTGTTATGGGGTGTTATTGTAATGTGTCGGGGGAGATGCCGTATTCGGCGATGAGGCGCTCCACATCTTTTTTCAATTCCGGGATGTGACGGATTACCAGACTCCATAGGAAATCCGGTTTCACGGAATCGTAACCGTGTATTATGCGGTTGCGGGTATCAATTATTGCCCTGGCATTCGGGAGCGGAAAATCACGTTGGATTTTCAGAATGCGATTTATGGCTTCGCCCATTATTTCCGCCTTCCGTTCTACGGCGCTACGGCGCAGATAATCTTTTTCAAATATATCGTAGCGCATGGGATAGGCATAGAAGTAGCTTTCAACTTCTTCTATGGCCTTTTTGATGTCGTAGAGGTAGACGGCGATGTAATCATCCATAAATCAATTGCTTTTTCTTGTCGACTAATGCCTTGAAAATCGGGTTGAGGTTATTGCCGTATTCTATCAGGTCCACTTTGCGGTTGAGCAGCTGTTCCAGTGCATCCTTCAGGGCAAAGTAGTTGCTGAAATAGTCAAACTTGTCATGGTCAACCTTGCCGAAATCCACAAGCATATCCACGTCGCTCTGGTCGTTGAATCTGTCCGTGAGGATTGACCCGAAAACCGACAGTGTCTTGACCCCGTGCTTGCGGCATAAGTCGAAGATGTGTTGCAGATTGAGCTCGATCAGTTTCATGTGGATTCTATGGGTTGTCGATGTGGCAAATGTAATGATTATTTCTTATATATAAACGTTTTTGTGGGAAAATCGTTTGACATCCACGGCCACGACCCCTGCGATGATGCACAATTGATGATGCACGATTCACGATGGGCGATGCACTAACATTAATCCAATGCATTTGGGCGGTGGGTTGTGGTTGTAGGGTCGCGACCTGTCGCGACTGCAGGCGAGGTTAGTGGGGAATAAAAGCGCCGATATCCAGTCTGTTCCGCTGGGTTGCAGTCGCGACAGGTCGCGACCCTACAATATGGCGATTATCTCATGATTGCTTGGTTAGGGGCAGGGGGATAACGGGGCAGGGGCGCACGTGGTGTGCGCCCCTGCGTTGGGTTTCCGTCGGCGGGTGAGGCCGCCTTGGTTGGGGTTTATGGCGGCAGGGATGGCCGCCGGGGTGTGTGTTTCAGAGATGTGGGGTCAGCGAACCATGATCTTGAGGGTTTCGGCATTGCCGTCGGCTGTGGTGGCGCGGACAATGTAGAGCCCTGTGTTGAGGCCGGTGGTGGCGAGGGTGTCGAAGCCTGCAGCCATCTGGCGTCCCTGTGCATCGTAGAGGGCGATTGCACGGCCTTCGGCTGTGATGATGCCGTTGGCGTAGCTGATGGCATTGTTGTCGGCGCCGATGGCCACGATTGCCGAGGAGTTGGTCACGGTGACGGTGGCAGTGGCGGTCTTGCCCTTGCATGTGGCGGTTACGGTGGTGGTGCCTTCGGTCTTGCCGAGGGTCAGGACGATACCTACGAGATTGTCGTTGCCTTCAACGGGAACGAGGTTGGTCCATTCGGCGATGGCGGGGTTGGCTACGCTGATTGAAGCGTTGTCCGAGAACTCAAAGAGGTCAGCGAAACCGGCCACTTCAAGGTAGAGGGTGATTTCAGCCTCGGGTGCGCCTGTGTAGGCGGCGGGGGTGAACTGGAGGGAAACTCCGATGTTGTCCTCATAGTAGAGGGTGGGAACGCGGTACATGAATGTGGGCTGCTGATTCCAGGGGTTTGCTGAGTCGGAACCGAATTTGAATCCGAGGCCGGCGAAGAATTCGGTGGCGTCGTCAAGCTCGTCGAGAGCTGTGGTTGAGCCTTCGGTGGCGAGGGGCTCGCCGTCGGCGGCCTCAACGGGTGCGATTGCGCTTACCACGTGGTTCACGCCGATCTTGTCCTCAACGCGGGCGGGAACCTCCTGATAGCTGCCGGCCGAGCTGTCGGGGTCGTTGGGGTCGTAGTCGGGGTTGTCGACCCACATGTTGCGGGGGCCGTCGTCGAGGGTGGTATAGCCGACGACGCGGTGTGCGGCAGTGGGCTCAGTGCCGACATTGAATGCCGTGAGGGCAACGATGTTGTTCTCGATGATGTTGCCGGCTTCGGGGAGCTCGGGCGCGCCGAGCTGGCCGAGGATGCCGCCCACGTTCTCGTCGGCGGTGATTGTGCCTTCAACCACGCAGTTCTTCACGATGGAGCGCGAGGTGTTGTTGGCGATGATGCCTGCGGCGTTGGCGTTTGTAGCCTCGATGGTGGCGTTCACGTGGCAGTCGGTCACGGTGGAGGTTTCGGCGTTGGCAACCGCCATCACAGCTGCAACGTTGTTGCGGCCCTTGAAGGTGCCGGATACGAATGCGTTCTTCACCTCGCAGCCGCGTGCGTCGTAGACGATGCCTGCCAGGCCGCGTGCATGCGTGAAGTTGAAGTCGGCGTCCTTGACGGCGCAGTCGATGAACTTACAGTAGTCGGCTGTGTGAGCCAGTGCGGCGAAGTTGATGCTGACATTCTCGAGGGCTGCCTTGGCGTTGACCATGTGCACGTTCTCGAAGTCGGCATAGCGTGCGGTGTGGGCCAGGAGGGCGTGCTGCTTGACACCGAGAAGGTTGGTGGCTGCGTGGTGGAATGTCACGCCGTCGAATGTGATGTTGCGGATGGCGGCGCGCGAAGCACCGG
>UQER01000053.1 GCA_900540205.1 uncultured Porphyromonadaceae bacterium | reverse complement strand
TTGAGACGCACCATTCCGCCGTCGGCGAGCACCGTGCGGTAGAGGTTCAGGAATGTGGTGGACGTGAGGCGCTTGCGCACTTTCTTCATCTGCGGGTCGGGGAAAGTGATCCATATCTCGCTCACTTCGCCGGGGGCGAAGAAGTGGCTCAGCAGCTCGATGTTGGTGCGCACGAAAGCCACGTTGCCGAGCCCTTCGAGTGTGGCGGCCTTGGCTCCGGTCCACATGCGGGCGCCCTTTATGTCGATGCCTATGAAATTCTTGTGGGGAAAGCGCCGTGCAAGTCCCACGGTATATTCCCCTTTGCCGCAGCCCAGTTCAAGCACAATGGGGCCGTCGTTGTGGAAATAGTCGCTGTTCCAGCGGCCTTTCAGGGGGAAGCCCTCGCGGCTCAGCACGCCATAGGGATACTGGAACACACATTCCATCTGCTCCATTTCTCCAAATTTCTTTAGCTTGTTTTTGCCCATATTTCAGTTTGTTGCGCATTGCGCGGGGAGATGCGCGGGTTATTGATTTGCAAATTTAACTCAAAAATGCCGAAATTTGCGTTTTCGCAACCCCTTTTTCATCCACCGAGGTGGTGCACCCCGCATTTTGGGGTTTCATGCAACACCATCGTTTGTCTGCAATTCTGTTGACTGACCTATGTACTACGTTTCAAAACAGCTCGAAATCTCGGCCTCCCACAGCCTCTCGCTCCCCTATGAGAGCAAATGCACCCGGCGCCACGGCCACAACTGGATAATCACCGTCTACTGCCGTGCCCGTCAGCTCAATGCCGAGGGGATGGTGTGCGATTTCACCCGAATCAAGGAGCTTATTCAGGGGCGGCTCGACCATGCCGACCTCAACGAGGTGTTCCCATTCAACCCCACTGCCGAGAACATAGCCCGCTGGGTGGCAGATTCTGTGCCGCAGTGCTACAAGTGCGTGGTTCAGGAAAGTTGCGGCAACATGGCCGCATATGTTGCCGACGATGTCACCGATTGTGTGTTATGACCATGGCAGTTGACAAGGATGGCGGTAGCGGCTCGGAGGGGCTTCTGCGTGTCAACGAAATATTTTACTCCCTGCAGGGGGAGGGGCATTTCACCGGAACGCCGGCAGTGTTCGTGCGCCTGTCGGGATGTAACCTCCGGTGTCCGTTCTGCGACACCGACCACCATGCGTCCGTAGGGATGACGTATGCCCAGGTGGTGGAGCGTGTGACGGCTTTCCCGTCGCGCCACGTGGTTGTCACCGGGGGCGAACCTTCCATGCAGCTCACCGACGGATTCATTGACGCCCTGCATGCCGCGGGATGCTTCGTGCAGGTGGAAACAAACGGCACGCTTCCGCTCCCTCCCTCGGTCGACTGGGTTACCTGCTCTCCCAAAGATGCCCCGGTGGTTCTTGACCGCATCGACGAGCTGAAGGTGGTTTACAGCGGACAGTCGATGGACAGCTACGCACCGCTGATGGCTATTGCCGCCGAATGGCGTCTGCAGCCATGCGACGTGCCCGGCGATGCCGCCGCCTCCGAACGCCACCTGCGCGCCGCCATCGCCTACGCCCTCACCCATCCCCGCTGGCGCCTCTCCCTCCAGACCCACAAGCTCATCTCCATCCGCTAATTGGCATCAGGTGCGACGTGCATCCGGCTTTATAAAATGTAGCGTATAATGTAAATTTATGGGAAAAATATGGGGCGCGATAGGGGGCGAACGCAGTTTTTTCATTAATTTTGCCGCGTAATTTGTTAACATGACCTCATTTCAGGATATACAGCAGGCGCTTGCCCCCGATCTCAAGCTGCTCAATGAACGCATTGAGTCGGCTTTGTCGTCGCCGAACGAGCTGATGAACAGGGTGGTGCGCTCTTTCCTTGAAAAACGGGGCAAACAGATTCGTCCGATAATGGTGCTTCTCACCGCGAAGCTGCTCGGGACGGTCAACGACGATGTGCTGGCCGGAGCCGTGGCTGTGGAGCTGCTGCACAATGCATCGCTCATCCACGACGATGTGGTGGACGACACGCTCACACGGCGCGGAAATCCCACCATCAACGGTGCGTGGGATAATCATCTGGCCGTGCTGATGGGCGACTTCTTCCTGTCGAACGCTCTTCTGCAGGGCGTTTCGGTAGGGAAAATCGAGGTGGTGCGCTCCATTTCCAATCTGGGGCGTCTGCTCTCCATCGGTGAGCTTGACGAGATCTACACCGCCCACAACAGTCATCTTGACGAGAACACTTATTTCGAGATAATCTACCGCAAGACGGCATCGCTGTTCGTGTCGTGTGTGGAGGTGGGTGCCTACGGAGTGGGCGTAACCGACCACAGGCTTGACGCGTTGCGGGAATTCGCTCGTCTGCTGGGTCTTTGCTTCCAGATAAAGGACGATGTGTTCGATTATTTTTCCGACGAAAAGATAGGCAAGCCCACCGGCAACGACCTGCGCGAGGGGAAGGTGACGCTGCCGTTGCTCTATGCGCTTCATCACAGCGGGTCGGCACAGGCACCGGCAATGATGGAGCTCGCCCGCCAGAGCCAGCTTTCGCCCGCTGAGGTTGACAGCCTAATAGCGTTCGCCATCTCCGAGGGCGGCATCGATTATGCCTACGACACCATGCGCCGGCTGCGCAGTCAGGCCGAGGAGACGCTGGCTATTTTTCCGCCGTCGCAGTGGCGCGACGCAATGCTCACTCTGTTCGATTTCATCATAAGCCGCGAGCTCTGAGGCATCCCGGGCAAGAAAACGGCAGTCAAATTTGATTACTTACTTCACGCAACATTTGCAAATGTTCGCGGAAAAATATATTTTTGTGCTGAAAACTATCCGCCGCCTTATGCAGTCAGGTTTGCATAGGCCGCGCAGAGGGATTTGAAACAATTTTAAACTAACCATATCCAACCAAAACCAAACCTAATCTGTTGTTTTAAAGAATATATTCGCAATCTTGTGCCGCGAGGCATACCAAAAATTTGTGAATGCTCTGAAACTACGCAACTCAAAACATTCTAACCAACATGGAAGCTAACGAAGCTAACAAAAAGACCAAACGCCCCCGCATTGGTCAGGCGGGAGTGCCGGAATCACAGGCAAACCCCCAGGAGGGACATTATGAGAACCGCTACAACACCTCCGGTGAGCCGTCGGCAGAAGGCGGCAATGCCGAAGGTGCATCGGCACAGCAGCAGGGTGGCTATCAGCCCCGTCAGCAGGGCGGCTACCACCGTCAGGGCGGCTACCAGCAGCGCCCCTACAACCCCAACTACCAGCGTCAGGGCGGTTATCAGCAGCGCCAGGGCGGCTACCAGCGTCAGGGCGGCTATCAGCAGCGTCCCTACCAGCAACGCCCCTATCAGCAGCGTCCGGTGAACCAGGATGCCGCCGACAGCGCCGCAGCAACCGAGACAACTCAGACCGAAGGCACAACACCCCAGCAGCCGCAGGGCGGCTATCAGCAGCGCCAGGGCTATCAGCGTCAGGGTGGCTACCAGCAGCGCCCCTACAACCCCAACTATCAGCGTCAGGGCGGCTACAACAATCAGGGCGGCTACAATCAGAACCGTCAGCAGGGTGGTTACAATCAGAATCGCCAGCAGGGCGGCTACCAGCGTCAGGGTGGCTACAACCAGGGCGGCTACAATCAGAACCGCCAGCAGGGCGGTTACAACCAGAACCGTCAGCAGGGCGGCTATCAGCGTCAGGGCGGCTACAATAACCAGGGCGGTTACAACCAGAACCGCCAGCAGGGTGGCTACAACAATCAGGGCGGTTACAACAATCAGAACCGCCGTCCCAACGGCCCGGGCAACCGCTTCCAGAAGGGCCCCGTGCGTCAGGGCAAGAGCTTCACACCGCGTCCCAAACGCATTGAATACGAGCTTCCGCTTCCCGATCCGGACGAAAAGATCCGTCTGAACAAATTCATGGCCAACGCCGGCATCTGCTCACGCCGCGAGGCTGATGAATTCATCCAGCAGGGACTGGTGAAGGTGAACGGACAGGTGGTCACCGAACTCGGCACAAAGATCGCGCACGACGACACCGTGGAATACGATGACAAGGTTGTGGCACTGGAGAGCAAATGCTACATCCTGCTCAACAAGCCCAAGGACTGCGTGACAACAAGCGACGACCCCAACGGCCGCACCACCGTGCTCGACCTCGTGAAGGGCGCCTGCAACGAGCGCATCTATCCTGTGGGACGCCTCGACCGCAACACCACAGGCGTGCTGCTGCTCACCAACGACGGCGACCTCGCCTCGAAGCTCACCCACCCCAAATATGTGAAGAAAAAAATCTATCACGTGTGGACCGACAAGGACATTGCCGAAGAGGATATGCAGCGCATTGCCGACGGCATCGAGCTTGAGGACGGACCCATCCATGCCGACGCCATCTCGTATGCCACCGAGACCGACCGCAACCAGGCCGGTATCGAGATCCATTCGGGCCGCAACCGCATCGTGCGCCGCATCTTCGAGAGCCTCGGCTACCATGTGACAAAACTTGACCGCGTGTACTTCGCCGGTCTTACCAAAAAGAACCTGCCCCGCGGACGCTGGCGCTACCTTACACAGGAGGAGGTCAACTTCCTCAAGATGGGCTCGTTCGAGTAATACAGTTACTTACAGCATATGAAAAGAACAAAAATAGCCGAACTTTTCGCCGATTCCGCCACCTTTCTGGGCAAGGAAGTGTGTGTGAAAGGGTGGGTGCGCACCCACCGCGGCAACAAATACGTGCAGTTCGTGGCGCTTAACGACGGCTCCACCATCCGCAACCTCCAGCTTGTGTTCGACATGGAGGCCTTCACCGACGAGCAGCTCAAACCCCTCACCACCGGCTCGGCGCTCGCCGCCACCGGCATCCTTGTGGAAAGCCAGGGCAAAGGTCAGTCCATAGAGATTCAGGTGAAGAGCCTTGAAATCTACGGCACCGCCGACCCCGAGGCATACCCTCTGCAGAAAAAGGGCCATTCGCTCGAGTTCCTGCGTGAGATAGCCCATCTGCGTCCGCGCACTAACACATTCTCGGCAGTGCTCCGCGTGCGTTCGGCGCTGGCGTATGCCATCCACCGCTATTTCCAGGAGCGCGGGTTCTACTACCTCAACACCCCGCTCATCACGGCAAGCGACTGCGAGGGTGCCGGTGCCATGTTCCAGGTGACAACCATGGACCTCAACAACCTGCCGCGTACAGAAGAGGGAGCCGTGGACTACAGCTGCGACTTCTTCGGCAAGCCTACGGCACTCACCGTGTCCGGCCAGCTTGAAGGCGAACTCGGTGCTACGGCCCTGGGCGCCATCTACACCTTCGGCCCCACTTTCCGTGCCGAGAACTCCAACACTCCGCGTCACCTCGCCGAGTTCTGGATGATCGAGCCTGAGGTGGCATTCATCGACATCGACGAGAACATGGACCTTGCCGAGGACTTCCTCAAATACTGCATCAACTACGCGCTGGAGCATTGCGCCGACGACCTCGAGTTCCTCAACGAGCATTACGACAAGGAGCTGATCGAGCGTCTGAAATCGGTGACATCCGAGGAGTTTGTGCGCCTCACCTACACCGAGGCCATCGACATCCTCGTAAACAGCGGCCACAAGTTCGAGTTCCCCGTAAGCTGGGGCGTGGACCTTCAGAGCGAACACGAGCGTTTCCTCGTGGAGAAGCATTTCAAGCGTCCCGTAATCCTCACCGGCTATCCCAAGGAAATCAAGGCCTTCTATATGAAGCAGAACCCCGACGGCCGCACCGTGCGCGCCATGGACGTGCTCTTCCCCGCCATCGGCGAGATTATCGGCGGCTCGGAACGTGAGGAGAACTACGACAAGCTCATGACCCGCATCAAGGAGATGCACATCCCCATGAAGGACATGTGGTGGTATCTCGACACACGCCGTTTCGGCACCGTGCCTCATTCCGGTTTCGGTCTCGGCTTCGAGCGCCTGGTGCTGTTCGTTACCGGCATGACCAACATCCGCGACGTCATCCCCTTCCCGCGCACACCCAAGTCGGCCGAGTTCTGACACCCTCTCCGGCCGAAATCTGAAATCACTGGCGGCGGCATCCAT
>UQER01000052.1 GCA_900540205.1 uncultured Porphyromonadaceae bacterium | reverse complement strand
CGTTCCCGAAAGCGGGTGCAAAATTACAACTTTCCTCCTTACCCACCAAATTTTCTGAGAACTTTTTTTAGAAAAAATCCCATTTTCAGTCGTCATCTAACACATATACCAATGAACCAACGTATTAGATTGTCACATTTTTTACATTAGATTCATTGCCTCTGCCACATGAAAATCGAAGTATATAGCAATCGCCCCTCAGAAATAGAATCCACGCCAATCTTCACGATTTTCAACTACCGGATTCTTTTTGCCGGATTCGGCTTACGCGTGCGCGATGTTTTCAATGATTTTATGTAAATTTGCGAAAGGATTGGGGAGAGCAGCCAACCATCTGCTGACTGCAACGTATTTCAACAAAATTTGACTCCTTATTTATGAAAACAGGGTTCGACAACGACAAATATCTTAAAATCCAGTCGGAACATATCCGCGAACGGATTGCCAAATTCGGCAACAAGCTCTACCTGGAGCTTGGCGGAAAGCTATTCGACGACTATCACGCGAGCCGCGTGCTCCCCGGATTCCAGCCGGACAGCAAACTCCGGATGCTCAGCCAGCTTGCCGACAAGGCCGAAATCGTGATTGTGATCAGCGCACTCGACATAGAGAAAAACAAGGTGCGCAACGACCTTGGCATAACCTACGACATGGATGTGCTGCGCCTGCGTGAGGCCTTCATCGCCCGCGGGTTCGAGGTGAATTCTGTGGTTGTCACCCATTACAACGGACAAAGCAGCGCCGACGCTTTCCGGCAGAAACTCGACAGGATGGGAATCAAGACCTACTGCCATTACACCATTGACGGATACCCCACGAACGTGGCACTGATCGACAGCGACGAGGGATTCGGCCGCAATGACTATATAGAAACCACGCGCCCGCTTGTCATCGTAACAGCGCCCGGCCCGGGCAGCGGCAAGATGGCTGTATGCCTCAGCCAGCTCTACAACGAGCACAAGCGCGGAGTGGAAGCCGGATATGCCAAGTTCGAGACATTCCCGGTGTGGAGCCTGCCGCTGAAACATCCCGTAAACATTGCCTACGAGGCTGCCACCGCCGACCTCAACGACGTGAACATGATTGACCCGTTCCACCTCGAGGCATATGGCAAGACAGCCATCAACTATAACCGCGATATCGAGATTTTCCCGGTGCTCAACGCCCTTTTCGAGGGAATTTACGGCGAAAACCCCTACAAATCGCCCACCGACATGGGTGTGAACATGGTGGGCTTCTGCATCAGTGACGACGAAGTATGCTGCGATGCATCGCGCCAGGAAATAATCCGCCGCTATTTCACCGCCCTGAACCGTCTGGCACAAGGAGAGGGAAACGACAGCGAGGTAAACAAGATTGCCCTGCTGCTCAAACAGGCAAAAATCGACCTCAGCTACCGCAAGCCGATAGCAGCCGCACGCGAACGCGCCGCACGCAGCGGGGTGCCCAGCTCGGCCATAGAGCTGCCCGACGGCACACTCATCACCGCAGAGACAAGCCAGCTGCTGGGTCCGAGCGCAGCCCTGATTCTGAATGCGGTTAAGCATCTTGCCGGAATAGACCACTCGATAAAGCTCATCCCACAGCACATAATCGAACCTATCCAGCATACCAAAACAAACTACCTGCGCTCGCACAATCCACGCCTGCACACCGACGAGGTGCTGGTGGCCCTGTCGGTGCTAAGTCCGCACGACGACAACTGCCGCCGCGCACTCGAACAGCTCCCCTTGCTCATGGGCTGCCAGATGCATTCCACGGTTATGCTCGGCGAGGTAGACCATAAAATCTTCAAGAAACTCGGTGTGGGTCTCACTTGCGATCCCACCAAAAAACCTGTACATTAATCTAAAACTCAACCACCATGCCACAAGTGTCGCAACGCGGAGAAATAATGCCCGCATCCCCTATCCGCCGCCTTATGCCTCTTTACAACGAGGCGGTTGCACGCGGCCTGAAAGTCTACAGGCTCAATATCGGCCAGCCAGACCTGCCCACTCCCGAAGAGGGCCTTGAAGTGCTGCGCAATATCGACCGGAAAGTGCTGGAATACAGCCCGTCGGAGGGATTGCGCTCACTACGCGAAAAACTCAGGGAATACTACCACCGGTTTAACATCGATGTAGATGTGGACGACATCATCGTTACCACAGGCGGCTCGGAAGCAGTGCTCTTCGCCTTCCTTGCCTGCCTTGATCCGGGCGACGAAATCATTGTGCCCGAACCGGCCTATGCCAACTACATGGCATTCGCCATATCTGCCGGCGCAAAAATCGTGACTATCCCGTCGAGCATCGAGAACGGCTTCGAACTCCCTCCGGTTGAAAAATTCGAGGAACTTATCACACCACGCACCAAGGGCATCCTTATCTGCAACCCCAACAACCCCACGGGTTATCTCTACACAATGAAGGAGATGCTGCAGATACGCGACCTTGTGCTGAAACACGACCTTTTCCTGTTCTCCGACGAAGTGTACCGCGAATTCTGCTACACCGGCGCCCCCTACATCTCCGCATTCCATCTGCCGGGCATCGAGAACCAGGTGGTGCTCATCGACTCGGTGTCAAAACGCTACAACGAATGCGGCATCCGCATCGGCGCCCTCATCACAAAACACAAGGAGCTGAAAAAGAACGTAATGAAATTCTGCCAGGCACGCCTCAGCCCCCCATTGCTCGGACAGCTCGTGGCCGAAGCCTCAATCGACTGCAGCAAGGAATACATGCTCGAAACATACAATGAATATGTGGAGCGCCGCAAATTCCTGATCGACCGCATCAACAAGATTCCCGGCTGTTACACCCCGATTCCGATGGGAGCGTTCTACACCGTGGTACGCCTTCCGGTCGACGATGCCGACCGCTTCTGCGAATGGTGCCTGCGCGACTTCAGCTATGAAGGCCAGACCATCTTCATGGCCCCCGCCTCCGGCTTCTACACCACCCCCGGCATGGGTCACGACGAAGTGCGCATGGCCTACGTGCTGAACAAGACCGAGCTCGGCAAAGCCCTCGAAGTGCTCCGCCACGCCCTCGACGCCTACAACGGCCGCGAGTGACGCCCTATCCAACGAGCCCACTTCACCAACACTACTGATAAATTTTCAGACACAGCCACCATGTGGCAACAATATTGTCCGGCGGAAAGAGATGACTAAATGTCCACATCTCTTTCCGCCGGATGCGTATGGATTGCTGAGGTCAGGTGCGGAGATTTACAACTACGTGGCTGAGAAATTCAATTCACTTGTAAACCAGAAATAACGGCCCTAAGGTCATATGCCACGCCGCTCAGACAGCGTAGCCCATGAGGCGCAGAATGAATGGCGCCATCAGGGCGGTGAGGAGCCCGTTGAGGGTTAGTCCGAGCGAAGAGAAAGCCCCGTAGCGGTCGCTTTGTTCCATTGCGGCCGAAGTGCCCACGGCATGTGCGGCAGTGCCCATCGAAAGGCCTGCCGCAATGGGGCTTTTCACATGGCCGAGACGCACGATGCGGAATCCGGCCATACCGCCGAAAATGCCGGTGCACACCACAACGGCAGCTGTGAGAGGGGGTATGCCGCCCACAGCAGCAGAAATCTCAATGGCGATAGGAGTTGTCACCGCCTTGGGCGCAAGCGACATCACCACCTCATGTGAGGCGCCGAGCAGTTCAGCCACAAGCACCACCGAGACTATTCCGGCCACACAGCCGGCCAACTCGGCCAGCAACAGCGGCACCATCTGCTTTTTAATGGTCTCAAGCTGCTTATAGAGCGGCACCCCGAGTGCAACAACGGCCGGCTTGAGCCAGAAGTCGATGTACTCGCCACCCTGACGGTACACATCATAGTCAATGTCGGCAGCACAGAGAAAGCAAATCATCACCACTATAGACACCAGGATGGGGTTAAGGACCTTTAATCCCGTGCGACGCTGCAGATACTGCGCACCCATATATGCAATGAACGTGAGTGCGATCAGGAAAAATTTATTAGTGAGTATTTCCATTGAAATGCGGTTTTCTGGATCTGACAAACTGGTGCACCCATCCGGTGACCCAAAGAATCACAACGGTGCTGACAACCGACGCACCCACAATGGGTATCCATTGGTCCCTGACTATTCCGAGGCAACGCATAAGCCCGATACCGGCGGGAACAAAAAAGAATCCAAGGTTATGCACCATGAAATTCGCAGTCTTGTCAACCTGCGACAATTTGACCAGGCGGCCCTTCAGCGCACAAGTAAGCAAAATCATGCCTATGATGCTTGACGGCACCGGCACACCTGTAAAATATACTGCTATCTCACCCAAAGCGAGAAAGAGAAAGAGGATTCCAAACTGGATTATCATATCTCCTATCAAATTATAAGTAACTGTTCAAAAAACAATGCGCCCATCAGAATCAGAATCTCATGGGCGCACAGTTATAAGGTTTCATAAATCACGGCCGCAAAATTAGTCATTTTATCCAGTTTGTCCAAATCCTTGCACTTCTCCCCATCCCCATTCCTGCGACTCCGCATCTACCTACGCCATCGTTCTCAGGAAATTTATGGATAATACGTGGCAGAAGATGTACTATGATCTGAAAGCCGATTCGCACCGTGAGCACAACTCTTATCAAAAGGAAATCGACGCGGCGACCAAACGAATTGCTGAATGGGAGGCGCGTTACAAAGCCAAACAAAACCGGGCTAAGGAGCTGCACCGCTTGGCATATCCCGAACGATACCGCCTGTCATCAGGAGCGGAGCTTGTAAGTGGCTGGAGGAATCGCGCACCGCATATCGGCACCGGCGCAGGCGGTTCCTCTTCCGATTTGCCTTGGAACGATAACGACAAGAACAAATTCCAAAAAACGAAGTTCAAAGGACGGCGATAAGGAAGTTTGGAGTCGTATGAATACTACTGAAAATATTCAGTTAATTATATAGGATTACAGGAGAATATTAAACAGATACCCTGAGATTACAGCCGTCAGGAATATTACAGCGACAATCATGGCGACAAGTTTCTTTTTGAAGATACTTGCAAGCATCGACATTTCCGGAATTGCCATGCCTGCGCCACCGATAACAAGCGCTATCACAGCCCCGACACTCATGCCTTTGCCCATTAATGCTACGCCGATAGGTATTGCGGTCTCTGCACGGATATAAAGTGGCACTCCGATGATGGCTGCGACAGGTACAGCGAATGGATTGTCCGGTCCGGCGATTTTCAACACCCAGTCGCTTGGCATATATCCGTATATCACAGCTCCTAATGCAACACCGATTATAAGATACCAGAAAATCGGGCGTAGCGTGTCCCATCCGGCACGAAGTGCTATAGCTATTTTCTGACTCCACGGGAGCCTCTTGGCCTCAATGGGCTTTTCACCCGCCGAACAGCAGGATTGCTTTTTCAACCTTACGTTTTTGACATATTTCTGAGCATCTACTTTTTGCAATCCCCAGCCGAAGAACACAGCGCAGAGGAAGGCAATCGCCACATATATGAGCATAGCTTTGATGCCTACCAATGCTCCCAACATTGCTATAATAATCGGGTTAAGCAACGGAGATGCAATAAGGAATGACATCGTGGCTCCGAAAGGTACGCCGGCATTGAGGAAACCTACAGTCATGGGGAGAGTAGAACATGCACAGAAAGGCGTGAGTGCTCCGAATCCTGCGGCTATAACATTTCCGAAGAATCCGGCCTTTTCAATTTTCTTGCTGATCTTCTCCTGAGGAATATACATCAGGATAATCTCGACAATCGCCGTTATCACGATGAACAATACGACAAGCTCAACCGTGATATAGCAGAAATACCAAAGGGTATCGAGTAATGTATTCATATCATCAGTTTTTAAAATATTTTCTTGTGTTGTTTGCAATCTTAACCAATGTGAGCATCACCGGCACTTCTACCAATACTCCCACAACTGTAGCAAGCGCTGCGCCTGACTGTACTCCGAATAGAGAGATGGCTACGGCAACCGACAGTTCAAAGAAATTACTTGCTCCTATCATTCCTGCCGGAGCGGCAACATTATGTGGGAGTTTCCATGCTTTAGCCCATCCATAAGTAATGAAGAATATTAAGAAGGTCTGTAATATCAATGGGACAGCAATCAAAACGATATGAAAAGGATTTGAAAGGATCGTTTTCCCTTGAAAAGAGAAAAGTATTATAAGCGTAAGCAACAAACCAATAATGGTCCACTTATTGAATTTGTTGACAAATACAGTATTAAAGTAATCAATTCCATAGCGGCGGACTACTAATATCCTTGTGATTATTCCAGCGACAAGCGGAATTACCACAAACAATACGACTGATAGTATTTATTACTGTCCGCTAAACTTTTGAGGTCAACTTAAAATTAGGGCCGATTCTTGC
>UQER01000051.1 GCA_900540205.1 uncultured Porphyromonadaceae bacterium | reverse complement strand
GGCGACATCATCGACCTGCTGAAATACGACGAGGACACCGCCGGCGGTCTGATGGGTACGGAAATGCTCGTGGTCAACGAGAACTGGAGCATGCCCGAATGCATCAAGCAGCTCAGGATGCAGGCCGAGGATATGGACGAGGTCTACAACGTGTATGTGGTCGACAACGACGACCGCCTGCGCGGCACCCTCCCGCTCAAAGAGCTTATCACCCACCCCTCCGTATCCAAAATCAAGAACGTGATGGAAACCGAGCCTGTGGCTGTCAAGACCGACACCACGCTCGACGATGTGGCCATCGACTTCGAGAAATACGACCTCGTGGCCATGCCCGTTGTCGACTCCATCGGGCGCCTTGTGGGTCACATCACCGTCGATGACGTCATGGACCGTGTGCGCGAATCGTCGGAACGCGACTACCAGTTGGCGAGCGGTCTTTCGCAGGATGTGGAATCGGACGACACCCTCTGGACTCAGACCAAGGCACGCCTGCCGTGGCTGCTCATGGGCATCGTGGGCGGCATCGGCAACTCGCTGATCCTCGGCAATTTCGAGCAGGGATTCGTCACCAATCCCGCCATGGCGCTGTTCATCCCCATGATTGGCGGCACCGGCGGAAATGTGGGCATCCAGTCCTCGGCCATCGTGGTGCAGGGCCTTGCCAACGGCTCGCTCGACCTTAAAGAATCCGGAAAGCAGATCCTGAAGGAAGTGGGCGTGGGATTCATCAACGGACTTATCATCTCGCTGCTGGTGTTCATCTACAACTGCTTCCAGCTCTCGCCACTCAACCCAACCACACTGGCCGTGTCGCTGTCGCTGATGGCCGTGGTGCTGTTCGCCTCGATTTTCGGCACATTCGTCCCCCTCACCCTCGAGCGGTTCAAAATAGACCCGGCTCTGGCCACAGGTCCCTTCATATCAATCACAAACGACATTATCGGCATGATGATCTACATGCTCATCTCCTCGTGGCTCATGAGCATTTTCGGCTGATACACCATCACTGATATACCCTCAAATTGGCGCAGCTCTTCCATTCCACCGAATTCCTTGTGCTTGTGTTCACATTCGCCGCCCTGCTCATAGGGATGATTGTGAAACCACGCAACCGCGGTGTGGCCGAAACATCGTTCGCCACCGGCGAACTGTATGTCGATTCCGACCCCACCCCACGCATCGAATTCCGGTGCACCCCCTCAGGTGCACTTGAAATCTCGCGCTGCGGCCTATCGGGGATAAACACCTCGGCCATAGCTGCACTGGCCATCACCCGCACAGGCTTTGATATCAGCATCGAGGAGCGTATCACCCCTGGATTCGGAGCACCCGACCCATGCGTACGGGCTGTTTTCACCATCGAAGGCCTCCCATCCGAGCGCTATCACGTGAGCTACAACTCTTCCGCCTACTCCACCTTTCTGGCCACCACCATGCCGTTGAAACCCGGTGTAAAGTTCACCCGCTATTTCCCTTCATAACAACCCTGCCGGCTTTTAATTTTTCCATCCATCACTCCCCTCATCTTGATACATCCTCACGAAGGTTACTCATTTCCGCGCTCGAAATTCAGCGCCTAAAATTTAAATATTGTTAATATTTGTAGATTTTTTGTTCGTGCTGCCGCATTCATGCAGCGCCAGGTTGCGTAAACCGACAAAAATCACTACTTTTGCACATAGTTATCGGAGGAAGCTGCAAGGCTTCCTCCATTTCGTTATGTGCAACCACACAAAGATTACAACATATCACCCCATATAAACCATATGTTAGACAAAAACCTCGTAAGAGAATCGGTTGAAAAGGCCATCGAAGGCACCGACATTTTCATTGTCGACATCACCGTGAGCCCGCAGAATAACGTTGTTGTGGAGCTGGATTCGCCCGGCAATCTCGACATCGACACCTGCGCCGCCATCACACGTGCCATCGAGAAGGATTTCGACCGCGACGTCGAGGACTACGACCTCGAGGTAGGTTCGGCCGGCCTCACAGCCCCGTTCAAGGTAAAAGGCCAGTACCTCAAGAACATCGGCAACGACATTGAGATTCTCACCGCCGACGGCCGTAAAATCAAGGCCGTGCTCACCGCGGTGGGCGACGATGATTTCACCTTCGAATACCCTGTGAAAGTCAAGGAGCCGGGTGCCAAACGCCCCACCGTGACCATGCAGTCCGAAACTCTCCCCATCGGCGGAGCCAAATGGGTGAAATATCTCATCTCGTTCAAATAACCGATTACATGCAATACACCCCTCCTGTAGGGTCGCGACCTGTCGCGACTGCATAATCAGGAAAGCGACTGCATAAACAGGAAAAGACAGTCAGCATAAATTCGCCTCGTGGCAGTCGCGACAGGTCGCGACCCTACAGCGAATAAAATTTGCAGATAGTCCCCGGAAATAAAAAATAATAATAACGACATATACATCAGAAAAAACAATGGCAAAGAAAGAGGAAACTCCAAATATGGTGGAGCGTTTTGGTGAATTCCAGGACCTCAAGAACATCGACAAGGCAACCATGATCAGCGTGCTCGAGGAATCGTTCCGCAACGTGCTCGCCAAAATGTTCGGCACCGACGAAAACCTCGACGTGATCATGAACCCCGACAAAGGCGACGTTCAGATTTTCCAGAACCTTGAAGTTGTGCCCGACGGCGAAGTGGAAAACCCCAACCTTCAGATTTCACTTTCCGACGCCCGCGCCGACAATGACCCCGAAGTGGAGATTGGCGAAGAACACACCAAGGAGATTATCTTTGCCAACTTCGGCCGCCGCGCCATCCTCACCCTGCGTCAGACTCTCCAGAGCAAAATCCTCGAGCTGCAGAAAGAGGCTGTATATGCCAAATTCAAGGACCTTGAAGGCGAGCTTGTCACCGGCGAAGTCTATCAGACATGGAGCCGCGAGACCCTCCTGCTCGACGACGACAAGAACGAACTGCTTCTCCCCAAGAACCAGTCGATTCCCGGCGACTTCTTCCGCAAAGGCGAAACCGTACGCGCCGTCATCGCCAACGTCGACAACACCAACAACAACCCGAAAATCACCGTATCGCGCACGAACGAAAACTTCCTGCGCCGCCTGTTCGAGATAGAGGTGCCTGAAATCCACGACGGCCTCATCAACATCCGTGCCGTGGCCCGCATCCCGGGTGAACGCGCCAAGATTGCCGTTGAAAGCTACGACGACCGCATCGACCCCGTCGGTGCATGCGTAGGTGTGAAAGGCTCACGTATCCACGGCATTGTCCGCGAGCTCCGCAACGAGAATATCGACGTGATCAACTACACCGCCAACCCCACCCTCTTCATCCAGCGCGCGCTCTCGCCCGCAAAAATCTCGTCGATACGCATCGACGAAGAGGAGAAGAAGGCAGAAGTATTCCTCAAGCCCGACCAGGTTTCGCTCGCCATCGGTAAGGGCGGCCTCAACATCAAGCTCGCCTCGATGCTCACAGGCTATGTTATCGACGTTTACCGCGACACCGACGATGCATACGAGGAGGATATCTACCTCGATGAATTCAAGGATGAAATCGAAGAGTGGATTATCGATGCACTCAAGGATATGGGCTGCGTCACCGCCAAGGCCGTGCTCAACACCTCGCGTGAGGACCTCATCAACAAGGCTGACCTGGAGGAAGAGACCGTGGACAACGTTCTTGCCATCCTCCGTGCCGAATTCGAGGATGAACCCGAAGCACAGCAGCCTGCCGCCGACAACGAGGCAAAATCTGAAACTCCTGAAGCCGACGCCCCCCAGGCCTGACGCCATACATCTCTCACCCACAACAACCAAACAGCATAAACATTAATCTCACTACATGCCGAGAATAAAGATAAGTAAAGTAGCAAAGGATCTCAATGTGGCACTCCCCACAGTGGTTGAATTCCTGCGCAGCAAGGACATTTCGGTTGACGACAATCCCAATGCGCGCATTGAGGAAGACGTCGTGGCCATCCTTGAAAGCCACTTCAAGAGCGACAAGGACATCAAGGACAAGTCGCAGAAGCTTTCAACCGACCGCGCACGCGACCGGGAAAAAGCCAAACCCGCACAGCGCCAGCCCGAGGAAATCACACTGGTGTCGGAAATCAACAAGCCAAAAATTCTTGGCAAAATAGAACTCGACCGCCACGGCAATCCGTTGCGGCCAAAACCTGTTGCCGAACCGGCTCCCAAAACTGCTGAAAAACCGGCCGAGCCCAAAGTGGCTGAGGAAAAGCCCCGCACCGAGGAGCCTAAGCCCGCACCGGCTGCACCTGTTCAGCCCAAGCAGGAAGAGGCGGCAGCCGCTCCTGCCAAACCCGCTCCCGAACAGCCCAAGCCCGCTCCGGCTCCGGTGGCAGAGAAGCCTGCAGCTGAGAAAACAGCCGCTCCGGTGGCAGATAAACCTGCAGCTCCTGCACCTGTAAAAGTGGCAGAAAAGCCGGCCGAACCCAAGGCCGATAAAGAGGAGATTTTCTCCGTAGGCCTTCCCAGTGGCGGTCCGACCATCAACGTTGTCGGCAAAATCGACCTTTCGGCAATCAACCAGTCCACACGCCCCAAGAAAAAAAGCAAGGAGGAGCGTCGCAATGAGCGTCTGGCCAAGAGCAACGCCAACGGCGGCGAAGCCGGAAACGGCGACCGCAAAAAGCGCAAACGCATCGGCGGCAAGGAGAAAATCGATATTGAAAAGACCTCGAACCAGCCCGGCCAGAACAACGGAGGCCGCGACCGCGGAGGCAAAGGCGGCAAGAATGCCGACCGCAACCGCCGTGGCGGTGTGCCCGGACACACCGAAGTGAACGAAGAAGACGTTCAGAAGCAGGTTAAGGAGGTGCTTGCACGCCTCACGGCCAAGGACAAAGGCCAGAAACGCGGTGTGAAATGGCGTAAGGAGAAACGCGAGGCCATAGCCGAACGCGAACGCGAGGCAGCCGAACTCGAAGCAGCAGAAAGCCGCGTGCTCAAGCTCACCGAGTTCGTAACCGCCAACGACCTCGCCTCCATGATGGATGTGCCCATCAACAAGGTGATCGGCACATGCATGAACCTCGGTGTGATGGTGTCCATCAACCAGCGCCTCGATGCCGAAACCATCAACATCGTTGCCGAGGAATTCGGTTACAAAACTGAATTCGTATCGGCCGAAGTTGTAGAGGCCATCGCTCAGGAAGAGGACGACGAGAAGGACCTCGTTTCACGTCCGCCCATCGTTACCGTCATGGGTCACGTGGACCACGGTAAGACATCGCTGCTCGACTATATCCGCAAGGCCAATGTTATCGCAGGCGAGGCCGGCGGTATTACCCAGCACATCGGCGCATACAACGTGAAGCTCTCCGACGGCCGCAAGATCACATTCCTCGACACCCCCGGTCACGAAGCGTTCACCGCCATGCGTGCGCGCGGTGCCAAGGTCACCGACCTGTGTATCATCATCGTTGCCGCCGACGACAACGTGATGCCGCAGACCATCGAGGCTATCAACCACGCATCGGCCGCGGGCGTACCCATGGTATTCGCCATCAACAAGATAGACAAGCCTGCCGCCAACCCCGACAAAATCAAGGAGGAACTGGCCGGCATGAACTACCTCGTGGAAGAATGGGGTGGAAAATACCAGAGTCAGGACATCTCCGCCAAGAAAGGCATCGGCGTGGAGGAACTGCTTGAAAAGGTTCTGCTTGAAGCCGAGATGCTTGACCTCAAGGCAAACCCCAACCGCAACGCCACCGGTTCCATCATCGAATCGTCGCTCGACAAGGGTCGCGGCTACGTGGCCACAGTGCTTGTGCAGAACGGCACACTGCATGTGGGCGACATCATCCTGGCCGGAACACACTACGGTAAAATCAAGGCCATGTTCAACGAGCGCAACCAGCGCATCAAGGAGGCAGGACCGGCCGAACCGGCTCTTATCCTCGGTCTGAACGGCGCTCCCACCGCAGGCGACACCTTCAACGTGCTTGACTCCGAACAGGAAGCACGCGAAATAGCCACCAAGCGCCAGCAGCTGCAGCGCGAACTTGGCATGCGCACATCCAAACGCCTCACCCTCGACGATATCGCACGCCGTCAGGCGCTCGGTTCGTTCCAGGAACTCAACATCATCGTCAAAGGCGACGTCGACGGCTCAATCGAGGCTCTCAGCGACTCGCTCATCAAACTCTCAACCCCCGAGGTGCAGGTCAATGTGCTGCACAAGGCCGTGGGCGAGATTTCGGAGAGCGACGTCACACTGGCCGCCGCATCCGACGCCATCATCATCGGCTTCCAGGTGCGCCCGTCGCAGGCCGCACGCCGCGAGGCTGAACGTGAAGGCGTTGAAATACGCCTCTACTCTGTGATCTATCAGGCCATCGAGGAGGTGAAGGACGCTATGGCAGGTATGCTTGCCCCCGAAATGAAGGAGGAGATCACCGGTACCGCCGAAGTGCTCGAGACCTTCAAGATTTCGCGCGTGGGCACCATCGCCGGAGCCATCGTACGAGAAGGCAAGATCAAACGCTCCAACAAGGTCCGCGTCATCCGCGAGGGCATTGTACGCTACACAGGCGAACTCGGTTCGCTCAAACGCTTCAAGGACGATGCCAAGGAGGTTGTGGCCGGTCTGGACTGCGGTCTGTCAATCCAGGGCTACAACGACATCATCCCGGGCGACATCATCGAAGGATTCGAACAGATTGAAGTGGCGCGCGCACTGTGACCGCACACATCAATATAGGCTCAA
>UQER01000050.1 GCA_900540205.1 uncultured Porphyromonadaceae bacterium | reverse complement strand
GTGATTACCCTACGCAAACTCACTTCCGTTAACAATCGTTTTTAAACAACCTCTAAAAATAACGTCCGGTGCCGGCATCACATGATTGAGTTGCCGAGGCACCGGACATTATAAATTGCCAAAAGTCTTACATTATGCGGCAAGGAAGCCAAGCAGCACACCGGCTGCAACAGCTGAACCGATCACACCGGCAACATTCGGCCCCATTGCGTGCATGAGCAGATAGTTGGAGGGATCGTATTCCAGACCGAGGTTGTTGGAGATTCGGCTCGACATGGGAACAGCCGATACGCCGGCGTTACCGATGAGGGGATTAATCTTCTTGGACTGCGGCAGGAAGAGGTTGAACAGCTTCACGAAGAGCACGCCGGATGCAGAGGCGATGACGAATGCCATGAAACCGAGCATGAAGATGAAGATGGTCTCCTTGGTGAGGAAGGTGGAAGCCTGAGTGGAGGCACCCACGGTCATACCGAGCAGGATGGTCACAATGTCGGTCAGCGCGTTCGAGGCGGTTTTGGCCAGACGGTTTGTCACGCCGCATTCGCGCAGCAGGTTACCGAAGAAGAGCATGCCGAGCAGCGGCAGACCCGAAGGTACCACGAAGCATGTGAGGAGCATGCCCACGATGGGGAAGATGATTTTCTCGCTCTGTGCAACGGCACGGGCGGGCTTCATCTTTATCACGCGCTCTTTCTTGGTGGTAAGCAGTCGCATAATCGGGGGCTGGATCACAGGAACAAGGGCCATGTAGGAGTAAGCCGACACGGCGATGGCTCCCATGAGGTTGGGCGCGAGCTTCGACGACAGGAATATGGCGGTGGGACCGTCGGCACCACCGATGATGGCGATGGCACCTGCCTGGTCAGGCATAAAGCCGAGCGCGAGCGCAACCATGTATGCGCCGAATATACCGAACTGAGCAGCCGCACCGACAAGCATAAGCTTAGGATTGGCTATCAATGCGGTAAAGTCGGTCATGGCACCGATTCCAAGGAATATCAATGGCGGATACCATCCGGCACTCACACCGTTGTAAAGGATATTGAGCACCGAGCCCTCTTCATAGATGCCGACTTCCAGTCCGGCTGTGGCATTGAAGGGGATGTTGCCTATGAGCATACCGAAGCCGATGGGAACCAGCAGCATGGGCTCAAAGTCCTTGGTGATGGCAAGCCAGATGAAAAAGAGGCCTACACCCAGCATAACGAAATGCTGCCATGTGGCGTTGTAGAAGCCTGTGAGATGCCAGAACTGGGTCAGGTTCTCAATCAGGAATGTTCCGAACTCATTCATGGGTGGTCAAATCGTTAAGCGATGGTGATGAGCACAGCGCCTTCAAGCACAGAGTCGCCTTTTGCCACATTGATTGATGCGATTTTACCGTCGACACCGGCCTTGATGGAGTTCTCCATCTTCATGGCCTCAAGGGTGAGGACAGTGTCGGCAGCACTTACCTGCTGGCCTACGGTCACGTTGATGTCGAGCACAACACCGGGCAGCGGGGCCTTTACGGCTGTACCGCCGGCAGCGGCAACGGCAGGTTTTGCGATAACTTTCTCGCCGGTTGCAGTGCGGGGAGCAGCTGCCGGACGGGGGGCGGCAACCTTTATAGCCGGGGCGGCTTTGCGTTCCAGTTCGACCTTGTAGGGAGTGCCGTTGACTTCCACTTCGGCGATGCCGTTTTCTATGTCACCGATTCCTACCTTATAGATGTTGCCGTTGATTTTATACTTATATTCTTTCATGGGGAAATGTTTCTTTGGTCATTTTGTATTTATGCCTTGACAGGATTTCCACGCGCGAATCAGCGGCGGGGCATCTGCCGGAGCGTGTAGATATGCGAGCTCCAGGGCGAATAGTTTTTGCGTACTTTCTGGAATGTGAGGATTGTGCTCTCCAGGTCGTGGGCGTTGAGGTGGTCGTTGAGTGCGGCGGCGATTGCTGCGATAACCTCGCCGGAGTCGCCTTCGGGACGCTCGGCGCGTGCCACTTCCTTGTGGTCCATGCCGTAGGCTTCCATCTTCTTGCGCTGCGAACGGGCTGCGCCGATGCGGCTGATGATGTAGAAGCATACGCTCAGGAGAAGCAGAGCAAGGAACACGATTCCCATAGCAGTGATTGTCATACCGAAACCATTACTGTCGACACGGTGGAACATGTCGACCTTTTTGTTAGTATCCTTGATTACGTTGTTGCTGGAGGGAGTAACGATGCTGCCGTCCACGTCGGTGCGGATTTCCCAGTCGGCAATCGACGTTCCTGCACCATCGACCTTGCGGGCGAAGGAGCAGTCGGGGCCCAGCGGCGGAACGGTTATTGAATCGATGAGGGTACGCCCGTCGGCATCATATACGCCAATCCAGTTGCTCGTGGTGGGATCCAGAGCGAAATTGGTGTGGAATGTGCCGCGTGTGGGCATGTTGTCGGCCCAGAACACCACGTGCTGACGCTTGGGGATGCGTGTATTCACATCGCCCAGCGGCACGGGATAAAGCCGCGGTTGCAGTGAGTCGTTGGTGAGGAACACGCTCGAGATTTCGAGAGGCGCATAGTTGGAGTTGAAAAGCTCGATCCATGCACCGCGGTTGCCGTAGTCATCAACGAAATTGGTTTCATTGACCACCATCACCTCGTTGATGCGCAGGCCCTTCCGCGCCTGGGCGGAGGAAACTGCGCAACAACCGGCAACGGCAATCAAAAGAAGCAAAATCTTCTTTTTCATGTTGCAGTGATTATCTTAAAGATGGGAAATGACTGTTGAAGCTTGAATGTGAAGTTTCTTCATTTCACACCCTTAGAGAGGAATATTGCCATGTTTCTTGGCAGGATTGGTCACGCGCTTGGTGGCAAGCTGCTGAAGAGCGCGGATGATGCGGAAACGGGTGTTGCGTGGCTCGATGACATCGTCGATGTAACCGTAGCGGGCTGCATTGTAGGGGTTGCAGAACAGCTTGTTGTATTCCGCTTCCTTCTCGGCAAGCACCTTCTTGGGATCGTCCGAAGCCTTGGCCTCCTTGGCATAGAGCACCTCGACTGCACCTGCACCACCCATAACTGCGATTTCAGCTGTGGGCCATGCGTAGTTCATGTCGCCACGCAGCTGCTTGCAGCTCATCACGATGTGGCTGCCGCCGTAGCTCTTGCGGAGTGTGACGGTAACCTTGGGCACAGTGGCCTCGCCGTAAGCATAGAGAAGTTTTGCGCCGTGCAGAATCACACCGTTGTACTCCTGACCTGTACCGGGAAGGAATCCGGGCACGTCGACCAGCGATACGAGGGGGATGTTGAAAGCATCGCAGAAACGCACGAAACGGGCAGCCTTGCGCGAAGCGTTGCTGTCGAGCACACCGGCGAGGAACTTGGGCTGGTTGGCCACGATACCTACGCTCTGACCGTTGAAACGGGCGAAACCGATGATGATGTTCTTGGCATAGTCGCGCTGGATTTCAAGGAATTCGCCGTTGTCGACGATGGCGCCGATAACGTTGTACATGTCATAGGGACGGTTGGGGCTGTCGGGGATGATTTCGTTGAGCGAATCCTCCATGCGGTCGATGGGGTCGGTGCATTCCACGGTGGGGGCATCCTCGAGGTTGTTCTGGGGAATGTAGCTGAGGAGCTTGCGGGTGATCTTGATAGCCTCTTCGCCATCTTCAGCGGCAAAATGGCATACACCGCTCTTCTGCGAGTGAACCACGGCACCACCAAGGTCTTCCTGACTTACATCCTCGCCGGTAACGGTCTTAACAACCTTCGGGCCGGTAAGGAACATGTAGCTGATGCCTTTGGCCATGATGGTGAAGTCGGTCAGTGCGGGGGAATAAACGGCACCGCCGGCGCAGGGACCTAGAATGGCGGAAATCTGAGGAATCACACCGGATGCAAGGATGTTGCGCTGGAAAATCTCGGCGTAACCTGCAAGGGCGTTGATACCCTCCTGGATACGTGCGCCACCCGAGTCGTTCAGACCGATAACAGGGGCGCCCATCTTCATGGCCATGTCCATGATCTTGCAGATCTTCAGGGCCATGGTCTCGCTGAGCGAACCGCCGAATTCGGTGAAGTCCTGTGCGAATACATAAACCAGACGTCCGTCTACTGTTCCGTAACCGGTAACAACGCCGTCACCAAGGTATGTTTTCTTTTCCTGGCCGAAGTTGTAGCAACGATGGGTCACAAACATGTCGAGTTCCTCGAACGAGCCTTCGTCGAGAAGCTGGGCAATACGCTCGCGTGCGGTGTATTTGCCACGCTCATGCTGTTTTTCGATGGCCTTTTCGCCACCTCCGATGCGGGCTTTCTCGCGAAGGGCGATAAGCTCCTGTATTTTTTCTAATTGACTGCTCATAATCTTACTTTAGTCGTTTGCAGACAGATATTTTGAGTTTATTTTGAGTTGGCTCAGTTGGGCGTGATGATCACATCTTTTTGGGATCCTCGCAGAGTTCCACGAGTGTACCCACAGTCGATTTGGGGTGCAGGAATGCAATGTTGAGGCCTTCGGCGCCTTTGCGGGGGGCCTTGTCGATCAGGCGGCAACCCTTTTCCTCTGCCTCGGCCAAAGCGTTAGCAACACCGTCGGCAACTGCGAAAGCCACGTGCTGAATGCCGCCGCGGCCACCGTTGTTCTCAATGAACTTGGAGATGGCGCTCTCGGGAGCTGTTCCCTCAAGAAGTTCTATCTTTGTCTGGCCGACCTTAAAGAATGCGGTCTTAACTTTCTGGTCAGCAACTTCTTCAACGGCAAAACATTTAAGGCCGAGAATCTTTTCATAGAACGGGATAGCCTCTTCCAGCGAAGGAACGGCGATACCGATGTGTTCGATATGGGAAATTTCCATAATTAAAAATATTGTTTAAGGTTTTCAATTAAATTACTTTTTCACAGATACCTGTCAATCAACAGGCAAAACGCAAAACGGAATCAAGAAACACATGACGGTTGGAACCGGCAGGCCAGTCTATCCATTTTACGCAACAAAATTAGCAAATAAATCTCAAAAAACTTATGCTTTGGCCACAAATATTCAACCATGTTTAACAACATAGAACACTGTGCGGAACATCAGTGCGACCCGGCTTTGAGAAGCCTTGTGGCCGTCACTGAATCACGGCCAGACCGCCCTGCGAGGTCTCCTTGTAAAGCGAGGGGATATCGTGCCCTGTCTGCTTCATCACGGACACAATGCGGTCGAAGCTCACCGAATGACGCCCGTCGCTGAACGCTGCATACAGATTGGCGTCCAGCGCCCTGGCAGCGGCATAGGCATTACGCTCGATGCAGGGAATCTGTACCAGGCCGCACACGGGGTCGCATGTCAGCCCGAGGTGATGCTCAAGCCCCATCTCGGCTGAATATTCAATCTGGGCAGGCGTCCCGCCGAACAGCTGCGAGGCAGCCGCGGCAGCCATGGCGCAAGCCACTCCGACCTCGCCCTGACACCCAACCTCAGCGCCGGACACCGATGCATTGAATTTCACCACATTGCCGAACAATCCGGCAGTGGCGAGAGCGCGCAGGATGCGCTGCTCCGAAAAGTTTTTCGAAGTGTACAGGTGATAGAGCACGGCCGGTACAATGCCGCACGAACCGCAAGTTGGCGCCGTGACGATCAGGCCGCCGGCGGCATTCTCCTCCGAAACGGCAAGAGCATAGGCATATACCAGCCCACGGCTCTTCAGGCTCAGACTGTGGCCGGAGGCGTTCATGTAGTACGCCACAGCCTTGCGGCGCACACCCAGTCCGCCGGGGAGCACACCCTCCTCCTCGATGCCGCGCTCAACGGCCTCTTTCATCACCGTCCATACTCGGCGCAGGTAGTCCCAGATCTCCGGACCCTCGCACTGCTCGACATATTCCCAATACGACCGTCCGCTTTTCTCGCACCAGTCAAGGATATCGCGTATCGTGGTCAGATTATAAATCTGTTCGGACGGAGCACGCTCCTCCCCTTCCCTAACAATGTCGCCTCCGCCTATGCTGTAATAGGTCTCGGCATCCGTCACATTTCCATCCTTGTCGAACGCCTCGATCTTCATTGCGTTGGGGTGAAACGGCAGGAACACCTCCGGCTTCCACACAATCTCGGCCGGAGCTGACGGCTCAAGCTCCTCGAGAATCGCCTTATCGGTGAGGTGACCACGCCCCGTGGCAGCCAGCGAACCGTAGAGTGTGACCACACGGCGAGAAGCACCGGGCGTACGCTCCAGAAACATCTGGGCGGCCTTACGCGGCCCCATTGTGTGACTGCTCGACGGGCCGAACCCTATCTTATATATCTGTTTGATTGATTCCATAACCAAAAGTCATTCAATATCATTATTCATGTGAACTACAAATTTACACAAAAAACCATCAAACCGCAATATCACCGCATGTAAATCAACCATTCACAAAGACAATCTATTTTCCCCAAAACAATCCAACCGCAATAGCACGAAGATTGGAAAGCTTAAACTGAATCTGCACCGCCCGCTGCCGATTTTCACCGTCAATTCTCAGATGCCCTCCCCTCCTCATTCTAATGTTGTTTTGATGCAATTATAATGTAGTTTTGATGTGGCTTTGATGTAGCTGTTGATGCTGATTTGATGTGGCTTTGATGCGGGATTTGAAGATTTTTTCAGGAAAACACAAAAAACGGCTTGCACAATTCGCATAAAAGTCCTACCTTTGCAACGCTTTCAACGGAAAGCCGGGTCAAAGCATTTCAACCAAAGAAATGAAAACCGACATATTGGAGAGGTGGGTGAGTGGCTGAAACCACCAGTTTGCTAAACTGACGTAGGAGCAATCCTACCACGAGTTCGAATCTCGTCCTCTCCGCAATTTCGCTTGATATTCAAGCAAATACGAAAAACGTACACGAAATGGTACACGAAACGACCCCGAAAGTCATATTTCTGGGGTCGTTTTCTGTGTGAGTAAGCACTCACACGATAAACGAAATTCGCCCGACATGATGCCGGGCGACTTCTCTATATATTGGTTTAGGTTTATACGGGCATATATTAAGCCCGAGCCAAACCAAATTTTTGTGTGCTATTTGAAGCGTTTCCTATCATCATTTATTTCACGTATTATTCTGAAAGTCCGCTGGTCGGTTGAATGTACCTGTGGAGTTGTACGCATCAGAACTCGGTATCATCGGATATTCTCCATTTGACAAGTTTGTCAATTATACGGCGAAAGAATCCTTTACTCTCAGATGGTTTCCCATCATCTTCCCATTCCACATCTCCTTCGAGTTCATAGTCTTTATCCATGTCCTCAAACGCACGCTTGAAGGCTTCTTTTCGGGCGTCCTCTTGTGTCATGCCCTGCTCCTCTCGTAGCTGATTTATCAGTTTCCCGATGTCTTCTATAAGCATATTGGTTGGTTTTGTTTAATTTTGCTATAAATAGTTTGGGTTAGATCAAATAGTTCTTTCTCGCATACAGGGCAGGTCCCAGCGCAATCTCCTTTGTGCGTACATATTCGCGATGATTTCTTTATTCCATTGGCATCTGCGATAATATCGCGGATGCGTTTCATAATTTCACATATGGCTTTGCCTGGCAAAAGTCCGGGAATCAGTGAGCCATAGCGTAAAGGTTTCTCAATGACGTATGGGAATATATCGAAGCGAGTAAACCCAAAAGTTTTGAGGTGTTCCATGTCAGCAGTGGCCTCATCCTTTGTTGTATAACCGGGGATAATCGGGATTCTCAACTTGACCATGTCAAGAGGAACCAGATTCGCCAAACGATTCAATGACTTGTTTCTCTGAGCTATATCGTAATCTGTATAAGATTCAAATATTGCCGGATTTAAACTTTTGAGGTCGACAATCCACTCATTTACGATTGGTGCAAGGCTTTCGACAATAGTTGGGTTCACGTTTAATGCCGTTTCAATGCGAATTTTCCATTCGGGAGGGCATAAGCTATGAAAAGCAAGTATGAAATCAGCTTGAAGACAAGGTTCGCCCCCCCCGAATGTAACGCCGCCTCCAGTAGCCCTAAAATACAAATCATCCTTTTTTACCTCGTCAAATAGAGATTGAGGCGTGTAGCATGGGACGTTTTTGCCTGATTCTAAGCATTGTGGATTGAGACAATATTTGCATCTCAGAGTACACCCATGGAAAGCTACAAGCGTAGTTACGCCACGTCCATCGGTAGTGAGGCGGTGACGTGATATTCCGAAAATAGGGGCTTGTATCTGGAACTTCATTTTTATTTATTCACGAAAACAGGTTCAAGAATGGCGAGATTGAGCGCACTCTCTATCTTTGAGATTGTCTCAATCGAGAGGTTCTCAGTGCCTTTCAATACTCGTGAAATGTACTGTTGAGAACATCCCATGCGCTCTGCGACCGACTTCTGTGTTAGTCCCAGTTCTTCCATCCTATCGAGCATCATCATGGCTATGTGCTGTGAATAGCGAAGCCATTCCTTGTTGGCGATGCGCCACTCTGCATTCTCCCTCCATTTGGATGGAGTCGCGCTCTGATGCCGTTTGAGATTAGTTATAATTTCTTCTTTCGTTTTCATAGTCGTATCCTTTAGCTGATTTCGTTGAGGTAATCTTGAAAAGAGTCCATGTCAACAATGTTGTTTTCAAGCATATAACGTCGCACTCGCTCCATCTTCGCCAGTTCAACAAGAGTGTGTTCACGCTCTTGCATGGTTCTTGTCAACTTGATTGCACCACCTGTAATGATATAAATTTCGGGGTCGAGTTTTATTGCATAGATACGGAGCCATGAAGCGTGTCCGGGCTTGTTCCTTAGTCTCGCTTTTTCTTTACCGAGCAGCATCTCCGTCATGCGCTGATTCTCCAATGGTCTGAATATCTGGTCCAAATTTGCATCCGGAGAAATATCCATTATAAGACATTGAAGTCTCTCGCTATCCTCGATGGTGTCATATATAGCCTGATTGACATCGGTTATCTTGAAGTATGCCGCCAAATCTCCAATATTCTGTTTAAAGAATGACCGAAGCCATGCGACATCATTCCATTGTCCGAGAATAGTGTCAAGCACATTGTCAAGGCAGTTGTCATATCTTACAGCCCAGAGATTGCCATTTTCTGTTATCAAATCGAATTCCATATAATGATTCTTTTCTGCAAAGATAATCATCTTTTTTCAATTATACAACTTAACGGTTGTATCTGTTCAGAAAATACCCTCACCATAGTTATGCCGATAGCTACTTTTCGATTTTGACTCATTAGCTATCAGCTATCATTAAACGATAAAAATTCCTATCAACTGTTAAGATTTGGTTAAATCTTTCATTCAAAACACACGCCTTTTCTAATCCTCTCTCACCCTCAAAGCAACTTTTTCATTCCATCTTTTCCCTTAACCGATAGTTGTACCGTTATTTTACTATGTGGTTGATATTCAGAGATAGAAGTTATTAGAAAATCATTCAAATGGAGTTAGAGGCCTTTCATTATGAATTCGAGGACTTCGTTTAGTTTGTCGGCGGGGAGGCGTTTGATGTACTCTGCGCGGGCATCGAGGTTTCCTCGGATGTGAGCGAGGACGGCAAGAAGAGCATTGACGGAAGCGGTATCGCCCTCGAAGATTTCAAGATAGGTCTCGCGGGTAGGTAAGCCGAGCCGAATACACTCATTGTCGGTGATGGCGTGGTCGAAAACGGTCTCAACTCCTGATTGGGCGTTCTCGTTGAGAATGCTTATTTTCTCCCTCTTGCTTTCATCATCGAATTTCACATACTTCATCATCATGTCGGCAGTGGTATGACCTGTGACGGCACGAATATCTTCCGGCGACATGCCTTTACGCAGACACATCGTTACGAATGTGCGCCGGGCTACATGCGATGTCAACAGTTCATACTTCGGACGCACTTCCCGCGTCTTGGTGCGCCCGCTCTGCTTCTCAGTAATCCAGTATCCCGTCATACCAGCGAGTTTCCCGACCACTTTTAACTGTTCGTTGTACTTCTGATTTGTAATCCGTGGAAAGATATAAGGATCCGGCTCATCAGGAGCTTTTGGATACTTGGACAATATCATCATCACCTCGTTAGCGAGGGCAAAACGCTGGCGCTTGTTGGTCTTCTTGGAAATTACATCAAGAATATCACCGTCAATATTAGACCACCGTATATGCATTACATCGGACTGGTTCATGTCCCGTAGAGTTCGTAATCGCCTTGGCGCTTTGCTTTGCAAAGACTCTCATAGAATATCACAGCCATAATGAAGCCTCATAACAGAAAAAGCCCTGCCGAAGCAGAGCCTTGGGGATATGTTGAGACTGTCTAACAAGTTTGGGCAGTCTCTTTTTATATTCTAAATGGCAAAAAAA
>UQER01000049.1 GCA_900540205.1 uncultured Porphyromonadaceae bacterium | reverse complement strand
CTAAATACTAATATTTTAATAACAGTGGTTAGATTTTTATCGCACCACTACTATAGTCAAAAGAAAAAAGGAGAGAGCGGTAGAAATCGGAGAGTGGGAATGCAAGTGTCCGTCATACAGTAGGGTCGCGGCCTGCCGCGACTGCCTTAATGCGGAAATTTTAGTCGAATTTACTTCTTGATTCCCCGGTTGCAGTCGCGACAGGTCGCGACCCTACGTCAGATGGTGCAACTGGGAGAATTTTTTTGACATCCGTGACGGAGGGGCGGGTTTCACCCCTCCGCCGCGGAGTGTTCAAGGGGTTGATAGTTTTTTTTCGGATGATTAGGGCTTGGGGGTAAGGTCTTCCGTGCCGAGGTCTTCGTTAACATTTACCCAATCAACCATGTCAACAGTATCGAACTGGATGGGTTTCAGACCAAAGAGGTCACCGTCAATGGTAAGGGTGTAGTTGTAGGCCTTTCCGGGTTCCCATGCAGCCACGGTGTTAACAGGAATAGTTACCGATACGTTAACTTCGTTGCCTGCTCCTGCACCGAGATTGGGACCGCTGCCCTGATCGTTGGTTACCTGGCAGGTGAATGTCAGCTTGATGGCATCTGCTTCAAGAGCCTGCGGCATGAGGAAATACTCATAGGGATAGCTTTCGTCTGTGGTTGTGGATGTGAAAGCATCTGTCCAGCTGTAGTCATTATCTGTAGCTTTTTCAGCCTGATTCGACCATTTTTCCAACGCGAAGGGTGCTGTTGCGGCAGCAAGTGTACCTGTAGTCACGAGGTCGCCGGTTCTCTTTGCGCCGGTAAGTTTGACATCGGAGACGTTAAGCGTGACGAGGTTACGCCAGCCGTTCTTGAATGTGAAACGCACTTTCGAGAGAGCATGGAAAAATTTGAAGTCTACCACCTCGGGAGTTGCAGTTTCCGAGGCGAGAGTGTAGCCGGCTTGTTTACCTTCTGCTACAACAAGGTCAAGGTTGCCTGTTGCTTCAAAGCCTTTTATCGACAATGTGTTGGCTGCATAATCGAATGTGGCGGTTCCGTTGTTGCGTGCAGCTGCGGGACCGTAGGCGGCAAAATTATACTGTTTGCCTACTGACCAGTAGTTGATAGGAGAATAGCCCCAAGCAGAGCCTTTGTACATCACATGCGATTGTGTGCTTAATCCATCGAATACAACAACCTCTTGTGAATTGTCTGTATAGGAACCGAACACATAGAAGCCGTTGCCCTTGGTTTCATCTTTGAGGAAATCGAGGCTTGTGTCCTCAGCGGCAGCGCGGGAGGTGTTGCCCACGTAGGTGCCGAAACCGATGGCGCGGGTTGCGGGCATTTCCACAACCTCGTTCTGCGTGCAGCTTGCAAGCATCAGCGTGGCCGATGCCGCTGCGAAGAGATAACTTTTGGTTTTCATAAAAAAGGGATTAATGAAGAAAAATTTGGTTATTGAAAAAATGTTTGTTGCTGTTTGTGAGTGGGAGAGACAGGGGTGGAGGCGCATGGCCGCTGATCGGGAGGGCATCAGTTGAGCGGAATGTCCTGATATGGGCCCCAGTCGGACACGTTCACATCGAAGGCACCGTCGCCCGAGGGTTTGCCGCCGCCGATGCGTATGCCGGTCACGGTGATCACACCGCCGCGCGGCTGGTTCTTCACCTGGTCGGTCACGTCGAAGTCGAGCGTGAAGCTCTGCGTGGTGTTGAGCAGCAGCTCGAGGTTGAGGGTGTAGCGTGCGCCGTCGTCGGGTACGCGCCAACCGGAACGGTCGTAGTAGCGGTCGGGGAATCCCGGCACACCGAACGAGAGCACGCGGGCTTCCACGCCGTAGGATGTGACGGTGCAGTCGTAGAGCACCGTTGCCGGTTCGTCGCCGGTGTGGCCGTCGGTGAGGTACACGTTGCGTGCCATGCCTGCGATGGCGCCGCGGGCGGCAGCCACATAGCTCAACCCTTCCTCCACCTCATAGCGGATGAGATAGGTGTAGACCAGCGGGCGCAGGGTGAAGGCGTAGGGCATCGACGCGGTGTTGAGCGTGGTGTTGAGTAGCGGCTGATAATGGCCGTAGAGCATGTCGGGCGGTCCGACAGTCTCCTCGTTGCGGTGGAATTCCGCATAGGAGGCGCGCGAACGCACGCGGGTGGTAGCGCGGGCCGAGGGGAGCGAGGCCATGTCGTCGATGATGATGTTGCGGGTGTCGTCGTTGAAGATGAGCAGGCGGTGGTCGCCTTCGCTCACCATCACCGTCTCGCCCTCCGGGGCGATGTGGAACTCCTTGGCAATGCGGGGTGTCTCGGAATGCACATCGTCGTAGACGAACACTGCCAGACCTCCGGCGGTGGCGGGGCGCAGGTCGTCGTAGCCGATGCCGAAGCGTTCGGCATCCCATGCCGACGGCCACTGTGTGCCGTAGTCGCGTTCCCATTCCTGCTCCCAGTCGGGGGTCAGGGCAATGCGGCACGCCAGCGAGTGCTGGTCGTGGTCGTAGCAGAGTTCCTTACGGCAGCCTGTGGTGAGAAAGAGCAATGCGGCTACTGCGGCCGTGAGTTTTAATTGTATTTTCATAGGTTGGCAGCTCCTCCTTTCTTGTTCTTGTTGATGTCCCACAGTCGCCACACGAGTGTGAATTTGAGCTTGAGCGGGCCGAAGTAGCCGGTGCGCGAAGTCTGCTGGTACACGTAGTGACCCTCGAAGGGGAGGTATTCCTCATATTTGGTGTTGAGATAGCCCACGCCCAGTCCGGCCTCGAACGATATGTTGCGGCTCACGGGGAACATGAATCCGGCCGAGATGCCGGCCATGTAGCCTGTGCCTTTGTAGCCACGGTTGCCGTTCTCAAGGTCGTACTTTCCGCCGCCACCGAATGCACCCACATAGAAGCCGTGCCAGGGGCGGTTGTTGTAGTGCTTGAACCAGTAGCGGCCTTCGCCGGAGAGAATCATCACCTGATAGTATTTGTGCTTGGGGTCGTTGTGCCACCATGCCACGTCGCCTTCGGCGTTGACCGTCCAGCGGTCGTTGAAGCGGTACTCCACTTCGAGCGAGGGCATGAGGATGGCGTCGTAGAGGAGGTTGGTCTTGATGGCCAGGCGGTGCCAGGGGATGTGGGAGGCGGGGAGCGTTTCGGCCGCCGGGGCCCGGTTCTCGAGTTGCTCGAGGCTCCCGAGTTGCTCGAGGTTCTCGAGGTTCTCGAGGTTCTCGAGATTCCCGGGGTTCCCGAGGTTCTCGGTTTTCTCGTTTTTTTCGGGGGCCGCGGCTGCCGGTTCGGCTGTGGCATCAGGCTGCTTCACAAAGAGCGAAACGGCCACGGCGTTGCGCAGCGCGGGGAAGATATTGGTGTAAAGCCAGCGGTAGGGCACGCCTTCGCGAAGCTCCATGAGGCTCTTTTTGCGGCCGCCTACAACGCGGTTGTTCTCGTCGAACACCCATAGCGGAGTGTTCCGCAGCAGCTCGGTCACCTCGTCGCGGTAGGGTACGCTTGTATCAGCCTCCACCATGCGCAGCAGCTCGTCCCAGGCAATCCCTTCGGCCTCGGTGTGCATCAGCAAGGGGTCTATGCCGGTTTCATTGAGGATTAGTTCGGATATGGAGCTGCAGCGGTTGCGGCTCAGGCGCTCGTTGGCTGCATTGGAGCCGTCGGGCGACGTGTATGAACGGACGGTGATGCGTTCGATATTCGAGGCTGCGTTGTGGCGCTTCACCTCTTTGACGAACGGGTTCATTCCCGAACTGTTGTTCTCAAACGACGGGTCGTATTGCCTGTGCCCGAGCCTGAAGTAGACTTTGGCCGAGTCGGCCGGCACCTGTGCCGTAACGGTGGCGGCTGCAAGTGTCCCGGTGATGAGCAGGACTATTAACGGTTTCATCAGTAATCGTAAAATGTGTGTCGGTTGGCTTATTATTGCGATGCAGCCGAATTCCCCTTAGAATTTGCAGTTCTGGCTTATTGATTCGTGCTCAGATGTAATAGATTGATAATTAATGTAAATTATCCCAGGAAAAAAGGCTGTGTTTTGCAAGTATGCTGTGTAAATCGGGGCAAAGTTATGTAAAAGGTGTCAAATTACCCCCCCGATTGGTTATAGTTTGTTAAATTATTTAAGCGCCATTAATTTTTAAGATAATGCCCTATAAATTAACGAAAAAATCTTCCGGCACAGGTGCCGGAAGATTGGGATTTTTCAAGATAGCTAAGATAGCTGCGACAAGTGTGTGGAAAACGGGTGGGATGCCGCCTGGATGGGTGAGAGCGTGGCAGAAGTTGGCCACGTCGGGGGAAAAACGTAACTTTGCATTCAATCAATTTTTTTACATTCAGGTGTAAGCAATCCCGATTAGACATTCAAAGCTATACATTCAAACATGAATCATAACGACAAATACCGTATAGAGACTCTGCAGCTGCATGCCGGGCAGGAGCACACGGATGCCACCGGCGCCCGCGCAGTGCCCATCCACCAGTCGGCGGCCTATGTGTTCGAGGACTGCAACGATGCGGCCGAACGCTTCGCCCTGCACCGCGACGGCTACATCTACAGCCGCCTGAACAACCCCACCCAGGCCGTCCTCGAAGAGCGTCTGCGGGCCATGGAGGGTGGAACAGGAGCGGTGGCCACAGCCACCGGAGCCGCAGCCGTGTTCTATGCGCTGCAAAACATACTCCGTCCCGGCGACCACGTGATTGCCGCCGACAATCTCTATGGCGGAACGTACAATCTGATTGTGAACACGCTGGCCGACATGGGCGTGAGCCACACCATCGTGGACATGAGCGACCCGGAGGCGCTGCGTGCGGCCTTCCGTCCGCAGACACGTGCCGTCTATGCCGAGACGTTCGGCAATCCTAACAGCGATGTCACCGACATCGAGGCTGTGGCTGCCGAAGCGCATGCACACGGTGTGCCGCTGATTATCGACAACACGTTCGGCACCCCGGTGCTGATGCGCCCCATCGAGCATGGCGCAGACGTGGTGGTGCATTCGGCCACCAAATTCATCGGGGGCCACGGCACAACCCTTGGTGGCGTGGTGATTGACGGCGGGACATTCCCGTGGACCGATTTTCCCGACAAATATCCCACCATCGCGCGCCCGGACGCCAACTATCACGGCAGCATATTTGCCGAAATAGACCCCGCGGCACCGTTTGCCGCACGCGTGCGCGCCGTGCTGCTTCGCGACACCGGCGCATGCCTGTCGGCATTGGGTGCCTTCCTGCTGCTCCAGGGGGTGGAAACCCTCTCGCTGCGTGTGGAGCGGCATGTGGCCAATGCCCTGAAGGTGGTGGAATTCCTCGCATCGCATCCCAAGGTGGCCAAGGTCAACCATCCGTCGCTGCCTCACCACCGCGATCACGAACTCTACTGCCGGTATTATCCCAACGGAGCCGGCAGCATCTTCACTTTCGAGGTGAAGGGAGGGCGCGACGAGGCATGGCGCTTCATCGACTCGCTGAAACTCTTCTCGCATCTTGCCAACGTGGCAGACATGAAGTGCCTGGTGATACATCCCGCCACCACAACCCATTCGCAGCTCTCGCCCGAAGAACTGGCTCAGCAGCACATCACTCCGGCCACGGTGCGTGTAAGCATCGGCACGGAGCACATAGACGACATTATAGCAGACCTTCAGCAAGCACTCGACAAGATATGACATCACCGGCAACCATACCGACACCGCGCCCCGACTCAGTGGCACAGATGCTCGCCAACGCCACATCAACACTGTTTTCATTCGAGATTCTTCCCCCGCTGCGCGGCAAAAGCATCGAGGGTACATATAAATCCATCGACCGGCTGATGGAGTTCGCTCCGGCCTACGTGAACATCACCACCCACCGCAACGAGGTGGTGTATGTGAGCGCGGGCGAGGGGATTTTCCGCACCGTCACCACTCAGCGCCGTCCCGGTTCGGTGGCCATAGCGGCTGCCATCCGCGGACGCTACGGCGTGCGCCCCGTGCCGCATATTATCTGCGGCGAATACAGCACTCAGGAGATCGAGAACCAGCTCATCGACCTGGCTTATCTCGGTATCACCGATGTGCTCGCCCTGCGCGGCGATACGGGGAAGGGGTCGAAGCTGTTCACCACCGATGCCGACGGACATCTGCACGCCGAGGGGCTGTGCCGGCAGATCACCGATTTCAACTCCGGACGTATGGCCGACGGCACCGTGACGGATGACGTTCCGGCCGTGCCGTTCACTTTCGGAGTGGCGGGCTATCCTGAAAAGCACGAGGAGGCGATGAACCGCACCGCCGATCTGGAGCATCTGCGCGCCAAGGTGGAGGCCGGAGCGGGATATGTGGTGACACAGATGTTCTTCGACAACAGCAAGTATTTCCGCTTTGTCGACGAATGCCGCGCCGCAGGCATCACCGTGCCGATAGTGCCCGGCCTCAAGCCCATAACATCGCTCAAACAGATGTCGCTGCTGCCAAAGACATTCCATATCGACCTCCCTGAGCCGTTGGCGCGCGAATTCGTGAAATGCCGAGACAACGACCAGGCCAAGGCCCTGGGCATTGAATGGACCACGGCGCAGGCACGCGAGCTGAAAGCCCACGGCGTGCCGAGCATACATTTCTATTCGATGAATGCCGCCGCATCTGTGGCCGAGATTGCCCGAAAGGTCTACTAATTTTTTTTGATTTACAGATTTATGCAGTTTACCGAAGCCTTGCAACACCGCCTGCTGGTGCTCGACGGATCGATGGGAACGGCCATTCAGCGTCTGGGTCTCCCCGCATCCGCTTTCCATGGCGAGCGTTTCGCCGTGCATCCCGTGGCGCTTGCCGGCAACAACGATATATTGTCGCTCACGGCGCCCGAAGTGGTGGCCGGAATCCACCGTAGTTACCTGGAGTCCGGTGCCGACATCATCGAGACCAACACGTTCAACGCGCAGGCTGTGTCGCAGGTGGAGTACCGCACCGCGCATCTTGTGACGGAGATTAACCGTGCCGCGTGTGCCATAGCACGCGCGGAGGCCGACCGCTACACCGCTATGAATCCTGCCAAACCAAGGTTTGTGGCCGGATCAGTGGGGCCTACCGGGAAAAGCCTCGGACTTTCGTCGGACGTGAACGACCCCTGCGCCCGCACCATCAGCTTCGATGAGCTTTACGGTGCATACCGCGTGCAGATGGATGCGCTGATTGAAGGAGGGGTGGACTGTATACTGATAGAGACCGTGTTCGACACGCTCAACGCAAAGGCTGCGGCCATAGCCGCACGCGATGCGATGGATGCCGCCGGACGCGAGGTGCCGCTGATGATTTCGGCCACCGTGGCCGGAAAATCGGGGCGGCTTCTCACCGCCCAGACCCTTGAGGCGTTTGTGGCTTCGGTGGCGTTTGCACGTCCTGTGGCCGTGGGGCTGAACTGCTCGTTCGGCCCGGACATGATGATTAACCATCTGCGCCGTCTGGCTGCCGTGTCGCCTTATCCGGTGATTGTTTATCCCAATGCCGGACTTCCCGACGAACTCGGCAACTATGCCGTGACCGCATCGGCGTTTGCCGGCCACATAGAGGCCATGATGGCCGAAGGGCTGGTGAACATAGTGGGTGGATGTTGCGGAACGGATGCCACCCACATAGCGGCCGTGTCGGCTTTGGCCGGGCAATATCCGCCCCGTCGGCCCGATGCTACGGTCGCCCCGGCGTGGCTTGCCGGGACGGAGCATTTCGCCCCGGAGGGGATGTTCATTAACGTGGGCGAGCGGTGCAATGTGGCCGGAAGCGCCAAATTCAAGCGCCTCATAGGGGAGGGGAACTCCGACGAGGCTCTGGAGATTGCCGTGCGGCAGGTGGCCGACGGCGCGATGGCGCTCGACATATGCATGGATGCCCCGCTGCTCGATTCCACCCGTGAGATGTGCCGCTTCCTGCGGTTGCTGGCATCGAATCCGTCGACGGCGGCAGTGCCATGGATGATTGACTCCTCGCACTTCCCCACCATTGTGGAGGCGCTTAAAGAGGTGCCGGGAAAGGCAGTGGTCAACTCCATCTCGCTTAAGGAGGGGGAGGCGGTTTTCCTGGAACATGCGCGCCACATAGCCCGTTTCGGGGCTGCCGTGGTGGTTATGGCCTTCGACGAGCAGGGTCAGGCCGATACATTCGAGCGTAAAACGCAGGTGTGTGCCCGTGCCTACAGGCTTCTGACGGAAAAAGCCGGTTTCAATCCGCGCGACATTGTGTTCGACCCCAACATCCTCACCATCTGCACCGGCATGGAGCAGCACGATGCCTATGCGCTCGATTTTATCCGCGCCACCCGCTGGATAAAGGAAAATCTGCCGGGCGCACGTGTGAGCGGCGGCGTGAGCAACCTTTCGTTCGCATTCCGCGGCAACAACGCTCTGCGCGAGGCCATGCACGTGGTGTTCCTGCGGCATGCCATAGAGGCGGGGATGGACATGGCCATCATAAATCCGTCGACCCGACTGACTTACGAGGACATAGAACCCGAGCTGCGCGCGCTGCTTGATGCCGTGGTGCTGTACACTTCGCCCGAGGCTCCGGCCGCGCTGATAGAATATGCCCATAAGGCTATAGAGGCTAAGGATACGCAAGCCGCTGGAGAAAAAACGGACAGCGTCGATGCTGAGGTAGGTCTGCCGGTGGAGCAGCGGCTCGCATTGGCCTTGCGCCGTGGCGACGATACGGGGCTTGAGGAGTTGCTGGCAGCGGCGATGGAACAGTTTGCCGACGCCCGTGCCGTGATTTCCGGCCCGCTGATGAGCGGCATGGAGGAGGTGGGGCATCTTTTTGAGGCCGGACGTATGTTCCTGCCTCAGGTAGTGCGCTCCGCACGCACCATGCGCAGGGCTGTTGACATCCTGCGTCCGCATCTTGAGGCCGCCCGGGCCGACACTCCGGCAGGACGCCGCGGGGTGTGGCTGCTGGCCACGGTGCGCGGCGATGTGCACGACATAGGCAAGAACATAGCGGCCGTTGTGCTCCGCTGCAACGGATATGAAGTGCACGACCTCGGGGTGATGGTAGAGCCGGAAGCGATTGTTGAGGCCGGCGTGCGCCTCAAGCCTGATTTCATCGGTCTGAGCGGACTGATCTCCCCCTCGCTCGCCGAGATGGAGCGTGTGGCGCAGGCACTCCGGGAGGCCGGTGTGTCGGCACCGCTGATGGTTGGAGGCGCCACTACATCCGAGCTCCACACTGCCCTGCGTCTGGCTCCGGCCTATGCGCCCGGGATAGTGATGCGTCTTGGCGACGCGTCGCGCAACCCCGTGGAGGCACGCCGCCTCACCGACGCCAATGCGGCTGAATATATCGCAGCCCACCTTGCGCGGCAGGAACAGTTGCGGCAGGATTATGCAGCACGCAGCAATGCCGCTCCGCAGCAACCGCAGAGCCGCACCGTGCGCGATGACGGAGCCAACACACCGGTGCGCCCCGCGCAGATGGGCGTCACTTCGCTTGAAAGTGTTCCGGTGGCAGAGGTGGCACCGTATATCAACTGGATTTATTTCCGCACATGCTGGAAAGTAGCGCCCGATTCCGAGGAAGCGCACCGCATCACAGCCGATGCGAAGGCGATGCTTGAACGGTGGATGGAGGCTGGTGCCGACATGAGCGCGCAGGTAGGGCTGTTTGCCGCTCGGGGCATCGACGAATCCATTGAATTTGAATTGCCCGACGGCGTAACCGTCAGCTTCCCCACACAGCGGCAGCAAGTGCCTGCAGGGGGCGATGCCTCGGCGCCACGGCCTGCGTTGTGCGATTATGTGAACCGGGAAGGCGATTATGCCGGCGCATTCGTGGTGACTACAGGCCCGCAGTTGCGGCAGCTGATAGCTGTGGAGGCTGAAAAGGATGAATATGCCGCGCTGCTGGCACAGTCGCTTGCCGACCGTCTCGCCGAGGCCGCATCGGAATGGCTGCATCACCGTGTGCGCACATCCCTGTGGGGCTACAACCGCGACGAGCACACCTCTTTGGAAGAGTGTATGCGCGGACAGTATCCAGGCATCCGTCCGGCGGTGGGCTATCCGTCGCTGCCCGACCAGTCGCTGATGTTCACTCTCGCCCGGCTCGTTAATCCCGCTCAGGCAGGCGTGGAAATCACCCCCACCGGCGCCATGAATCCCCCCTCAAGCGTGGCCGGCCTCTACATTGCTCACCCCCAAGCCCGCTATTTCACCGTTAACCTTAAGTAATTTCGAGATGCTCGAGGTTCTCGAGGTTCTCGAGCATCTCGAGTTTCTCGATTTTCTCGAGAAGCCCGATTATTGCTGGTTAATGGGCCGGATGCCGTTGCAGCGGGGGTAGTCGCTGCAGCCCCAGAACTCGCGCCCTTGTTGTTGTCCCTTCTTCTGCATGCGCCTGAACATCGGCTTGCCGCATTTGGGGCAGAGAGGAGCGCCGCTTCCCGAGGCCTGCGTCTTACGGGCTTCGATGCGTTCGGCTGTCATGTTTTCGGTGAAACCGCCAGTCTGCCGGAAACTCTCAAGCCGGTTTTGAATCTGTGATTGGAGTATTTTGTTTTCGCGGAGGCAGAGAATCAGCAGAGCATTGGCAACCGTTTCGGCGCGGTCACTGTCTAACCAGCGGCTGAATTTGCGCTTTTGGGCAAGTATATGCATGGCGGCCTCATGCAGATAGTCGGCAGAATATTGCGGCTCGTCAAGCCTCAGTTGCCATATTGCCTCCCGGTCGGGATTGCCGATGGACCACACGTCGCCATTTCTGCGCAGCAGAAAATTAAACAGGTCGCCCTGCAGTTCGTCGAAACTTGCTCTGGCCACGTCGAGCAGCCTCATTTCCGTTTCTACCGAAGTGGAATGTCGGGCTGACCCTTCGGCGATATTCGCCACACCGCACCGGGCAGCCATCACCATCTGGTCATACAGACGCCGTCCGGGATCCATGCGGTAATCCACGAACCGGTCGCAGAAATCCTGGGTCGAAAGTTGAATCACATTCGCCAAGATCCACGAACTCAGCCAATGATACGATTGCGAAAACTGAATATTAACGCCCATTGTTTTCAGGTATTAGTTGAAGCAAAGTTGCCAAAAAGTTCTGAGATGGCAATAGAATGTGTTGAGTAACATAGGGAGATAAAATAAAAGCGATTTTTGTGGGATAAAAGGAAGAGACTGTCTAACAACCAAAGTTAGGCAGTCTCTATTTTTACACGCAAAATC
>UQER01000048.1 GCA_900540205.1 uncultured Porphyromonadaceae bacterium | reverse complement strand
GCATCCCGGCGGAATAGACTTGACTCCAAGCTTTGTAGTTATCATCCACCCCGCCTGCAGTCGCGACAGGTCGCGACCCTACAAATAAACGATTACAATTTCGCCCTCACAATAAAACGCTATTGATGGGATCAAACGACTTGCCGTACCGCAGATATCCACGAGCGAACTTCCATGATTATAATGGAGGCACATATTTTGTGACGGTATGTACCCGTGACAAGCGGCATTATTTGGGCGAAATATACAATGGGGACATGCATCTGAGTGTTTTAGGCAAATGTCTGGAAAATAATCTCCGTGATGTCTCCTCCCATTTTACGGACATAACGGTTCCGATGTTCGTTGTGATGCCGAACCACTTTCATGCCATTATCTCAATTGTAGGGTCGCGACCTGTCGCGACTGCAAACTTGGGAAAACTCAATCAATTAGCCAGAATATCCTTAGCCACCAATACAGCTATTCCTTTATCCACACACTACAATTCTCGATTGGCGGTTTTAATTGGAGGTATCAAGGCTCACGTGACACGCCATGCCAATAAACATGGCATCGTGTTCGGCTGGCAAAATCGTTATCACGAGCACATTATCCGAGGTTCCCACGACGGAAACAGGATAGCAGAGTACATCGAGAACAATGTAGCAAGATGGGATATTGATTGTTTCTATAATTAGCACAGCTTAAAATCAATCTTTCCCATCGATATATTAGATTTGTTTCTTTTTGTTGTTTAACAATTGGTTACTCTCATTGATTACCATCCGATTGTAGGGTCGCGACCTGTCGCGACTGCATCTCGGCGGAACAAGCTGGATATCAGTCGCTTTATCCCCCATTAACCCCGCCTGCAGTCGCGACAGGTCGCGACCCTACAGCCACCCTAAATATTGCCGGATTGACGGATGCTCAAAACGGGCGTTCCGCTGGGGCGACGAAAAAAATAAAAAAATTTTTGCACCGGGCGAACCATTTTATTCGCCCGGTGTTTTAATAGTACATAGCAAAATTACTTTTTCCATTGCAAGAAATGTGATAATGATTGGTTTATTATTTAGCGAGAAGTTACCGTGACGGCAATTTCTCGTTTTTTATGCCCCTACCGTCCAATCACAACATGCAACCAATTGAATTGTAGGGACATGCCTTTGGCATGTGAATCAACCCCGTATTTCACAATAACCACAGACCGACATAATTCGTTTGGGACCATCCGGCCTCACATGCCAAAGGTATGTCCCTACAATATGGTGGTAATAACGGGGAATGCGAGGCTTGCGAAGAGAAAAATTTTCGCGGCGGAGAGGTAACGTGGAGTTTATTGGCGAAAAAAACGTATATTTGTGGAACGGCCGATGCCCAAAAGGACATTTGCGCGTCGTTATGAAACATTAACCTGCATGTGCCGCAATGTTGCCCATCAGGTGGCGTAAATTTGCATCACATAGAAAAGAAAAATCAAAAAACACTATACAGACATGGCAGCACCAAAAAAAGCACCCATAAAGAAAGCCTCCGACAAGCTTGACCCCAAGCAGGCCAAGGCCAACGCCCTGACCCAGGCCCTGAGCAACATAGAAAAGAACTATGGCCGCGGCGCCATCATGAAACTCGGCGACGAGGCCGTGGAGAAGGTGGATGTGATTCCCTCCGGCTCAATCGGCCTGAACTACGCCCTGGGCGTGGGCGGTTACCCGAAAGGGCGCATCGTGGAAATCTACGGTCCGGAATCGTCGGGTAAGACCACCCTGGCCCTCCACGCCATAGCCGAGGCACAGCGCAAAGGGGGCATCGCGGCAATGATCGATGCCGAGCATGCCTTCGACCGCTTCTATGCCGAAAAACTCGGTGTGGACGTGACCAACCTGCTCATAGCCCAGCCCGACAACGGCGAACAGGCCCTGGAGATTGCCGAGCAGCTGATCCGCTCGGCTGCCATCGACATCCTCGTGGTCGACTCGGTGGCCGCCCTCACCCCCAAGAGCGAAATCGAGGGCGACATGGGCGACCGCAACGTGGGTCTGCAGGCACGCCTCATGTCGCAGGCCATGCGCAAGCTCACCGGCACAATCTCGCGCACCAACACAGTGTGCGTGTTCATCAACCAGCTGCGCGAAAAAATCGGCGCCACGATGTTCGGCCCCGCAGAGACTACCACCGGCGGTAACGCGCTGAAATTCTACGCCTCCGTGCGCATCGACATCCGCCCCGGCACATCAATCAAGGACGGCGACACGGTGTTCGGCAAACGCGCCAAGGTGAAAGTGGTGAAAAACAAAGTGGCACCCCCCTTCAAACGCTGCGAGTTCGACATCATGTTCGGCGAGGGCATCTCGAAAGCAGGCGAAATCATCGACCTCGGCGTGGAATACGACATCATACAGAAAAGCGGCTCATGGTTCAGCTACAACGGCTCGAAACTGGCGCAGGGACGCGACGCCGCCAAGCAGGTGGTGCTCGACAACCCCGAACTCGCCGAGGAACTCGAAGCCAAGATAATGGAGGCCCTGCAGGCATCATCCACCACCACAAAGGCAGCCAAGCCTAAAAAAGGTGCGGCAGCCAAGGGTGCGGCAGCCCAGGACGACGCCACCGATGCCGACGAACAGGAAGCTCCCGACGCCGAGGACCCGCAGCTCGATTTCGACGATTCGGACGACGATTTCTCGCTTGACGAGGATCTGTAAGAACCCAACCCCCGCATTTGCGGACGCACGAGATAATAACCTAATTTGTAGGGACATGCCTTTGGCATGTGAGACCGGTTTTGCTACTCATTGTAACGCCCGGTTGCCTCACATGCCAAAGGCATGTCCCTACAATATAATGATAAAATCAGAGTTTGAAGGTGAGCATTTTCCACACGGTGAGGGTGAAAATCTTCAGATCGAGCAGCAGGGAGAAATGCTCCACATACTCTATGTCGGCCTGCACGCGGCGCGCCATATCGGCCACCTGCGGTGTGGCACCGCGATAGCCGCGCACCTGAGCCAGACCGGTGAGGCCGGGACGCATGCGGTGACGGTCCATATACCGTGGCACGCGGGCGGAATAATAGATGGTGTGGGCCACCATGTGTGGGCGAGGGCCGATGAGGCTCATATCGCCCTTGAGGATGTTGAAAAGCTGCGGCAGCTCGTCGATCGACGTGCGGCGCAGGAAATGACCCGAACGGGTGATGCGCGGATCCGTGCTGTCGGCCTGCACGCTGTCGGCCTGGTCGTTGACATACATCGTGCGGAATTTCAGCAGATTGAAGTCGCGGCCGTCAAGCCCCGTGCGCTTCTGACGGAAAAACACGCCCCCCTTCGAGGTGCATGCTATCCAAAGCGACACCACAATCCACACCGGGGCGAGCGCCACGATGACGATGAGGGAGAACAGTACGTCGAATATACGTTTTATAGCTTTCTGCATCGATTCCGATAATAAAATCACTGACCGGTGGCACATGCTGACGGCTGAAAGTGTCGACATTATAACGTTAACTATTTTTAAAATATTGTATCCGTATATTCATTTAACTCATAAAGAAACAAAAAATTGTGTGCCGCCCCGATTTTAGATATCCGATTTTAGGTAATTTCGCGTTAGTTAATTCGATTACATACAAAATCCTAAACTTATCTATCCTTAAAAGACTTTTATGAAAGAACAAGTGACCAAACGCATGCGCCGCGTCTTCGGCTCGCTTATGGCGCTGGCCATGGCTGCTGCAACTGCATTCGCATTCACATCCTGCCTCACCAGCAATGACGATGAGGACAACACACCGCAATATCCCGCCGAAATCATCGGCCAGTGGCGCGCCGTCAACCAAACCATAAAAGTGCAGGAAGAGCGCCTCATCGACGGGAAAGCAACCTGGGTGGACGTGAGCCAGACCACCAATCCCACCCCCGGACTGCGCTACGACATCCAGAGCAACGGCATCATGGTGCAGTACGAGCGTCCCGAGGATCTCGACAACTGGACCGAGAAGGCACGCGGCTACTGGGCATACTACAACGAATATCTGCTGTTCGCGCCGACGCCCGACGAGCGCATCCCCTTCTATGTACCGGAAATCACGACAACCACCCTGCAACTCGTGCTCACCGAAATCACCACCGGCGACGACGACCAGCGCATAGCCACCACCACAGCCACCGTGTTCGTCCGCTACATGAGCGATTCCAACATCAACTGACGGCAAAATCCCTGCACTCATTCTCCCCTCTCCTCCTCTCTTCCATCCCACTCTCTTTTTCCCCTCTCCATTCTCTCTCCGCCAAATAACGATTTCTCATGCCTCAAGGCGCCGTGTCAAAAAACTCAATGACACGGCGCTTTTTGCATCTGTTGCGCCCGCTATCGCCGGAGAAAACCTGCATAACCACGTTATTTTTTGACATTTTGCCAGCAAAAATCAAAAAAATCGCTACCTTTGCACATATCATCACACACATAAACCAACATATGGACCGTTTAGACTGTATCGACAATCTTGACCGACGTATTCTTTCCATCGTAATGCACAACGCCCGCATCCCCTCGAAAGATGTGGCACAAGTATGCGGCGTATCGCGCGCCGCCATCCACCAGCGTATTCAGCGCATGACCGAACTGGGCATCATCACCGGCTCCGGATACACCGTGAACCCGCAGCTCCTGGGCTACAGCACCTGCACCTACATCGGGGTGAACCTCGAACGCGGCGCCATGTACAACTCCGTGGTGCCTGAATTCGAAAAAATTCCCGAAGTGACCGAATGCCACTTCACCACCGGCCCCTACACCATGCTCGTGAAACTCTACGTGCACGACAACCAGCACCTCATGGAACTGCTCAACGGCAAAATCCAGATGATTCCGGGCGTTGTCGGCACCGAAACCCTCATCTCGCTCGACAATTCCATCCACCGCCAGATACCCCTGAAAGTCGACGACTGAACATCCGGACAATGATAATAGGCTACGACGGTAAACGGGCCATCCAGAACAACACCGGCCTGGGCAACTACTCCCGGCTGCTGGTGGAACTGCTCGCCCGCGAATACCCCGACAACAGCTATCGCCTTTATGCGCCGCGCCTCACCGACAATCCGCGCATGAAGCCGCTGCTTGAGCTGCCGAACGTATCGGTAGCCACACCGCAGACGGGCTTCGGGCGCCGGTTTCCGGCCTTGTGGCGCACCGGCGCAGGCATCACCGCGCAGATGCGCCGCGACGGCATCGGCCTGTTCCACGGCCTGTCGGGCGAATTGCCGCTCAACATCGCTTCGGCGCGCGTCCCCTCGGTGGTGACCATCCACGACATCATTTTCCGCCGCTGCCCCGCCACCTATGCACTGCCCGACCGCCTGATTTACGATTACAAATTCCGCACGGCTTGCCGCAATGCCACCCGCATCATGGCCATATCGGAATGCACGCGTCGCGACATAGTGAACGACTACGGGATAGATCCGGAGAAAATCGACGTGGTGTACCAGGGCTGCGACGCCCAGTTTCACCGCACGCCCGATGCCGCCGAAATCGCCCGTGTGAAAGCCCTCTACGGCATCATCCGGCCTTACATAATCTGTGTCGGATCAGTGGAGGAACGCAAGAACCAGATAATGGCCGTGCGCGGACTGCGCGACATATCGTCTGAGTTCGACCTCGTGATTGTTGGGCGCCGCACCGCCTACGCCCGCACCATCGACAGCTTCGCCGCCACCTACGGTCTCACCGACCGCGTGAAATTCATAGAGAATGCCCTCTTCTCACATCTTCCCGCACTCTATGCCGGTGCGTTCTGCTCCTCCTACACCTCCCGCTACGAAGGATTCGGCATACCGGTGATAGAAAGTCTGAGCGTAGGCACGCCAGTGGTGGTCGCCACAGGCTCATGTCTGGAGGAAGCCGGCGGCCCACACACACCTGCTGTCGACCCCGACGACGTGGAGCAATGGATCTTCACCGTCAGGGAGATGATCAACTATCCCGACGTGCGCAAAAAAATAGCCGAAGCAGGGCGCCAGTACGTGCAGCGCTTCAACAACACCGGTATGGCACAGGGAGTCATGGAATGCTACCGCCGCGCAATCCGCGATTACGGCAACAACTGACGGCTTCCGGTTGTTCCACTTACATACATCTCACACATAAAAGCAATGACAAAGACTGACCTGCAGGGCACCCGCCTGCTTGTGATAGGCGCCGGTGGTTTCATCGGCGGATTCATAGCCGAGGAGGGACTGCGCCGCGGCATGGACGTCACCGTGGCCGTACGCAAATCCACCTCCCGGCGCTATCTCACCGACCCGCGCCTGCATTTTCTCGTACTCGATTACGATGATCCCACCTCACTGACCTCCACATTCGAGCGCTCCACACCGTGGGATTATGTCATATACAACCTCGGCGCCACCAAGGCCGTGAACTACGGCGACTTCAAGCGCGTCAACTTTGAATACCTGCGCCGCATCTGCGAAGTGCTCAAATCCACCGGACGCGCCCCGAAGCGCCTGCTGTTCATGAGTTCGCTGTCGGCCATCGGTCCGGGCGATGAGAAAAACTACACGCCCCTTGATGCAAACACCGTTCCGGCCCCCAACACACGCTACGGACAGTCGAAAATCATGGCCGAGCAGTATCTGGAGCATATGGCCGGCATCCCCTACATCATATTCCGCCCCACCGGAGTTTACGGACCGCACGAGCAGGACTATCTCATGATGGTGAAATGCATCGACAGCCACTTCGATTTCGGCGTTGGATTCCGCCGGCAGATGCTCACTTTCATCTACGTGGAGGATCTGGTTCGCGCCATGTTCGACGCCCTCGAATCCGGAGTGGAGAACCGCACCTACATCATCTCGGAGCCACGCGCCTACACCCAGAAAGAGTTCCGCGGCATCGTGGCCGATGCCCTCGGGAAGAAGTGGGTAATCCCCGTACGCCTCCCCCTGTGGGCCGCGTGGGTGACTTCCGCAGCGGCCGAGAAGATTGCCAAATGGCAGATGAAGGCCTCCACCCTCAACACCGACAAATTCCGCATAATGCGCCAGCGCAACTGGAACGCCGACATCTCGCCCGCAGTGGATGAGTTCGGTTTCAATCCGCAGGTCGACCTCCGCGAAGGCATCCGCCGCACTGTCGAAGCCTACCGCGCCGCCAAAAACAGCAAGAGATGAACACGTCCGATACAACCCGACGCGTCCCCTGGTGGATGTGGATCGTGCTCCTGATGAGCATGGCACCCGGACTGGGCTATCCGGCCATGCTGTCTATGATGGCATCGCCGTCGCCGGTGGTGCGCGGCCTCATGTGGCTCTATCCGGCCTATGTGCTCATAAGCGGATTCCTGGCATGGCAATGCTACGGGCGGCGCACCGTCATGTCGTGGATCATCATTGTCCTGCTTCTCCTGAGCCACGCCTGCATCTATTATCTTTCAACAGTCACCGTCTGACGCCACATATCCGCCGTCACCATCTGTGACATATATAACCATTTGTTTTAATCTATCATGGCAAAGAAAAAACTCGTAATCTCCACCGGCGCAGGCATGAGCGCCGAGAGCGGTATCAGCACATTCCGCGATGCAGGCGGACTGTGGGAAAACTTCAATGTGATGGAAGTGGCCTCGCACGACGGCTACGTGCGCAACCCCCGCTTAGTGCATGAATTCTACAACGCACGCCGCCGCGACCTGCTCAAAGCCAAACCCAATGCCGGCCACACCGGTCTTGTCGACCTCGAAAAGGACTATGACGTGTATGTGATTACCCAGAACGTCGACGACCTGCACGAACGTGCCGGAAGCTCACACGTGCTCCACATGCACGGCGAACTGATGAAGGTGCGTGCCGTGGACGACGATACCAAAGTATGGCAACTGCATCCCGAAGCCCTGGAGACCACCCCCGAAACCGTGATCGACGGCCACCGCGTGCGTCCGCACATCGTGTTTTTTCAGGAAGCCGTCCCCAACATCACCCCGGCCATTGAACTGGCCGGCGAAGCCGACATCTTTGTGGTGATAGGCACCAGCCTGAATGTCTATCCGGCAGCAGCACTGCTCAATTACGTGCGGCCTGGCACACCGGTCTACTACATCGACCCCAACCCCGCCCCCGTGCCGCAGGGTGTCACGGTGCTGAGGATGCCGGCCACTCAGGGTGTGGCCGAACTTGCCCGCATCCTCCGCGCCAAAAACTGAGGGTCAACCAGAAAGTCAGGAGCATTTTGTTCTCGTAACCTAAAATCACAACCATCAATTAGTAGGCACATCGCTCTGCGATGTGAGGCATTCATACGGATGTGATCAGGGCCATTTCGTTTACATTTGAAAATTAAATTAAGTTATCGGCACCATCCGGATGGGTGGTGTTGATAACTTTTTTATCTTTTATTGTGAAGGTGAGTATTTTTAGAGTTTGGTATTGTAAATTCTTGCAAAAATTTCTGTAACTTTGATGCCTGAAAGTACACATACGCCAATGACGACACAACCCTACCACATACCGGCACTGCTGACCGAATCGATCGAGGCTCTCAACATCAAGCCATCAGGCATTTATGTTGACTGCACACTCGGTGGAGGCGGTCATACGCGAGCCATTCTCGCGGCGCTCTCACAGGCGCCCGGGGAGGGCGGACGTCTGCTGGCATTCGACCAGGACACCGACGCCATCGGCCGTGCACTTTCGGACGGGGAACTGGCAGGCAATCCGCACCTGCAGCTTGTCCATGGAAATTTCCGTTTCCTGCGCAATTTCCTGCGCTTCTACGGCGCGGAGAAAGTCGACGGCATCCTTGCCGACCTCGGGGTGTCGTTTCACCATTTCGACGACCCCGGACGCGGCTTCTCATTCCGTTTCGAAGGACCGCTGGACATGCGCATGAACCGCGACGCACGCCGCGATGCCTCCGCCCTCCTTGCCGAGGCATCGGAACAGGAGCTGGCCGACATATTCCACCTCTACGGCGAACTGCGGCAGGCACGCCGCATGGCTGCCGCCATAGTCAAGGCACGCGCCCAGCAGCCGGTGGCCACCGTTGAGCGACTGCTCGACGTTGTCAAGCCTTTCATAAATCCACGGCAGGAGAAGAAAGAGCTGGCCCAACTGTTCCAGGCGCTACGCATAGCCGTGAACGACGAGATAGAGGCTTTGCGCTCCCTGCTGGTTCAGGCACGCGACGCCCTCAAGCCCGAAGGACGCCTGGCCATCATCACCTACCACTCGCTCGAGGACCGGCTGGTGAAGAATTTCCTGAAAACCGGCAATCTGGAAGGCCGCGAGGAGAAAGATTTCTACGGCCGCCCGCTCAGTCCTTTCAAACTGCTCAACTCCAAGCCTATCGTGGCTTCGGAGGAGGAGGTTGAGGCCAACCCCCGCTCACGCAGCGCCAAACTGCGTGTGGCACAGAAACTCTGACACCCCCATCACATCACACCCATATGGCAAAAAAATCCGAGACAACGGCATCACAGCAACCAAGGCGCAGGCAGGACTCGTTCATGCTCCGTGCGCTCCACGGCCGTGTGCTGTCCATCGATTTTTTCCGCCGCTACTGGATGGTGGTACTTGCGGCCGTGGTTATGCTTATGGTCTACATCACCAACCGCTACACCTGCCAGACACAGATGGAAACCATCCGGACGCTGCAACGCGACCTGGAGGTGGCCCGCACCGAGCGAATCCGCGCCAAGTCGGTCTACATGAGCCGTATCCGCGAATCGTCGATGCAACATCTGATTGACTCGCTACAACTCGGCATCACGGTACAGGAACAGCCCCCCTACCGCGTCAAGCCTGAATAACCCTCACTCTTCGCCATCAATCTCCAAACATCATCACCCACACCACCGGTCATGAAACGTTCCACCCAGGGTCACATACTTTTCCGATACGGATTCATCACCATACTGATACTCCTCTTTTCCGGTTGCATAGGCTACAAGCTCTTTTCAACCACGGTGATCGATGCGCCCCACTGGAACGAAAAGGCACGCAAGCAGCTTGAGAAAGTTGACACCATCATGCCCGAACGCGGCGACATCCTCTCGGACAAAGGTCAGATTCTGGCCACCAACCTGCGCTACTACACAGTGCGCGTGGATTTCCGCTGCGACAACTTCAAGAACAACCGCTATCTGGAAAATATCGACGCCCTCGCCGACTCCATGGCCGCGGCGTTCCCGTTCCGCTCACGCGCCGAATGGCGCGAACGCCTGGGCAAACCGGTGTCGCTGCCGCGCAACGAGCGTCCGCGCGCATGGCCGCTCATCTCGCGCATCAGCTATCTTGACCTCCAGCGCATCAAGCAGTTCCCGTTCTTCAACATCGGCAACTCCAACAAGACCGGCATGACGGTGGAGAGCGTGATGCGCCGCACCAACCCCTACGGAGCCATGGCGCGCCGAAGTGTTGGCGGCGTGGGCCAGACCGCCGAGTGCCGCGAGATTCACGGCATCTACGGACTGGAAAAGGCGCTCGACTCGCTGCTCTACGGCGTGCCCGGACTGGCCAAGAAAATCCCCCTCACAAAGGACATTGTGAACTGGACTGACGTGCTCCCGATTCCGGGCTACAACGTGCGCACCACTATCGACATACAGCTGCAGGACATTGTGGAGAACGAGCTCAACCGTGTGCTCGACTCCTGTTCGGCCGACTGGGGCTGCGCCGTGCTCATGGATGTGAAAACCGGCGACATCAAGGCCATCTCCAACCTCGAGCGCTCCAAGAACGGCAACGGCTACATCGAAGCTCTCAACTACGCCGTGGTGGGCTTCGAGCCGGGATCGGTGGTGAAACCCATCTCGATGATGATAGCCCTTGAGGACGGTATCGTAAGCGACCTTGAGGAGGTGATTCCCATCGGCAAGTCGTGGGCATACGCCGGCGGCCGCCCCATCACCGACTCTCATTTCAACGCCTCGCTGCGCGTGCGCGAGGTCATCGAGCAGTCGAGCAACATCGGCATGGCGCGCATCATCACCCGAAAATACGACAAGAACCCCGCCGCATTCGTGGAGCGCCTGCGTTCCATCGGGTTCCTCGAACCGATGAACACCGGTATCGCAGGCGAGGTTACACCCTACTTCAACCCATCGCCTGCACGTGTCGACCTCTCGCGCATGTGCTACGGCTACGCCTCGCAGATTCCACCCATCTACACACTCTCCATCTACAACGCCATTGCCAACGGCGGGAAGATGATTTCGCCCGTGCTGGTGCGTGAACTGCGCCGCGGCGATCGGGTCGAGGAGCGTTTCGAAAGCCGTACCATCGCCTCGTCGATCGCCTCGCGGGCGGCGTTGCGCGAGGTGCAGCAGTGTTTGCAGGCGGTCTGCACCGAGGGTACGGCCAGCGCTTTTTTCCGCGACACGACGCGCCTGCGGGTGGCGGCCAAGACCGGTACGGCGCAGATCACCGATGCCCGCAGCCGCGAGGGACGTTACTACCTGGGTTCGATGGTGGCCTACTTCCCGGCCGACGCGCCCCGCTACACGGTGCTCACGACCATCGAAACCCGCGCCCAGGCCGGGAAAGCCTACTACGGGGGACCGCTGGCGGGTCCCGTCGTGAAGCGCATGGTCGACTACATCTTCAACCGCGGCCGCGACTGGTACGGCCGTGTCGACGACGGCGGTCCGCGCCGCTATCCCGACCGGATGAAGGGCGGCGACATCGCGCAGGTCCGCCGCGTGGCCGACCGCCTGTCGCCCCGCGCCTCGTTCGAAAGCCGCACGGGCTGGGGGCGCGTCGCGG
>UQER01000047.1 GCA_900540205.1 uncultured Porphyromonadaceae bacterium | reverse complement strand
GTAACCTTCTGATCCGTAGTCAGATGCTCTATTCAGTTGAGCTAGCGAACCATCGTTTTTATTTGTCGGTCCGGTTGATGTTGGAGAGAAGCACGGACTCTGTTTTAAAAGTTGGTGCCTCGGCACCCGCTTTTTGTGATTCGCACAGGATTCAAACCTGTAACCTTCTGATCCGTAGTCAGATGCTCTATTCAGTTGAGCTAGCGAACCATCGCTTTGTCTGATGCCCTATCGGGCTCATTTGCGACTGCAAAGTTACAACGCTTTTTTCATTTCGCCAAATTTTTTCGCCACAAAAATTTTCGATTTTTTTCGTGACGGTTCACGTGACGGTGATAAATAAATTGGCGATGCATCAAAAGTGCCGGATAATTCAGTATCTTTGCGATTGTAACCTTCACCAATTCGAAATCCCATCACATTTCAAACGACTATGAAAAAGTTATTGTCTCTTCTTGCATTGGTCCTCTGCTTTGCCTGCGGTATGCGTGGCGAGGAATCACATGACTATGCCGTGAAAACCACCAAAGCCCCGGTGTGGATATATCAGGATGCCACATCGACAGTTGCCGGCTACCTTGATTACGGCACGCAGCCGGAATCCGAGGTTGATGAGAACGATCCGCAATGGATTCACGTGAAGAGCGGTAACCTTGAAGGATGGTCGCACATTCTGGCTTTCTGCCACCGTGCGTCGGAACCCGAGGACCTTGATTTGGCTAACGGTGCCTTGGCCGATTTTCTGCGCGATGCCGGTGTGCAGCAGGATGTAATCGATGCATGCACCAGCGGCACACCGTTGTCCGGGCAGCTAAAGGCGTTCAATGATGCAGCGCAAGAGCCGACAGTGGCTGGCTCAGGCGACGGTTTCATCGAGCCTTACAGCGCCCGCGGGCTGGAACCCATGTTTATTTATGTGATAAATGAGGATGTGGAATGCCCGGTGAACGAGGCGTACGCTTATCACGGAAACGCTATCCGATATGAGAAAACATCCGAGATTTTCGAGAAGGGAATGATTTTCGCAATGGAGGATGTGCAGCCTGACGGCACTGTGCTGATGTCGGAGGGAAAGGGGTTTGATGTTCCCGCTTCGGCATATCATCTGCTCACCGAGGAGGAATACAATGCCTACATGAACCGACAGCTCGACCTGAAATCGCATTATCTGGGTACGACCTTGCGCTATTATTTGGAGACACATGATGTGGCGCAGGCCGCGGACTGGGATACGGATTTCAAACAATACACGCGCACCGGGCTGGCCGACCTCTGGCCTATGCTTGTTCCCCTGTTGCCGCTGTTGCTTATATTCATAATGGGGATGCGGAAAAATGCTAATCCCACGGTGTGGGCTTATGCCGCCATTGCTGACCTTCTGGTGCTCTGCGCGATTTGCTGGAAATATATCTCGATGCCTTCGGCTCAGTTCAACGACCTTGGCGGACTGGCATGGGTGCCGATAGCTCTTGTGGCTCTTTTGGCCATGGCGTTGATTCTGTTTGTTGCCTGGAGTTTGGGTCTCGCCGCGCTTGCAAAATACGATGTGTCCTTCAGCCTCAAAAGCGCGGCTGTGGGCTTCGGCATAGGAGTGGCCCTGTGCATTGTGCTCGATCTAGTGCTTATCCTGTTGATGGGATTGGACAAGAGCAGTGTAACCGTGGGCGTGGTCAATATTATTTGCCTTCTGGGAGGTACGCTGGGATGGGCTGTGGTGGCTCTTTTGCGTCAGAATCCCGCTGCTGCAGCCGCCCTTCCAGCAGTAATTATCCTCTGGGCCGTGGCCATCACTTTGGGGCTTGTGCTTCTCGCCATAGTTTTCTTTGTGGCATTCTTCATCGTTGTGTGGATGTTTATGTCCGGCAATCTTGGAGGAGGCAAGAACATCATTCCCGGACTGGTTGGCTCGGAACAGGCCACCTGCTCCAAATGCCGTCATTTCGGCTCGGTCCACTGTCCTCGCTCCCGTCCCTCCGGCTCCGACTCGGTCTGCTCCTCATTCGAGGCATAACACTGCCCGCCGCCTCAATCCTCTCTTTTCCGGCTGTGGCGGATGGATTGCAGCAGCGAGGGGAGGGAATTGCGGAGGGCGGTGAGGGCGGATTCATGATTGAGTGGGGTGCCCGGCGACATGAACGGGGAGGTTTCTGTTATTCCGGCCGCTGCGGGCGTTGTAGCTGAGGTCCTTCCGGCGATGACAAATGCAGGGATGTTCCTGGCAGCGCACTGCGACAGGAGTGTGCCTGTCACTTTCCCTTGAAGCGATTGGGCATCGAAGCTCCCTTCTCCTGTAATCAGGCAATCGGGCGGCGGTGTGGTGTCGAATATGCCGTATAATCCGCTGATGAATTCCGCTCCGGCCACGCACGGGCATCGTAGCACGCGATGCAGGGCATAACCCACGCCACCGCCGGCTCCATTGAAGGCTGTGCGGCGCGAGGTTGGAAGCAGGGCGGTGTCGATGGCGGCGGCATAGTTGGCGAGCGATTCGTAAAGCCGGGGCAGATCGTGGGAGGGGAGACCTTTCTGGCATGCGAACGACAGGCTTGACATGTGGCTCATGTCTGCCACTTCCTCTATGGTCGACGGGATAAGGGGAAGATTCACGTCGGCAATCCCTATAACCGAATCGCGGACCGCATGCAATGCAGCGGCCGTCAGGTCGGCGCTGAAAATTTTCCAAAGGTCACCGGCGCATACGGGATTGTCACGTGAGCCGATAGCGTTTCCGCCGACGTCGCGGAACACGGCTCCGAGCGCCTGCAGCATCCCGGCGCCACCGTCAATCGAGGCGGTGCCGCCGATACCCACATATATCCGGGTCTTTCCCTCTGCCATACGTGCGGCTATGAATTCTCCAAGGCCGTAGGATGTGGAATGCCAAGGGTCGGGAGGTGTATCGTCGAGCATGGGCAACCCGATGATGGCTGCGCTGTCAACGGCGCAAACAGTTTCATCCTGATAATATTCTATCGTGATCGGCTGCATCAGGGAGTTGTGCCCTGCGCAATTTGCCGGCTGCAGATGCATTTTTTCGGATATCACGGATGCTGTGCCTTCGCCGCCGTCGGCCATGGGATAAAGGTGCACTACAGCCGAGGGAAAGGCTTCCGCCACGGCACGTCCAACCTCTCCGGCAACCTCGTCGGCCGTCAATGTTCCTTTGAACTTGTCGGTAGCTATGGCTACCACACATGGCGTGAATTCAGATTCCGGCAGATCGGAGGAACCCTTTGGAGAATTGTGTCCCGAACTTCTCATAAATATTGATTGCAAAGCCTTGAGCCGTTTCATTTGAAAAATGCGTTATGTGTCGAGCCGTTGTTTACAAATTTAGCCAATAATTGTGAAAATGCATGTCATAGTCAAAGAATTTGGTACTTTTGTGTTTAATAAATAAGAATACCTGTCCGTATCAAGATAATAAAAGATTTTTCCATGAAAAGAAGATATGTTTTTGCTGCAGTTGCAGCAGCGGCGGTGTGCATGGGGATGCAGGCCGAGAAACTTGTGCTTGTGCATACCAACGATACCCACAGTCAGATTGATCCCAACGACAAGGGGCTGGGCGGCATCGCGCGCCGTCAGGTGGTTGTCGACAGTATCCGCGCCGTCAACCCCAACACATTGCTTATCGATGCAGGCGATGCCGTGCAGGGCACGCTGTTCTTTACCCTTTATGGAGGTGAAGTGGAGATGAAGATGATGAACGAGCTGGGATATGACCTGGCCGTGCTCGGCAACCATGACTTCGACAACGGCATGAAGGCGCTCGAAAAGAATCTCGAACAGAGCCGCACCCAGTGGATCACCACCAATTACGACCTTTCCGAAAGCAACATAGAGCGTTTTTTTAAGCCCTACGTAATCAAGGAGATAGGTGGCAAAAAAGTGGCATTCATAGGTCTGAACCTCATTCCCAAGGGTATGATCTCGGAGGGGAACTATGACGGAGTGAAATACCTTGATGCCATAAAAGCTGCCAATGCCACTGCCTGGCATCTCAAGCATAACGAGAAGGTGGACATGGTTGTGGCAGTGACCCACCTGGGCTATGACGGGGTTACCCCCTCCGACCGTCAGGTGGCCGAGGCATCGGAAGATATCGACATAATTCTCGGGGGTCATTCGCACACCACCATCAAGCCCGGCAGCGGCGACGAGTGGGTGATGAATGCCGACGGACGTCCCGTGCTGGTGGTACAGGCAGGAAAGGGTGCACAGGTGGTTGACGAGATTGTGATTGACCTTGATTCTGTGGGTGTGAAAGCGCCGGAGTATCGTCAGATATCCATCGATTCACGTCTTGACAGCCGCACCGATGCCCGTTTCGATTCAATCCTTGCACCGTACCGTGCAGGTATCGATGGCCTCATGAAGGAGAAAATCGGCCGCACCGCCGTGGCGCTTTCAAACGACGAGCCCGCGCTGCTTAATTTTATCAGCGATGTGGTTCTGGCCGAAGGTAAAAAACTTGTCAACGGCGATGTGGACATCGCCATCACCAACAGCGGAAGCCTTCGCCGCAGTCTGCCCAAGGGAGACATAACCCGCGGCGAGATCATAATGATGCAGCCGTTCAACAACCGCATCGTGGTTGAGGAGATTTCAGGCGCCGACCTGCGGGATGCGCTCGATGTAATGGCCTCGCGTGGAGGCGATGGCGTGAGCGAAGGCGTGGAGGCGGTGTTCAATCCAGCCACAGGCCGTTGCACCTCGGTGACCATAAATGGACAGCCCATTGATCCGCAGAAAACCTATCGCGTGGCGACGATTGACTATCTGATGAACGGCGGCGACTACATGGCTCCCCTGACACGCGGCAAGGAGATTGGCCGCAGCGGCCGCATAATGCATGCCGACCTCACAGACTACATAAAGAACCTGAAAGGGAAGAAAATCAATCCGTCGGACCAGAGCAGGATGAAAGCTGCCGAGTGAACGGATTGCAAAAGGCTGTTTTTTTCAAATGAGCTATCATGCATCATAGCCCCGGCATGTCGCTATGGCGGGCAATGATGCGGAAATAAGGATTTGGCGGCACGAGGTCCGCAAGCTCTCCCTTGAGGGCATTGTGCGTGGCGCCGTTGAGCACACCGCCGGGAATAATCTGCATAAGGTTATAGCGCCCGGCGGTTTTTCTGTACACATCGCGTGCCACAAATCCCATGGTGGCTCTAAGATTAAGTTCCACACACGGCACAAGGTATGTGTTTCCATTCTCTTCCGCCACCATCATGTCAATGCCGAGAGGCCCGGTGTAACTGTCGCCGATCAGGGTTTCAAGAACGCGGCACATCAATCCGCCAAGCAGCTCCGGCTCAAAGTCCGGCAACAGTCTCCGGATGTGTGCTGCAATCCCGGCATCGGATGCGAGCATGTTTCCGCCGTAGGCACCGTCACGCACATTGAAGAACAGCGACAGGCCTTCTGGTGTCACTTTCCCTTCGGATGCCCTGAACAGCATGGCGAAATCAAGAAGCTTTTTGTGTGCCCGCTCTATCATCACTGAGCCTTGTGTGGCTATGGTGTTCTCGCATCGTCTGAGCAGTTGGCCGGGAGCATCGGCATGTCCGTGCAGCACACCGCGTCCGCTTGAGGACCATGGGGATTTTACATATACCTCACCGAACTCCGCGATGGCTTTGCTTGCCTCGTCGATGGAGAATGCCTCCACAGGTGCCTGTGGCACCGGCATCGTCAGCGTTCCCGACGTTATGGCTTCGGTCAGGAGCCGGCATATTCGGATTGAGCTGCGCCGGTGGCTCAGGCGTCGGCATTCCTGCGCCTTTGCGTTCATGGCGTCGGTCAGATGTGCGGGTGCCCCCGCTCGTTCCAGCCTGTGAGCCGAGAAGCGGCTTATTCCCCAAGGCTGTAGACGTGTTATATCGTCGGTGCCGTTGAGAGTGGTGACAAATCGCGGTCCTTCTCCGAATGCCTGCGTCACCGCTGTCTGCCATTGTGCGAGCGCATAGCGCTCCAGTTCCGACAAGTCGGCCGGAAGGAGCACCACATCGTCGGGAGTGCCGCTCCACCAGGGGAGCGGCGCACCGTAGCGGCCAAGTATGGCGGCCTGGCGCGGCGGGGTGAACGAAGACGTGTCGCGTCCGAGCGCTATGTCGTTTTCAGGGCAGAACCAGTAGGCTGTGGCCATTGTGGTGGGTTGTGAGGAATGTGCGAATGGTCAGTGTCAGTCGCCGATTCGCTGAATGTCGGCTTCGAAGGTATCGCGGTTTATTGCGCGGTTGCGCAGTTTGTTGCGGTAGGCGTAGATGGTGTTGACACTGTAGTTGAGAATCTGTGCCACGCGTGTGGCGTCGTCGATGCCCAGACGCATGAACGCCAGAATGCGGAGGTCGGAACTCAGCAGCTCGCCTTCGGCGGGGGCTATCTGTTCCTCTGGGCGCAGGAGCTTGTTCACATCCGTCACGAAGTTGGGATAGATGTGGAGGAACGCGTCGTCGAACAGCGCGTAGAATTCACGGCTCTGCTCCTCGATGAATTTCCCCGATTTGGTAAGCTTCACAAGCTCATCCACCTGTCCGGCCGAGATTTTGCGGTTCACCAGTTTGGAGAACTGCTTCAGCTTGTCCATGTAGATGGAGCTGAGGGTGAGGAAGCGGCTCATGTAGACGTCCTTGGTCTTGTTCGATTCCTCAAGATGGTGTTTCAGACGGTCGGAACGCTGCAGCTGGCGGTTTAGCACCCATATGGTCACAATCAGGGCTATGACGCATATGGCCAGGATTATCAGAGCGCCTGTCACTATGCGGCGGTAGCTGGCAATCTGGCGCAGATGGTCGTTTTCGATTACAGTGAGCAGCTGGGAGGTCTGCGATAGGCGTACCGATGCGCGCGAGTCCACCACATTGTTCATTGCGGTTACAAGATATTCGTGTGCGCGGTGGGAATCGCCGAGTTCAAAGAGGAGGCCGCCGAGTTCCTGAATGGAGGTCACCTCCAGAGTGCCCGACCGCGTGTCGGCAATGGCCGACATGGCCAGATGGTAGATGCGTTCATCCTGATTTCCACGGGTGTTGGCTATGGAGGCCAGGATGTGGCTTGCTATGGCGTAGCCGGTGGAGTCGGGCGACATGTCCTTGACCAGCGACGAAAGAATCTGCCGGCTTCGTGCGTATTCACGTATGCCGAACAGGTATTCACCCATGTTCAGACGGTACTCGTTCGACCCCGGTTTCAGAAATCGGAGCAGCTCTTTCTGCGACTGTACGGCCAGATTGTTCCAGTAGTCGTGCGTGGAGATGAATCCTTCGTAATAGTTGGAGATATAGGAATAGGCCTGACGCGCACAGCTGAAATATGTGCGTTTCTGATTATCGCTCAATGTCAGGGTGTCGACAGATTCCAGTTCGCTGACGGCAAGGTCTATATAGCCTGAAATGGAAAGATATGGGGCGCGTTGCAGCCGGAATTCTGTCATAATCGAATCGTTGCCGGCTTTAACGGCCGCGTTAAGCCCCTCGGTATAGTAGGTGAGCGCCGAATCGTTGTTGAATGAACTGTAGCCGCGGGCAATGCGCATGGTGGCGTCGAACCATTCCTTTGAGCGTGGCGACTCGCCGTAGCGTTGCCGTCGTAGCGAGTCTATGCCGGCTTCACGCCGGTTGGTGTAGGTTTCGCGGTGCGACAGTTCCTTGTCAAGCATCTTGAGCGCCTGCTGCACGTTATTATGTGTCACCGCAGCCGTGACGGTTGACGAAACGGCTGCGATAAATGTAGCAATAACTATGAGGTACAAACGTGGGACTACCGGATACGCAGGGAGGCTATGTTTGTTGTTCATGGATGCAAAATGTGATAGGTATAGGTATGCTTATGCAAAGATAACGCATTCCATCGAATGCCGCACACAATCACATCCTTAATTATGTAAAAATTGCGGTTCAGTCGGTGCGGAGGTATTCCACGGGATTGCTGCGGGCCACGCTAAGGGCGTTCAGGACCACTACTGCCAGCAGCAACACCACGGCGCCAAGGATGCACCCCACCATGATGCCCGGCGACAGCGGCATCTGATCGGTGAACTGCGCGAGCCAACGGCGCGCGACGATTACTGCCGCCACGCCCCCGAGCAGCAGCGAGGGGAGGGCCACTTTGAGAATGTCGGAGCAGAACATGCGCAGAATGCTGCCTGTGGATGTGCCGTTGACCTTGCGTATGGCTATCTCCTTGGCGCGCCGGCGCACCTCGTCGGAGGTGTATCCCACCAGTCCTATCAGGGTTATCAGCATCACTGCCATGCCGGCGATAAGCACTGATGTGCCGAATGTTCTCACCGGGTCGTTGAGACTCTCGATACGCATTCGGAAGGGGAGCACATATAGGTCGTTGTCGGGCAGGAGGCGGTCAACAATCGCCTGTGCCTGGGCAAGAGTTTCTGCATCGAGGCGGTTGAAACGGATGTAAAGGTTGCTCTCTATCCACGAACTTGGAAAAAGCACGCCGGCGCGGCTGTCGGCGGTGAGTGTGTTGAGACCGCCACGGCGAATGTTGGCTATAACGCCGCATATGGTGAATTCGCTGGTGCCGTCGAGACCGAGATGTTCGGTGATATTGAATGTGCGGCCCACCACGTTACCGTCGCCGATGTCCATTCCGAGTTTTGACAGCACATCGATGAAACGTTCCTCCACAAGCACCTCATGGGCGGTGGAGTCGGCCGTCTCGCTGAATCCGCGGCCCTGCAGAAGATGAATGTCAAGCACGTCAAGAAAATTGCTGTTGGCATAGTACATGTCGGCCACGTTGACCGTGTGTTCATCCTTGCCGGTGAGCCATACGTTGTTGCCTGAAGCCCTGCGGCTGAGGTCGTGTCCGGCAGAGGTTACAGACGCGACGCATCCGAGCCGGCTGAGTTCCGACGCCACGGCGCTCCGGCTTGACTGCGCCGCACCGGAGAAATTCAGGATGGCCAGATTATCGTAGTCATATCCCATGTCGAAATGTGTCATGAGGTGGTACTGTCTCCCCACCACCGACAGCAGGCAAAGCAACAGCCCCGAAGCGAAGAACTGTACCGATAGGAAGGCGAGTTTCCAGCCACGGCGGTGTGAACCTGTCTGGCGGAACACCTGTGCCACCGGAGTGCGGCAATAGAGCCATGCCGGCAACGCTCCGGTGAGCATGAGCAGCACAATGAATAAAGCTGCCTCGATCATCCACACCTTTCCGGTGGAGAACAGTTCGCCGGTGGTGTAGCCCAGCAGGTCGTTGCACAGATTGGAAAAACTGAACGCGAGCAACATGGCAAGCACGGCCGACACCGACAGGAAAAAGAAGCTCTCGCCGAGCAGACGGCAGAAGATACTGGTGTTGCTTGTGCCGAAACATTTTCGCACGGCCATCTCCTTGCCGCGTTTTCCCATCTGCCCCATGACAATGAGCAGATAGTTGAGCCATGCGCTCACCAGAAGCACCGCTGCCAGAAGTGCGAGCACCGTTATGGTGGTGCGTACGCCGGGGCGCGAGGTATAGTATCCCACAAGCGGACGTACATCGATGTTGTAGTGGTAGGTGGCAAGAAGTTCCGGTTCGACGTTGTCTGACAGCATGCGCTGTATATGGGGCTTCAGGTCGTTGGGAGTGGCGCCCGGTGCAAGCCGTACCAAGGAGAGATACCTGTCGTTGCCCCACCAGTTCTGCCGCCCGTCGTACATGAAAAAGCGGATTGTAGGGAGCGATAGGAATATGTCGTTGGTGATGATTGAATTGTGGGGGAAATCCTCATAGACGCCGCCGATGGTGGCGCGGTAGTCGGGCGACAGCTGCGGAGAGCATATCTCCATCCCGATCACGTCGCCGCCTATTTTCTCGGCCAGCGAACGCGGAATCATGCACTGGTTGTCGAGCGCAAGCACCGTGTGCGGGTCGCCTGCCAGAATGGGACGGGGTAGCACATCGAAATAGCAGCTGTCGGCCAGCGTGATGGCATCGACACTGAATGTGCGGCCGTCGTTGAGCTGTATGTCTGTCTCGCCGGTCAGCACCGTGTGGCGCGTGGCTGCCTCAACCTGTGGGACGTATTGCCTCAGGCCCGGTGCTACGCCGCCGGCGGTCTGGTCGTAGACCTGTTCTTTCTGATTGTTGAGGGCACTTTCGGTGACGATGTATATGCGGTCGGCACCGGGGAAGAAGGAATCGTAGGTCTGTTCCAGAAATGCCTTGGCAATCAGTAGCGTCCCTATGGCCAGGGCAATGGTGAGGCATGCAATCTTTATAAGATTGTGCCGGAGGTCGGAAGTGAAAAACGTGAGCATGGCGGGGTCAGAGTTTATCGGTCAGCGATTCCACTACCTGCCCGTCGAACAGGTTTATGATATAGTCGGCGCGTGCTGCATCGGCATGCGAGTGTGTCACCATGACGATGGTGGCGCCTTCGCGGTGAAGTTCGTCAAGAAGATTCATCACCTCCGCCCCGTTCTTCGAGTCGAGATTGCCGGTAGGCTCGTCGGCCAGGATAAGTCCGGGATTCGACACCGTGGCGCGGGCAATGGCCACACGTTGCTGCTGGCCGCCCGACAGCTGCTGGGGATAATGGCTGCCGCGGTGGGAGATGCCCATGCGCTGCATGGCCTGCTCTACACGCTTTATGCGTTCGGCCTTGGGAAGGTCAAGGTTGTTGAGCGGCAGCATGATGTTGTCGCGCACGGTCATTTCGTCAATGAGGTTGAACGACTGGAACACGAATCCGATTTTCCCCTTGCGGAATGCGGTGCGTTCATTTTCGCGCAGGTTGGCCACCTCGCGTCCATCGAGCATGTAGCTCCCGCCGGTGGGATTGTCGAGCAGTCCGAGAATGTTGAGCAGGGTTGACTTGCCACAGCCCGACGGCCCCATGATGGCGGCGAAATCGCCGTCGGCCACGGTGAACGAAACGTTATTGAGCGCTATGGTTTCCACACTGTCGGTGCGGAACACTTTTTCCAGATTGTTTACTTCGATTTTCATGCGTCTGATTGCTTGTGAAATAACGTGAAATATTGGTGTTTATTAGAAACAGAACTATACATTTTGTCCAATCGGCGGCTAACGGCTGATTATGATTTTGTCTGCATCGCCGAAATCGGTGTATTCAGAGATGAGGACGCGTTCGCCGGGGGTGAGGCCGTGGGTCACCTCATAGTAGCGCGGGTTCTGCCGCCCTATGGTTATATCCCTGCGTGTGGCCTCGGTGCCGTCGGCATTCAGCACATAGATCCAGCGGCCTCCGGTGTTGCGGAAAAATTGTCCGCGCGGAATCACCACACCTTGTGTGGGTTCGCCAAGGCGGAGATCCACGTGGCATGTCTGCCCCACGCGGATGTTTTCAGGCTGTGTGTCGGAGAGGGCGAGGTCAACCTTGAACTGCCCCTGTGTCACCTCGGGATAAACCTTGGTGACCGTGACATTGAATTTCCGGCCCTGACGCTCCATCTCACCGGTCAGGCCGGTGTGCACGCGGTCAATGTAATGTTCATCGATGAGCGCCGCGATTTTGAAATTGTCGAGGATGTTGATCTGTCCCACCTGTTGGCCGGCAGAGATGCTCTGGCCAATCTCGGCGGTGAGATTGCCGAGCTGTCCGCCATGCGTGGCGCGGATGTTGAGATTGTCGGCCCGCTGGCGCACCAGCAGTAGATTCTGGTGCATGTTGGCAAGGCTCTCGCGCATCATTCCCACCTGTACGGAGCGGTAGATGGAATCCTGACGCTGGCGTTCGCGCAGCAGGTTCATGCTCTCCACAGCCAGGTCGTAGTCCTCCTTGGCATGCAGGTAGTCCTCACGCGAAGTGAGGTTCTCGGCCAGCAGCGATTCCTGCTGCTGAAGAAGGCGGCGTTTGCGGTTGAGCTCGGTGCGGGTGGTGAGCAGGTCCTGCTTTATCTGCAGCCGGTCCTTCTCCATGGCTATCTCGGTGTCGCGCAACATGTTCTGCTTCTCGGCGAGCTGCGCTTCGGAATCGAGAATCTGTTGCCGCAGGTTGGGGTTGTGGAGCGTGAGGATAATGTCGCCTGCATTTATCATGGCGCCCTCCTCGACGGTCTTATGCTCCACGATGCCCGTCTCGAGTGCGGACACCTGTACCACCACGCCCGTCTCGACGTGGCCGCTTACGCGTATGTAATCATCGAACGTCCGGCTCGTTACATCGGCGATGATGAGGTCGCGGCTGTCGGCGCGGCAGGTAGAAGTACGGGCTTCGCGCCATGCCAGAACTGCGCCGGTTACGGCAACGGCGGTAATCAGCGTGATTATCGTGATTCTTTTGAGGTGCGGGTACCTGCGGGTTATCTCTCTGTCCATGTGTAAGCTTTTGTGTTTTTGTGCTGAATGTTTTCCTTGATGAGATTTTCGCCGCGGTAGTACCCGAGGGTTATGCGGCTGATGATGCGGCGTATCCGCTTGCCTTCAAGATTGGCGCGGGCGGTGGCCAGGCGCGTTGCGGCGG
>UQER01000046.1 GCA_900540205.1 uncultured Porphyromonadaceae bacterium | reverse complement strand
TCTGATTTTGCGTGTAAAAATAGAGACTGCCTAACTTTGGTTGTTAGACAGTCTCGAGGCCTGACAACTAAAAACTAACGGTTATTCTATCCCTGCCGGACTCTCCTTTTGTATTCTTCAATATTGGAGACCGGTAGTTCGATTCTATATATTTCTCTCTCATATCTTACTCATAATTCATCTGATTGAACTTATGCAAGACACAACTAAAACTAACACAACAACAGGCGCCGCCTCGGCCGGCCCCCGGTTTCCGGAGCAGGTGACAGGCATGCATATCCTTGCACGCGCCTTAAAGAATATCGGCATTGATGCCGTCTACGGTCTGGTGGGTATCCCCGTCACCGAAGCCGGCTATATGATTCAGGGCGAAGGTATCCGTTTTGTAGGTTTCCGTCACGAACAGCAGGCCGGCATGGCTGCTGCCACCCATGGTTATCTCACACGAACTCCGGGCGTCCTTCTGACCGTATCGTCGCTGGGCTTCATGAACGGCTTGACGGCTACTGCCAATGCAACGGTCAACTGTTACCCGATGATTCAGATTTCGGGCGCTTCGGATCCCACGATGGTGGATATGAATATGGGCACTTACGAGCAGCTCGACCAGTTCAACACGGCCAAACCGCTTGTAAAGGCAGCATTCCGCTGCAGCAAGGCCGAGGATATCCCGTCGGCCGTGGCACGTGCCTACAGGGCTGCCGTTTCAGGGCGTCCCGGCGGGGTGTATATCGATATGACAACCCCGGCACTCGGCCAGGTGATGAACCGCGAGGATGCGGAAAAACTGTTCTACACACCAGTCGATGTCTATGCTCCTGTAGCTCCGAACAAGGATGCCGTTGACCGTGCTGTGGCAACAATTGCGGCTGCACGCCGGCCGGCCATTCTCCTTGGCAAAGGGGCGGCGTACGCGCAGGTCGACGATAAGATCAAGACCCTCATAGAGAAGTACAACATCCCGTATCTGCCCATGTCAATGGCCAAGGGGCTGATGCCCGACGACGGGCCGCTGAGTGCGCTGTCGTGCCGCTCCACCATTATGGAAAAGGCTGATGTGGTGATTGTGGCGGGCGCACGTCTCAACTGGATGCTTTCGTTCGGCCGTGGCAAATGGAATCCGGCCATCAAGTTCGTGCAGCTTGATGTGGAGCCGCAGGAGATTGATGTCAATGTCCCGATAGCAGCTCCTGTAGTCGGCGATATGGGGCTGGCACTCGATGCCATTCTCGCAGGGCTGGCCGAAGCGAAAATGAACGCCGACCCGGCATGGGTGGCTTCGCTTCAGGAAGAGGCAAAGGCCAAGAACGTGAAATTCGCACAGCGTCTGGATGAGAACAAAAACGCCATGCCGATGAATCACTGGACAGCACTCGGGGCTATCAAGCCTATCCTTGAATCCAATCCCGATGTAATCCTCGTGAATGAAGGTGCCAACACTCTTGATGACACGCGCGATGCAGTGAACATGTCGCTCCCGCGTCACCGTGTGGATTGCGCCACATGGGCCATCATGGGTATGGGCATGGGTTCGGCCATAGGCGCTGCAGTGGCAACAGGCAAGTCGGTGGTCGCTGTGGAAGGCGATTCGGCATTCGGGTTCTCCGGTATGGATTTCTCAACCATATGCAGGTTCAATCTGCCTGTGACCGTAGTGATTTTCAACAATGGCGGCATTTACAACGGTGTGGGTGTGCCGCTTGACAAGACCACAGATCCCGCGCCCACCACGCTGGATATTCACGCCCGCTACGACAAACTTGGGGATGCATTCGGTGCGCAGACATACTATGTCACTACTCCCGCCGAATTGTCGTCGGCGCTCACCGAGGCCATTGCTTCAAAGAAACCGTGCCTGATTGACGTGCAGCTTGCGGCCGACTCCGGCAAGGAGAGCGGCCATATAGGATATCTTAATCCCGCTCCTCTTATTCCGATCACGGTATAACTTCTCTGCATGTGAACCTTGTGGGGCAGTACCCGCATTACACCGTTATCGCGGGTACTGTCAAGGTTTACGGCCGCAGAATCCACTTGTTTCAACGTTTAACTAAATTTTTTGTACAACTATTTAAATCCCGTAAGTTATGCTACACGTCATACTATATGCGATCGTGCCTATCATCGTGGTCATGCTCGCAGGTTATATTTCGGGAAAAGTAGGGATCTTCAATGGCGAAGACGCCAAGAAATTCAACAAGGTTGTGCTTGACTATGCACTTCCCGCCGCCCTCTTTGTCTCAATCGTACAGGCCGACCGTGAAATGCTGGCCGCTGATATCAAGTTGTCGCTCATCTCGCTTGTAGGCATCATGGCCTGCTTCATGGCGGTTTACTATGTGTTCCGCCTTTTCAAATCGAACTCCGGCGCCGACGCTGCGGTTTCGGCTTTGATCAGCGGTTCTCCCACCATCGGGTTTCTCGGCTTTGCCGTGCTGGAGCCTATCTTCGGTACCACTCCTGCCGTGGCACTGGTTGTGGCAATCGTGGGTATCGTGGTCAACGCCGTAGGTATCCCCGTGGGGCTTTCTCTTATGAATGCCTCTCTGGAGAAACAGAATCCCGGCTCCACCAAGAAAGAGAGTGCCTGGGGACCCGTGATCCATGCCCTCGAGCAGCCTGTGGCATGGGCTCCTATCCTTGCTGTTATATGGGTGGTTGTGGGGATTCCCTGGCCTAAGTATCTCAGCCCGTCGTTCGACCTTATCAAGGGCGCCAACGCCTCATTGGCCGTATTCTCCGCAGGTATCACTCTTTCGGCAGTTAAGATCGATATCAATTTCCAGGCTGTGCTCGGATCAATCATGAAGATGATCATGATGCCTGCCGTGATTCTTATCATGGGGCTTATCTTCCACATGGATCCGCTCAACCTCAAGATGCTTGTTGTGGCAGCTGCCCTTCCGCCGGCATTCTCGGGTATTATCATCGCCGACGAATATGACACTTATGTGGCCACCGGCACAACGTCGCTGACGTTGTCCGTAATTCTCTTTGTAGGGTTCTGCCCGCTATGGCTTTGGATTACTGACCTGTGCACCCACACAGTGGGCTTCTGATACGGTTCTCACTTCATGGCAAAGGGGATGGGAGGTGTCCCGTCCCCTTTGTCGTTGTCTGTCACTCTTTTAAAAATTACCTGTGTATGAAAAAACAGATAATGGACGGCTGCACGGCAGCCACTCATATAGCATTTGCACTCAGCGATGTGGCCACCATTTACCCTATTACTCCCGTGGCGTCGATGGGTGAGACCGCCCAGAAGTGGGGGGCGCAGGGTCGCAGGAATTATGACGGCATGCCGATGAGGGTTGAGGAACTCGAGAGTGAGCTCGGTGCCGCCGGCGCAACGCACGGCGCTCTGGCCGCAGGCTCACTGGCTACAACGTTCACCAACTCGCAGGGGTTGATGCTGATGCTGTCGAACATGTACAAGATGGCCGGCAACCGTGTGCCGGCTGTGTTTCATGTGGGCTCGCGTTCGCTTGCAACACATGCCTTGAGCATTTTCGGCGACCACAGCGACATAATGGCCGCCCGTTCCACCGGGTTCGCATTTCTGTGCTCGGCCACGGTACAGGAAACCATGGACCTTGCTCTTGTGGCGCATCTGGCTGCTGTGGAGGGGAGCATGCCGGTATGCCATTTCTTCGACGGCTGGCGCACTTCGAATCAGATGGCCACAATCGATGTGATAGATTATGAACGTATCTGGCCGCTTGTCAACCGCAAGGCCATAGCCGACTTCCGGGCGAGAGCGCTGAATCCGGAGCATCCGTCGCTGCGTGGGTCGGCGCAGAACCCCGACGTGTATTTCCAGAATGCCGAGGCTTCGAACAAGGCGTATGATGCATTTCCGGCAATTGTGCAGGCCACGATGGACCGCGTTGCGGCCGTGACAGGGCGTCGCTACAGTCTGTTCGATTATGTAGGCGTGCCGGAGCCTGAGGTGGTTGTGGTTTCCATGGGTTCGGGCTGCGAGGTGATAGAGCAGACGGCTGCACAGCTTAATGCCGGGGGCTACAAGGTAGGGCAGGTGAAAGTGCGCCTGTTCCGCCCGTTCTCCGGAAAGGCTCTCTGCGACGCGATTCCTGCATCGGCAAAGACAGTGGTGGTGCTTGACCGCACGAAGGAGGCTGGCGCTGACGGAGAACCGCTGTTCAAGGATGTTGCCACAGCGCTGATGGTCAACGGACGCGGCAATGTCCGCGTAATCGGTGGCCGCTATGGCCTGTCGAGCAAGAATTTTGATCCTCCGATGGTGAAAGCAGTGTTCGACGAAGGTTTGTCTGCCGCACCGAAACAATTCTTTACCGTGGGTATCGACGATGATGTGACCCACCTCTCACTGAAGGTCGACAACGCTTTCAGGCTGCCTGCAGAGGGGATGACTCAAGCTGTGTTCTACGGCATGGGCTCCGACGGAACTGTCGGAGCCACCAAACAGGCAGCCAGAATCATCGGCGATACCGGCGGCCTGTACGCGCAGGCCTATTTCACCTATTCAGCCAAGAAGTCCGGAGGCTATACTACATCGGAACTCAGATTTTCCGGCCATCCTATCAAGGCTGAGTATGCCATTTCAGATGCCGACTATGTGGTGTGCAACAAGGATACGTACGTGAACCGTTTCAGACTGGTGGACCGTCTGCGCGCGGGTGGCACTTTTGTGCTTAATTGCAAATGGACTGACGAGGAGTTAGCTGTCCGGCTCCCGGTCGCACTCAGGAAAGCCTTGGCAGAGAAGCAGGTGAGTTTCTACGTCATCGATGCCGAGGCTATTGCCCGCAAATATGGTCTGGGTGTTCGCGTCAACATGGTGATGGAGACAGTGTTCTTCCATCTGAGCGGAATCATTGATTTTGAAACGGCTGTGAAGGCATTGAAAGAAGAAGTGAAGGCTGCATATATGCATGAAGGCCAGGCTGCTGTTCAGGCCAATATGCAGGCCATTGATGCCGCCGTATCTGCTCTGCGCAAGGTGGAAGTGCCTGCCTCATGGGCCTCCTGCACCGAAAGTGGTTCCGCAAAGGCAGAGCCGGCCATTGCCGCGGTAGGCATAAAGCTGACAGCCGCTGAATTTTTCCGGAAGATATCGAAACCCTGCCTGCGGCTTGAGGGAGACGCGCTGCCCGTTTCGGCATTTGCCGCCGACGGAGCTATGCCTATGGGTACAACGGCGTTTGAAAAGCGGCGCATAGCCATAGATGTGCCTTTGTGGGATGCTACGAAATGCGTTGAATGCACCCATTGCTCGCTGGTTTGCGCGCATGCTGCTATACGTCCGTATCTGCTTACCGACAGTGAGCTTGCCGGTGCGCCTGAAGGGTTCACCAGCCGGAAAGCTACGGGTGTGGATGCCCTCAAGGGGCTTAATTTCAGAATTCAGGTTTATGCGGAGGATTGCACCGGGTGCGGTTCGTGTGTGGCTGTATGTCCCGGACATGCGCTGAGTCTGCAGCCTATAGCATCGCAGTTGCCGGCGCAGATTCCGATGCTTGAATTCTGCGAGAAAAAGGTGGCATGGAAGCAGCCGGCGGTGCCTCGCTTCACCATCAACGGGTCGCAGTTCCATCAGCCTTTGCTGCAGTTCTCCGGTGCTTGTGCCGGATGCGGTGAAACTCCGTATGTGAAGTTGCTCACACAGCTGTTCGGCGAACGGATGCTCATTGCCAATGCCACGGGATGTTCGTCGATATGGGGTGCCAACTATCCCAGCAACGCTTACTGCGTCCGTTGCACCGACGGCCGCGGGCCGGCGTGGGGCAATTCTCTTTTCGAAGATAACGCCGAATACGGTTATGGCATGGCCGTGAGCTGCCGTCAGCGGCGTGCCACGCTGAAAGAGGCGATGAACGAATGCCTGTTCAATCCGGAAGTGCCCGATGACATAAAGAACGCCATGCGCAAATGGATTGCCGGTATGGAGGATGTGAGTATCTCACAGGAGGCCGGACAGGAACTTGTGGCGCTGATTGAAAAAACGGATGAGGCAACTCGTCCGGAGCAGTTCGGTGTGGTTCTTGCCAATGCCGATATGCTCGGCAAAAAATCCGTGTGGGCCATCGGCGGCGACGGCTGGGCTTACGACATTGGTTTCGCCGGTCTTGACCATGTGCTTGCCAGCGGCGAGGATATCAACATCCTTGTCATGGATACGGAATGTTACTCCAACACCGGCGGTCAGACGTCGAAAGCCACTCCGCTCGGAGCCGTGACAAAATATTCGGTTGACGGCAAACGTACATTCAAGAAGGATCTTGGCCGCATGATGATGACCTATGGCACGGTCTACGTGGCGTCGGTGGCGTTTGGCGCAAATTTCCAGCAGACAATCGATGCGTTCCGCGAGGCGGAGGCCTATCCCGGGCCGTCGATAATTATTGCATACTGTCCGTGCATCAACCACGGCATCCGGGCAGGTATGGGGCAGTCGATAATTGAGGAACGCAAGGCGGTTGAGGCCGGGTACTGGCCCATTTACCGTTATAACCCGATGCTCGTCGAGCAACATCTGTCGCCTTATGTGGCTGATGATGTGGCAGCAGAAGGTCCGGCTGTTCCCGATGGATTGCCGTTGGGCGCAACACCATCTGCCGCCGAGACTTCCGACAAGGCTGCCGCTGGCGAAGGCCCGTGGGTCAAGGTTGCCGACGAGAAATCTATGCTGACCGTCGACTATCCCGAGGAGCAGTCCGCACCCCAGCCCGCTGCGACCACTCCGGGGCTTGCCGCTACGGCTCAGCAGTCGGGTATCGCCACGCTGTTCCCGGCAGAACGTCTGAACGCATTCCTTGACGGCGAGGATCGCTATGCCGACATCAAGCTTGTTGCACCTCACGATGCCGCTCGTCTGCGCGCCGCCCTCTCCCAGCGCACCCGCTTGGTCTACCTCATCCTCTCCGGTCTCACCCGCCTGCTCTGAATCGTATCAATAAATTTTGAATGTTTTAAACTAAAACGACTGAAATATGAAGAAACTGACAATCATGTTATTGGCTTTGGTGTGCTCTGTTTTGAGCACTTATGCCATGAATCTGAAAGATGCCTATAATGCTCTATCCAATCTTCCAAAAATCACGACCGAGCTAAATGATACAATAACGGCATCAATCAATAATAAAGTCGTAGAAAAGAATGGCGTGATGAAAGTGGCCGGTGCGCGCAATCTGAATGGTGAAGATATTAAAACTGTCGGAAATGCCACTTTATCAATTCTAAATCAAGTTCCGTTATCATACATGATTAATGGTGGAAATAACGGATTGGTAGCGGCATTTGTATATTGCACGCCCAACGAAACTGGTTCAAATGATATGCTGGTTGTTACTATGAGTGGCGAGCAGGGAGATTTGACTTACTTATACATGACAGATGTGAACGACACCTCGAAACTGTGTATTCAGGAAGGTAAGCTGACGCTCAAAGGCTGTTCCCTCTCGATAATTCCAAGTAATAATGATGGCATTATAGGGGCGATAAAGGTCAACTGCAGATAAGCGTTTTCGGTAAGTCTGAATTAAAACATCCTGCCAATGGCAACCTACTCTTTTGTAGGGTATGCCATTGGCAGGATGTAGTGTTGAAGATATCGTTGGAGAGGTGAATCAGAGGGCGAGGAGCTCTTTGATTTTGGCCTCGAGGGTGGCGCGGTTCTGTGAGCCGGCCAGACGGATGTCGGTTTTCTTGCCGTTCTTGAAGAACAGGAGGGTGGGGATGGACATGATGCGGAACTCTGAGCTGAGGTCGCCTTCTTCGTCAACGTTGTATTTGCCGATTACAACCTGTCCGTCATATTCTTTTGCAAGTTCGTCGATCAGTGGCGACATTGCCATGCAGGGGCCGCACCAGGTGGCCCAGAAGTCGATGATTACGGGTTTGCCTGATTCGATGATTTCGCGGGCATTTTCGTCGGTGATTTGAAGTGCCATTGTTTTTGATGTTGTTTGGTTTGATTTATGGGTTAATTAAGTGAGAAATCATATTTGATGTCGAGCGAATCGAGCATTCGGGTCAGCTCGCGCGTGAGCGGAAGGCGCAGTTGCGAGGTGAGCCGCAGATAGCGGTTGCTTGTCTTGTCGAACACGCGTATGCTCAGATCTCCTCGGTTTTCTCCGCCCGAAGTCATCTGTTCCTGAAGCAGTCCGCTCAGTGTCGAGGTGATTTCGTGCGGTTCGAGGTCGAGGGTGATGCCTTTTAGCATGTGGCCTTTGAGGGTGTCGAGCAGGGCAATGCGCTGAATCTCGAAACTCAGTTCGCCGTTATAACGGCGTTCATAGCGGCCGGTCACGGTTATGGCCGTGCCGGGTTTGCCGAAGTTGGCGAAGTCGATGTATTTCTGCCCGAAGAGGCGGATTTCACACGATCCGGTGTGGTCCTCGAGTGCCATGATGCCGAAGTTGCCGCCGCGGCGTGCCGGGCGCGATTCGAATTTGGTGACCATGCCGCCGAAACTTATCTCGCGTCCCTCCTCAGGCTGCATCTCGTTGAATGTCTTTATGCCGCTCAGGCCGTAATGGAGTTCCATGTAATAGTCGTCGAGCGGATGGGCCGAGAGGTACATCCCGATCAGTTCGCGCTCTTTTTCAAGCAGCACGGCCGATGGCATGGGAGGCGCCGACTTGATGAATGGGCGACCGGCAGTGTTGAGTTCGCCCATATCGCCGAACAGCGATGCCGTCTGCTCCAGAGCTGCGCGCTGGTATTGCTGTCCGTAGCGCAGGAGCTGCTCGTTGAATGTCTCGTCGCGTGAGTTCTTTTCGAAGTAATCCTCACGTTTCATGTTGGTGAAGCAGTCGAAGGCTCCGGCCAGAACAAGCGCATCGAGGGTGCGGCGGTTGATTACGCCGGAAGGCACGCGTTCCACAAAGTCGAACGGGCTTTCAAAACGTCCACCCTGGTTGCGCGCCTTGATGATTTCAGCCACGACGTTGTCGCCCACGCCTTTCACGGCGCCGAGGCCGAAACGTATGTCGCCGTTGGAGTTCACACCGAAGTCGCCGAACGATTCGTTTACGTCAGGCACCTTTACGGGAATACGCATGGCCTTGCATTCATCCATGAAAGTGGTGAGTTTGGTGATATCCGATCGGTTGCGGCTAAGCACTGCGGCCATATATTCCGCAGGATAGTTGGCCTTGAGGTATGCGGTCTGGAAGGCCACCCAACTGTAGCAGGTGGCGTGACTCTTGTTGAACGCGTACGACGCGAATTTTTCCCAGTCGGCCCATATCTTTTCAAGCACTTTGGGGTCGTGACCGTTGGCCTGGCCGCCTTCGAGGAATTTCCCTTTCAGGTGGTTCATCTTGTCAATGAGCTTTTTACCCATGGCTTTGCGCAGGGTGTCGCTCTCGCCTCGGGTGAAGTTGGCAAGCAGGCGCGACAGGAGCATGACCTGCTCCTGATACACCGTGACGCCGTAAGTGTCCTTGAGGTATTTCTCCATCTCAGGAATGTCGTAGACAATGGGTGCGTCGCCGTGCTTGCGGGCGATGAAGTCGGGGATATAGTCCATAGGCCCGGGGCGATACAGGGCGTTCATGGCTATGAGGTCCTCGAACGTGGAGGGCTGCAGCTCGCGCAGGTATTTCTGCATTCCCGCGGACTCGAACTGGAATGTACCCACCGTGCGGCCCTCGCAGTAAAGTTGATAGGTGGCCTTGTCGTCGATGGGAATCTTCTCCATGTCAATGTCGATGCCGCGCGTGAGCTTGATGTTGCGCACAGCATCCATGATGATGGAGAGTGTTTTCAGGCCGAGGAAGTCCATCTTTATAAGTCCGGTTTCCTCGATAACACGTCCTTCGTACTGGGTTACAAGAAGTTTGCCTTCAAGTTTGTCGACAGCGGTGCTCACCGGCACCCAGTCGCTGATTTTGTCGCGGCAGATAATCACGCCGCATGCATGCACGCCAGTGCCGCGAACGTTGCCTTCGAGCTGTTCGGCATATTTAAGGGTCTCGCGCACAAGGGGGTCGGGGTTCTGAAGCTCCGTCTTGAACTCCGGCACGAGTTTGTAGCAGTTGGTGAGATTTAGTTTCGCCTCCTTGCCGTTCACTTCGGGCATGTGGCGGGGGATGAGTTTCACCAGTCGGTCGCTTTCCGGGATGGGAAGCCCTTCGACGCGTGCCACGTCCTTTAGCGCCATCTTTGTGGCCATGGTGCCGTAGGTGATGATATGGGCCACGTTGTCGGCACCATATTTCTCGGTCACGTATTGGAGCACGCGTGCGCGGCCGTCATCGTCGAAGTCGACGTCGATATCGGGGAGGGAGATACGGTCGGGGTTGAGAAAACGCTCGAACAGAAGGTCGTATTTTATGGGGTCGATCTGGGTGATACCCAGGCAGTAGGCCACACACGAACCTGCGGCTGAACCACGGCCCGGGCCTACGCTGACGCCGAGACGCTCACGCGATACGTTTATAAAGTCTTGCACAATAAGGAAGTAGCCGGGGAAGCCCATTGTCTTCATGATGTGCAGCTCAAATTTTATGCGTTCTTCCAGCTCGGGCGACAGGGGAGTGCCGTAACGCTTGGCTGCACCTTCATAGGCGAGTTTCTTCAGATAGTCGGCTTCGAACTTGATGCGGTAAAGCTTGTCGTAGCCGCCGAGTTTCTTGATTTTTTTCTCAGCCTCTTCCTGCGATAGCACCACATTGCCGTTCTCGTCGCGTGTGAACTCGTCGAACAGTTCCTGCTCGGTGATGCGTGAGCGGTATTCCTCTTCGGTGCCGAACTCCTCGGGGATGGCGAAGAACGGCATGATGGGGGCGTGGTCTATGTCGTAGAATTCCACTTTGTCGGCTATCTCGAGCGTGTTCGACAGCGCCTGGGGCAGATCGGCGAACACCCCGTTCATCTCTTCGGTGGATTTCAGCCATTCCTGTTTGGAATAGAGCATGCGGTTTTCGTCGGTGATGCGCTTGTTGGTGCTAAGGCATATCAGCCGTTCGTGTGCCTCGGCATCCTCTTCGTTGGTGAAGTGCACGTCGTTCGAGGCAATAAGCTTTATGCCGTATTTTTCGGCAATGCGGATAAGCTCCACATTGACACGCTGCTGCAAGGGATAGGTCTCCTGATTGGCATTCGGCGAGGTGGCTTTGTGGCGCTGCAGTTCCAGATAGTAGTCGTCGCCGAAGGTCTCTTTCCACCACATCACGCGTTTTTCAGCCTCCTCGATTTCTCCGGCGGTGATCAGTTTCGGGATTTCGCCGCCGAGGCAGGCAGAACATACTATTATACCTTCGCGGTGTGCCGCAATCTCCTGTTTGTCGGTTCGGGGGTGAGAATAGAAGCCGTCGGTCCACGCTTTCGACACTATTTTGACAAGGTTGTGGTAGCCTTTCTCGTTTTTCGCGAGGAGGATGAGATGGCGTCCGGTGTCGTGCTTGTCGGTGTGGATGTCGAGCGTCTCGTTTGCCACATACACCTCGCAGCCGAAAATGGGTTTGAATATCTTTTTCCTTAGGCTTTCCGCTTCATCGCGTTTTTGTGCGGCCAGTGCGGCATCGCCGTTCTGCTCCGCTTCCTTTGCGGCAGCCTCGGCATCCTTAATGGCGCCTTTGGTCTTGGAATTCTTTTTCGCCACATAGTTGAAAAACTCCTTGATGCCGAACATGTTGCCGTGGTCAGTGATGGCCAGGGCAGGCATGCCGTCGGCCATGGCCTTGTCGACCAGCGCATCGATTGATGCCTGACCGTCAAGGATAGAGTATTGTGTGTGGACGTGGAGGTGAACGAATGGCTGCATATCGGTGGATGGGGGTTGATGGATGTGGGATTTTCAATGAAGGTTCTCCCGCGGCAATGAAGAGACAAATTTAACGCAAATCCGGCAAAAAAACAACCGGTCCGGAGTGCCCGGAGCATTAATATTATTGACACACTTGGAGTAAGGGAAATAATTATTATTTTTGCAGGATGCAAAATAAGAATGCAATTACCATGCGTGCCGTGACATACTTCGGTGCATGTATTATTGCGCGGGTTTAAATGTAAAACAGTTTGGTAGTCTGCCGTATGAAAAAAGGTGAGAAACCTGCTAAATTCCTTGTGATTCGGTTCCGTCAGATGGGCGATGCCGTTCTGGCCACCTCGTTGTGCAATGCCATTAAGGCCAATTTCCCCGATGCCGAAGTGCATATGGTGCTGAACGATGCCATAGCGCCGTTGTTCGAGAGACATCCGTCAATCAACCGTGTAGTGCGGTTTACTAACGACGAACGCCATTCCGCATTGGTGTATCTGGCCAAGATCTGGCGGCTGATGCGCAGTGAACGCTACGATGTGGTCATTGACATGCGTTCCACCGTCAACACACTTCCGTTCTCGCTTTTCTCATTGCGCTCGCCATTCCGTATCGGCCTGAAAAAGCCATATACACGGTTCGTGTTCAATCACCGTGTCGAACCGTGTGACCCGTTTACCTCAGTTGTCGACCATGACGTCCATATGCTCGCGCCCCTCGGGAAGGTGAAGCCGCTGAATTTCGATGCCACATTTTCATTGAACGTCACGCCTGCCGAACTGGCCGACTACCGTTCCTATCTCGGTGCGCAGGGGGTGGATACTTCCAAGCCGATTCTATTGTGTGGCGTCGTGTCGAAACTTGCGTTCAAATGTTGGCCGCAGGATTTCATGGTGGAGATTCTGCGCCGCATCATAACCTCATTCCCCTCGCTGCAGCTTGTGTTCAATTATGCACCGGGTGTCGAGGCTGAGGCGGCACACAATATATATAAGGAGCTGGGTGAACCGTCGGGTGTGTTTATCGATGTGCAGGCTCCCAGCATGCGTTCATTGGTGGCGCTGGCCTCGCATTGCAGTGCATATTTCGGCAATGAGGGTGGGGCGCGCCACATCGTTCAGGCCGTCGGACGCCCTTCGTTGGTGGTGTTCTCTCCGGATGTGAGGAAAGAAAACTGGCTTCCGCAAACGGATGTGCCTGCCATCGGCATCTCGCCGTCCGATGTTCTTTCGCCCGAAATGAGTGCACAGATGTCCTATGAAGATCGCTATAGTGCGGTGACGCCCGATGTGGTTTGGGAGCGTCTGGAGCCGTTTTTGAGGGGTGTAATTGCAAACGGATGTTAAATACATGCTTGAAAACATAGTTTTGATGAACTTTTT
>UQER01000045.1 GCA_900540205.1 uncultured Porphyromonadaceae bacterium | reverse complement strand
CACAGACCGAAGATTCCGCAGGGATGCAGTCGCGACAGGTCGCGACCCTACAAATGAAATACGACTAAACTGTGTCCACTGATACCCCGTCAATTATGATTTCGATAATAGCCGCCATAACTTCCGACCGCGCCGCCATTGGCCGCCGTGGCGACCTCCTGTTCCACATCTCCGAGGACTTGAAGCACTTCAAGGAACTCACCACCGGCCACACCGTGGTGATGGGCCGCAACACCTTCGAGTCGCTCCCCAAAGGCGCCCTCCCCAACCGCCGCAACATCGTTGTCACCCGTAACCCCGACTTCCGTGCCGAGGGAGTGGAAACCGCACCTTCGCCCGAAGCCGCCCTGCAGCTGGCTGCTACCACCCCCGAGCGGACAGTATTCATAATAGGCGGAGGCGAGATTTACCGCGCGTTCCTCCCCCATGCCGACGTGCTCGACCTCACCATGATCGATGCCCCTACCCCTGCCGATGCCGACACATTTTTCCCCGACATCGACCCCTCACAGTGGCAGATAACCGAACTGGGCGACCACCTCACCAGCGCCAAAAGCGGCATCCCCTTCCGCTTCCTCCGCTTCTCCCGCACCCAACCCTGACCCCTCCGAATTTGTTTTACATGCCAAAGGGATGCCCACACAGATTTGTACACAACGGTGCATCATTGGAGGAAGAGCTTAGGAAATACAAAACTTTTTCCTAACTTTGTGTCGCAAACGCTCTGCGTGGAGAGAGCACAACGAAGAGCGGTTGCTTCTCTGCGTGGAGAGATAATGCCCCGGTAGTTCAACGGATAGAATAGAAGTTTCCTAAACTTTTGATAGCAGTTCGATTCTGCTCCGGGGTACAAATGAAGTATGCGTGAAATCCTGACATACTCACAGACAATTTTACCGGAACAAATTGAAAGCGGCTTACTGGATGCGGACCATTGCTGTCGGGGCGTTAGCCTCGATGGTTGCGGCATGCGCATCGATAGGACGCCCCGAAGGTGGGCCACGCGACGAGACGCCACCCGAATTCGTACGCTCCAACCCGGCCCCCGGCTCGCTGCACCACGACAAGCAGCGCGTGGACATGTTTTTCAACGAGAACATCAAGCTTGAGGACATCCAGAACAAGCTCGTGGTGTCGCCCACACAGAAACAGCAGCCCGTGGCGCGTGCCAACGGCCGGCGCCTCACCCTCGACCTCCGCGACTCACTCATACCCAACACCACCTACACCATCGACTTTTCCGACGCCATCCGCGACCTCAACGAGGGAAACATCCTCGACGGTTTCGCCATGGACTTCTCCACCGGCGATGTAATCGACTCGCTCCGCATCTCCGGCATGGTGTTCGAGGCACGCAACCTCGAACCGGCGCAGGGGATGATAGTGGGCGTCTACAGCAACCTCTCCGACACAGCCATAACCACCCTTCCGCTTGAGCGCGTGGCGAAAACCAACCAACTCGGACAATTCACAATCCGCGGACTCAAACCCGGAACCTACCGCATCTTCGCTCTCGACGACCGCAACCACGACTGGCACTGGGACCGCTCGGAGAACGTAGCCTTCTCCACCGTTACCGTCAGCCCCGAGGTGGTGCCTGTGGAAGTGACAGACACTCTGGCTTCATCAACCGGCACAGACTCCATCGTGACACGCACGGCCTATCATTATCTCCCCGACGACCTGCTGCTCACATGGTTCACCGAAAAATACAAGCCACAGTATCTGCGCGACTACGAACGTACCGACCGCCGTCGTGTGACCATGAAATTCGGTTCAGTCAGCGACACGCTCCCCGAAATCACCGTGCTCAACGGCCCTGCCCAGGGACGGCTCCTGTCCGACATTTCAGTGCTGGAAGCACGTCAGGGGCTCGATTCACTTGTATACTGGATACGCGACACGGCGGTTGTGGCTCAGGACTCACTGCTGGTGAGCGCACGCTATCAGAAGACCGACACGCTCGAACAGCTCGTATGGACCACCGACACACTCAAACTCTTTGTACGCGGAGCCACCCGGCAAGCCGAAAAAGAGGCCGCCAAAAAGTGGGCCGACGAACAGAAAAAACGCGAAAAGGAACAGAAGGATTTTCCCGACAGCGTGTTTCCGCCCCTTCTCCCCCCGGTGGAATATATCGACCTGAAATTCAAAGCATCCGGAACACAGGACCTGAACGTACCGGCCATACTTGAATCAGCCACCCCTCTGGCAGCCATCGACTCCACACTCTGGCGTCTGGAAATAAAATCGGACACACTGTGGATTCCCGCACCCAAATACTCCTTGCGTCCGGATTCATCGAACGTGCGCGGCTACCTGCTTGACGTCCCATGGGCCGAGGAAACCCAATACCGCTTCGTGGCCGACTCGGCCGCCATGACCGACATCTACGGCCATGTGAACAAGCTTTTGCAGACAGAGTTCAAGACCAAGAGCCTGAACGACTACGGCAACATCATTTTCGACATAACCGACATCGCCCAGATTCCCGACTCGGCCGCTCTGGTGGTGGAACTGCTTGACAAGCAGGACAAACCGGTGAAAGCCAAGACTGTCACGGGGAATTCGGTGACATTCGACTTCGTTAATCCCGACACCTATTACGCCCGTGCCTATATCGACCTCAACCGCAACGGCGAATGGGACACGGGAGTGGTGGCCGACTCCATCCAGCCCGAGGATGTGTTCTATTATCCCAAAAAACTCACCCTCCGCAAAAACTGGGACATAGCTCAGGAATGGGCTTTATTCGGCACGCCGGTCGACCTCCAGAAACCCGACGACATCAAGAAGAACAAGCCCAAGAACCGCGACAACAACCGCAACGGCCAGGACGGCGATTATGACGAAGAGGACGAATTCTACGACGAAAGCGGATTCGGCAACAGCGGTTACTACGACCAGGAATCGTGGGGCAACGGAGCGCAATACAACAACGCACGCCGCAATAACAACAACCGCCGCCGACCCGGTGGCGTGAGAAGCTCCAACGGAGCACAGCTTGCCCGCTGACACTGGCTGAGGCCGCTCCGGCTCACCGACAGCATAACCTTTCTATAACCCAAACAACGCAACCGCATTGCTCGCAAAAGAACTCATAGCACGGCCACATGCATGGCAACTGGTGCTGGAGGTTTCAACTCCGGCACTGTCGGCCGTTGCATTCTCACCCACCGAAAGCCACACGCTCATACACGAGGAGATTCCGCTCGACTGCACCGCCAGGCCTCACCTCGATGCGCTGGAGGACGCCGTCTACAACAACCCCATGCTCCTGCTCGATTTCAAGAGCGTGCAGGTGATTTACGACACGCCCCACTTCATGCCGTTGCCGTCTGAAATGTCGCCACTTGCGCCACAAATCTTGACCAAGGCATTCTCGGCCGATGCCATACAGCGGGCGCAGACCGTGCAGAATCCTATCGAGGTTCTCGGATGCACCATTGCTTTTGCGGTGCCGGAGGCAGAGTTGGGGTTCATCAACCGCACATTCCATAACGCGGAGATAATGCACCCGCTCGCCCCTCTTGCCACATGGATGCGCACACGACATCCCAACCGCCGGCGCGGAAAAACGCTTGTGAACCTGCGGCCGCACCGCCTGGATCTGATAATCCTCGGCGAGGAAGCCCCGCTTGCAATCAACTCCTACAGCATCACCTGCGCCGCTGATGCGCTCTATTATATCCTTGCCGCCCGACAGACACACCGGCTCCCCGACACTGACGAAATTTTCATCGCCGGCGAACGTGAACTACGCGCACAGACCAGCGCCCTGCTGCGGCGCTATGTGCGCTTCGTGATGCCGGTGATTTTCCCCTCCTCCATGTTCCGGGCCGGCCGCGCCGCATTCGACGCCCCGTTCGAGGCAATCGTGGCTCCGATGATGCACACAGAATCGCAATAACGTCGACCGGAACATAACACCCGCTCACGCAAAACGCCAACATCAACAATACTACTGACCATGCGCATAATCCGTGGAAAATTCGGACGCCGGCGCTTCGACGTACCGACCAACATAACAGCAAGACCTACCACCGATTTCGCCCGCGAGAACATCTTCAACGTTCTCGAGAACCTCGTTGACTTCGAAGGTGACGAGCCGTCGGCACTCGACCTCTTCGCCGGCACCGGCGCCGTGTCGTTCGAATTCCTGTCGCGCGGATGCTCGCGAGTCACATCCGTAGAGAAAGCGGCCACACAGGCTGCATTCATCCGCAAGGTGGCCCAGCAGCTCGGAGTAGAACAGCAGCACACGCTTCTGCGCGGCGATGCGCTGAAATTCATCGACACCGCAGGCTCACCCTACGACATTGTGTTCGCCGATCCACCTTACGACCTCCCCGGCTTCGCCGAAATTCCCGGCAAAGTGCTTTCATCACGGCTGCTCGCCCCCGGTTCGGTGTTCATAATAGAGCACTCGCGCAACCACGATTTTTCGGGCCTTCCCCATTTCATCGACCACCGCGCCTACGGCTCGGTAAACTTCTCCATTTTCCGCATTCCCACCGATAGCCCACACACATCCTGACCTGCCGCAAAGGCTCAGACACCAAACATCTTAGCTTACCAATGAAATTACAGGTGCCGGTTGCCGGCGCCTCGTGTCACCACGCAAAAAAATCATGGTGGCTGTAAAGATTTTTTCGGAAAAATTAGTAACTTTGCAATGCTAAAAACACCCGGTAAGTTTGTTATATATCTGCCGGCACCACAAATAGCTGAGATCCAGCTATTTTAACAATATTTGACAACAACCCAACAAAACAACTCTATTTTTATTCATTCTAACTATGACTAAAATTGGTATTAACGGTTTCGGCCGCATCGGCCGTTTCGTTTTCCGCGCATCAACCAAGCGCGACGACATTGAAGTAGTTGCCATCAACGACCTTCTCCCCGTTGACTACATGGCCTACATGCTCAAGTACGACACAATGCACGGCAAATTCGACGGCACCGTTGAAGCCGACATGGAAAAAAGCCTCCTCATCGTTAATGGCAAGCCCATCCGCGTAACAGCATGCAAGAACCCCGCAGAAATCGGTTGGGGCGAAGTAGGCGCAGAATACGTGGTTGAATCCACCGGTCTCTTCCTGACAAAGGAAAAAGCTCAGGCTCACATCGAAGCCGGCGCAAAATACGTGGTTATGTCGGCTCCCTCGAAGGACGACACCCCCATGTTCGTTTGCGGTGTTAACGAAAAGACCTACGTTAAGGGCACACAGTTCGTTTCTAACGCTTCCTGCACCACCAACTGTCTTGCGCCCATCACCAAAGTCCTGAACGACAAGTTCGGCGTTGTTGAAGGCCTCATGACAACCGTTCACTCTACAACAGCTACCCAGAAAACCGTTGACGGTCCTTCGATGAAAGACTGGCGCGGTGGCCGTGCTGCTTCGGGCAACATCATCCCCTCGAGCACAGGTGCTGCCAAGGCTGTAGGCAAAGTTATCCCCGAACTCAACGGAAAGCTCACCGGTATGTCGATGCGTGTCCCCACCCTCGACGTATCTGTAGTTGACCTCACCGTCAACCTGGCTAAGCCCGCTACTTACGAGGAAATCTGCGCTGCCATGAAGGAAGCTTCTGAAGGCGAACTCAAAGGCATCCTCGGCTACACCGAAGACGCTGTTGTTTCAAGCGACTTCCTCGGCTGCCCCCTCACATCGATCTTCGATGCTAAGGCTGGTATCCAGCTCACCCCGACCTTCGTTAAGGTTGTTTCGTGGTATGACAATGAAATCGGCTACTCTAACAAAGTGCTCGATCTCATCGCCCACATGAAGAAGGTTAACGGCTAATCATACCGTCAAACCCGTTGCCGCACCTTCAGGTGCGTACCAAAAATAAAGCGGTGCTCCGGAAATTACGGGGCACCGCTCTTTTTATATTCAATGTCTATATCTATCTCAGAAGGGGTAGCCGATGGCGAGATGGAAGGCAAGGGATTTCTTGAACGATTCCATGTTGTAGTAACCGCTCTTGCCGGTGTCGTAGGGCGCATGGATACCGATACCGAGGTCGCCGCGCACCACCAGCATTCCGATGTCGAAACGCAGTCCGATACCCGTGCCCAAAGCGAGGTCGCGCAGGAACGATGAAGCCTTCAGCTGACCGCCCGGACGCAGGGGGTCATTCTTGAGCAGCCACACATTGCCCGCATCCATGAACACGGCGCCATGCAGCGGCCCGATAATCGGGAAACGGTATTCCACATTGGCCTCGAACTTGAACGTACCGGTCTGGTCAAAATAGCTGTCGCGCACATCCTCAGGCGGACGGTAGCTGCCGGGGCCGAGCGAGCGCACCGTGAAAGCGCGGATAGAGTTGGCTCCGCCCACATAGAACTGCTCGGCATAGGGTACTTCCTTGCCGTTGCCATAGGCATGGGCGGCCCCGACGAGCACGCGGCTCACAAGCCAGTTGTCGCCCCACAGGCGGCGGTTATAGACCAGCTGCGTCTGCCCCTTCACGAACTGCGAGAACGGGGTGCCGAACAGCTCTTTTTCGCCATGCTTGCCTGCAAGCTCATATACGCTCCAGAACAGGTTGCCCGCCTCCTGCACCGTGAACTGCCAGTTGATACCGTTGTCCGAATCAAACTGACGGTCGTAGGTGTAGGTGTAGGAAAGCTGGGGGATATACTGGCTCCGGAAACTCAACGCTATGGCCGGATTGGCGCCGGTGATTGAATCGAATGCCTCGGTGGTGTGGAGCAGATTCGTGTACGTAAGCTTAAACGGGGTGAGCGTATGCGACGAATAGCGGCTCGACTGCCAGTCGTAGTTGAACGAGAAGTTGAACTGCGCCATCTTGAAATAGTGCGGACGGTTGAGCATCTCGAAATTAAGTGTGAAACGCGTCCAGTTGAGATTGCGGTTGCGGCGCTTGATGAAGCCCGGAGCGAGGAGACGCGGCACAGACAGCGATGTGGAAATGCCGTATTCGTAGGAATTGAACACCGACGAACTGCCCTTTCCGGTCTGCCACTCATAGCTGCCGGTAAGCGTCACGTTGAACTGTTCGCCGCCGCCGAAGATGTTACGGTTAGTAATCCCCACCTTCATGCCCGGGCCGATATAAGAGTTGCTTTTCGACGAGGCGTTCAGCTCTACGGTGGCCTCAAGCGGAGTGTCGAACGTGCAGTCGATGTCCACATTCAGCACCTGCCCCGAATCGGGCAGCACATTTATGTTGATCGCATTAAATATACCCAGCCGGGCAAATCGTGTCTGGGTACTGTTCATGCTCCGCACGGAGAATACCCGCCCTTTTCGCAATGTGACGCATTCCGGGATCAACTTCTGGCGCAGGCGCGAAGGCATCATCTGTATAAGCGTGCCGCGCGAAGTCTGTATGGTGTCGGGCGTGCCGCCACCCTTGTTGCGGAACACGCGCACGGTCACATCACCCACCGTGTAGCATTGCAGCAACGGCTTGGCAACATTTGAGGCAAGCGCCATGCGGAGGTCGATGGAGAGCGGCTTGGCCACCGAGTCGGCAAGATACTCAATGAACTCCGGCTTGAAAAAATAGTAGCCGCGGTTGCGCAGTTTATTTGCCACGCGTGTACGCACAGCCGAAAGTGAATCGGTGGAATAACGCACGCCGGGACGCAGATAGGGGTCGCGCGAAGCGATGGAATCAATCAGATGGTTCAAACGGCACGTGTCGGGAAGCAGCCAGATGGAATCGAGCGTATATGCCGGTCCGGTAAGCACCTTATACGAAATCTTGGCTTTCTTCGGATTCTTCTGGTCAATCACCTCATAGTCCGCATGGCCGCGGAAATATCCGTTGTTGTCCAGAATCTCGTCCATCATCTTGGCTCGCAGGTTGGGGCGGACATCACTCACCAGCACCGGCTGCGCCACCAGTTTTTCGTACAGTTTATGTTTCAGCCCCTTCGGCGGATTGTCCCAGTTGTTGTAGACCCACAGCCCCACGGGGAACGGCCAGCGGTAGTAAGGCGATTTGAATATTGCGTTATTGGGCGCAACTGCCACAGCCTCGTTAAGCTGCGAGGCAACGCCTTCGGGCACTTTCTCTTTATCGTAGCCCGAGATCTCCACCTTTTTCAGGCCCACATACAGCTGCTCGCCGTCGGGGATGCGGCGCGTGGTGGAACACGACGACAACATCGCCACCGTGACCAAGGCCAACGTCACCGCCACCGACAGGCCGTGCAGAACCGGGATATGTCTATTTCTGATTTTCATTGTTCTGGTCGGATTTGGATGTGTTTACGCCCGGAGCCACCGCCGGCTGCGGCTGCGGCAGTTGCGGCGAGGCCGGATCGGGAAGCTGTGAGCCGGATGCCTGTGGCGCTGATTCCTCATGGTGGCGCCGCATGAAGCCGAATATGTCGGCGATGCGCTGAATCTTCTTCCTGTAGACGAAGCCCACACCGGTCTGGGTGATTTCGCCCTCAAGAATGCTCTCGTAGCCAGTATGGCGGAAAATGCGCACATACATCGTTCCGGCCTTGTTGAGCATATACTCGAACGATATGTCGGCAATGAGGTTCTGGGCGAAGTTCTCATCGGCATCCGGGTCGGTGGAATAATTGCCGCCCACCACAATCTTGAACCTGTCGTCGAACAGCGACTTGCTCACCCGGTAGCTGTAGTTCATGGCGGTGGTGTTGGAGCCCTGCACGGTCTTGTCGTACTGATTGATGCCGAACGAAATGTCAACACCCTTGATTGCCGATGCCGCCCACGAATTGAGCTGCGACTGCAGGAAACTGTAGAGCGTGTTGGTGCCCATGCTGCCGCTGGTGATGGTCTGTGTGCCACCGCTGCGGTAGGCGCCGTAGAGAAGCAGGTTCATGGCCTGGTTGGCGCGCTGCTCGGCAGTCATGGACTTTATCTCGTTGGCTATGGTGAGGTCGTCGTTGCAGCTGAGGTCGAACGCCACGTTCATCTCGTTAAGTGTGCCGGTAACGTCGAGCAATACATCGAAATTAACCACACGGGAGTTGCCCGACTCGTCGGACACATTCGCCCTCACATCGTCGGCCGCCTGTACATTCAGGATGGGATTGAGCATGTCGCCGTTGAACTCCACATAGCTCCCTTCAAGAAAATCGAACGATTTCTCGCCGATAAGGGGTACCGCATAGCGTACGAAACCACCGTTCAGATTGATGCGTCCTGTGAAACGCTGGTCAGCCATATAGTCCTGCGAATAGTTCACCGTTCCGTTAGCCTTGAGCTGCACCTTTGAGTTGCCCGACGGGTCAAGCTCGACGGTGACGGTGGTTCCGCTCGAAATGGTGAGCTTGGCGTCGATATCCATCAGCATGGCGGACGGCGCCACAGTGTCGGCCTGCAGCACGCTTGTGGTGTCGTTGAAATTCACGAATTTCACCATATCCTGATTTGAACGGCTCTGCAGCTTGCTTGCGGCTTCGGCCATCACATAGGTCACGTTGGTTCCGGGCAACAGTTCGAGGGCCGCGTCAACGTCGAGGAAATGCAGGTTGCCTTTTATGTCGGCATCGAGGTCGATGAACGCCTTGCCGTAGGCCTGGCTGTAGCGCTGCTTCTTCGAACCGACAATCTGCATGTCGCGCGCCTTCATATTGAGGCTGATGCGCGGCGACGCCAGCGACGCTATGTCAACCGTGCCGTTGATCGTCAGAGGCTTGTCGTTCACGCCGCGTATAGCGAAATTGTTGAACTGTACAAGGTTGTCGACCACCGGAATCTTGGCTTCCGAGAACACGAACGGCGTGCCGAGCATTTCGACATTGACCTTCGTGGAATCGAAGTCGAGGAACCCGTTGAACACGGGGCTTCCCATGTCGCCTGTTATGTCCATCTCTCCGTTGAGCACACCGCTCAGACTCGCCGTACCCTCGGGCAGGAAGGGATTGAGCACCGTCAGCGGGAAGTGGATCATGCGGAAATCGAGCATGAACGGATTGGCGGCTGTGGAATCGTTGAGATTGCCGACGGCTGTCATTGCCTTCTGCCCGTTGACCAGCAGCGAGGTGTTGGCACGGATGGTTCCGGCGGCATTGGTGGCCAGGTCAACGGCAAGCTCGAAATCGCCTACCTTGCGTCGGCCGTAGTTGAAGTCCGTGAGCGACACCGTTCCCGAGCCGTTCAGGTCGGGTGCATGCCAGGACAGACGCATGTCGGCCGAGACATCACCTGTGACAGGCGGCGCAAAGGGATTGATGGCAAGCCAGTCGGCTATCTTGATATCCTTGAGCTGTAGAATCACGTCATCGCCTCCGGCCATGGCGGTTGAATCGTTATGGTTGTGTTCGGTGAACAGACGCAGCGAGCTGACATCATTGTGCAGGTTCAGGTTGGCATCTATGTGATGGGTGGCCAGGTCGTACTCTATGAAGTTGTCGGTGTTGACATTCCACTCCTTGTAACCGATGATGGGGTGATAGGGCACGAACTTGAGGTTGATGCGCGTGGAATCCTTGACGGATGCAAGCGCACCGAAACTGTAGCCCGTTTCACCGGCTATATCCTGCTGTTTGAGAATGAGCGACACACGGTCGGCGTTGACGTAGCCGTTCACGTCTACCCGGGCAAAATTGTCCATGGTTCCCGGCCGGTTCTTGATTCTTGCTCCGTAAAGCAGGTAGCTGCCGCGCTGAAGCATGCCCAAACGGATGGTGTCGAGGCGTGTCTTACCGGTGGTGAATTCGATTATCTGCGAACCGAGCGAGAAAACAGAGTCGTTGGCAGCCTTGAGGTGCAGCTGTTTCACCGACATGTCGCTTTGGCTGAGATAGTCGGCGAGCACATTGCGGGTGCCGGCGTCGAGCGTGAGGTCAAAGCGCGGCATGGCACGCACAATGGTGTCGATGGCAAGCCTGCGCCGCTTTATGTCGCGGTCGAGGGCAAGCGAGGTCCATGTGGCACGCTGCATGATGGTGTCGAGCGGCTGCGGCGAGTGCAGCGTAAGCCGCAGGTCGTGGTTTGTCACCTGCGCCGACGTGGACGAATCGGCTGCGAATTTAACCAGAAGCGAATCGGCGTGAATCTCCATGCCCGGCATTCGCCATGCCAGGGTCTTCACATCCACGTCGGCGGCAATAGCCATAGGGCGCCCCGGTGCACGCCGCGTGGCGGCCACAGCCGGGCGGAACGAGGCCGTACCGGCCAGATTCACCGAGCCCTCGGCAGTTGTATCGGACAGGGCCAGAGCCTGCAGGTCGATGTTGCGCACATCGCCGGCGAAAGTCCAGTTGAACACCTCACCCGCCAGATTACCCGAGGCCGTAAGGTTGAGGTCGGCTTTGGGATTGGCCGATTTCGCCTCTACGTCGGCATGCCCGTCGGCCAGCGCGGCATCGAGGGTGATGTCGGAATATTGGCGCCCGTTGATCACCATGCTCTTGAGATTCACGGCAGCATCCACTTTGGTTGAGCGTGCGAAAAAGTCCAGACCGTTGCCGGTGACATCGACAGAGGCATCTATGTCGCGCAGACCGCTCAGCGGCAGGATGCTCTGGATGGGGAACGTGTTCATGTCAAGGGCCACGTCGTAGGCCACACGGCGGTTGTTCCACCATGCGGAGAGGGCCACGTCGCCCCCGTGTGTCACAGCCCTGAGATCGCCGTCGATAATGCCTCCTGCAAGCTTCACATTGCCGAGAAGGTTGAGCGGCGGGATGTTCACCTGCTTCTGCATCTTGGCGGCAAGCAGGGTGGGTTTTATGAAATTGCCGTCGGTGATATGCCCGGTGAGACGCAGATTGCCTCGGGCGGCATTGATATCATTGTAATCCGCGATGTTGCCCTGCAGGGCAACCTCTACATGGCGGGGAATTGCTGCACGCAGCTTGCGCACTTCCAGATTGTTCATACGTCCCTCGATGTCGGCCTCAGCCTCGATGGGCGTATAGGGCGGAAGCGCCGCCACAATGGGCTGCGCTGCAGGAGGAGCCAGCAGCTTCACGTCGTCGGGACTTAGCGACACCGTCAGTGCGGCCTTCACAGGCGGATTCTGGGCCGACAGACCCATCATTGCGTCCAGCCCTATGGAAGATGCCGGGGTGGTGATGGAGAACCGGCGTGCATACATGGCGGTGGAATCCATCTCGAACACACCCGACGCGCTCAGCGACACTCCGCACCGCTCCCTGGCTTTCAGCTCTGTGAGCGGCACACGGATAGCGGTGCCGTGATTCATGAACGAATCGACGGAAATGATGATTTCGGATGCCTCGATATATTCGGGATCAAAGCCCGACATGGGAACCGCACCGGCCGTGGCATATACGGCATGCGAGCCTGTGAGGCGCAGTTTGCGCGCGTTGATGAGCCACGGGGCAGATTTCATTGCGGCCGTGTCGGCTGGAATCACCGGGGCCGGATGCGCCTTGACAAATTCGGGGGTAGGCACGATGTAGCGTGCATCCACTCCCGTAATCAGCAGCTCATCCACATTGATGCGGCTGTTTTTCAGGTCTATGCTGCCGTCGAGCATCTCGGCCTTGGGGAGTGCGCACTGAAGGTCGTCGATGGTGGGGAGCATCTGCATGCGGTAGAACACCCCTTCAAGCACGGTCTGATGCAGATTGATGTCCCACTCCACAGGTTCACCGGCAGGTTTCTCCACCGCGGCCGTATCGGGCTTAAGCACCATGGTGACACGGCCATTGCGCGCACGCAGGCGCTCTATGTCGATTTTTTTGGAAATGAGGCCAACCGAGGCGTTGTCGAGAGCGGCAACAGCGATGGCCGATTTCATGTAGAGGGCCGAATCGGGAGTGCCCAGATTCACCACAGCACCTGCCAGTGCCAGCGTTTTCACCTCCGCGCTGCCACGCAGCAGCGGAAGCATGGCCACATCGCCACGCACACGCGCAGCCGCTATCTCCATCCCCGGCGTCGACATCGACAGCGAATCCACACTCAGACGCAGCGGAAATCCGATCCGTGCCTTTTTCACACTGATGTGCATCCCACCTCCCGCGTTCACCGAATCCAGAGCTTTGCGCACGGCAAAATCCTGCACCGGCGGCAGATAGAAGAGGAATACGGCCAGCAGAATCAGCCCCACAACTCCTATAAGGAGCCATTTGAGCGTGGACAGACAATATTTCAGTGCCTTTTTCAATTGTCAGGAATGATGAATTAAACAGTGAAACGTGCGATGCAGTGATGATGCATTTCAATTCTACAACACGCGGCGCGCCATAAAAGTTGGCGCGCCGTCGCTAAGACAGACCGAAGTCTGCATATGTCGTAATCCACGATTATTTTTTTGACGCGTAGAGCACCGGATTGGTGTCGGCGTCGTTGTACATCTTCATCTGGCGGTAGACCTTCATGTATTTGCGGCCTGCGGCAATGTCGTCGAGCAGCGTGTCAATTGCATCGGTCAGGTCCACGCGCTGTTCAAGCAGCACGGCCAGTTTGGCCGAGCACTTCTCGCGGTGGCCGTCGGTGGCATCCTCGCGTTCGGCCTCGGCGCGCATGTGGTAAATCTTTACGGCAAGAATCGACAGGCGGTCGATGGCCCATGCCGGGCTTTCGGTGTTGATGGTGGCGCCTTCGAGCACCTTCACGTCCTGATATTTGTCGCGGAACCAGGAGTCGATATTCTCCACCATGTCGGTGCGCTCCTGATTCGACGAATCGATGCGGCGCTTGAGCACCACAGCCTCGGCGGGATTGATCTGGGGGTCGCGGATGAGGTCCTCCATATGCCACTGGTTCACGTCAATCCAGTTCTTGTCGAAGAGGATGGCCTCGATCGACCCTGCGGGATAAGGATTGGTGTAAGGGGCGTCAACCCGGTCGGTGACATGATATGCCGCTGTGGCCTTATCGAAAATCTCGTTGCATTTTTCAGCGAATTTCATAAATCCGTATATTTTAAAGGTTGTTTTCACAAAGATAAGTCATTTTAACCGACCTTTCAAAATTTATCTTCCCCAAAGCAGATTTTTCCGCCTCCGCGCCGATGGTCCAATGCATAAATCTCAGCAGTTTTAATATAACAATGCTTTCACCAACTTGTAGGGACATGCCTTTGGCATGTAAAACAACGCTGATTCACTGAGTATTAGCACACGCCTGATTCACATGCCAAAGGCATGTCCCTACGATTTTATGGATACGACTTCTGTTTGCAATAAGTAAATGCACCGTGTTTTCGGCTTGACCCGGCTTTTGCTCTGTTTGAGACTATCGCCTCCGCGCATCGGGATGGCGGTAATCACAGGGCTGTAGGGTCGCGACCTGTCGCGACTGCAGGCGGGAAAGGAGATAACTAAAATGTGTGGTCTGCGGTTTGTCTCTCAGGGTTGCAGT
>UQER01000044.1 GCA_900540205.1 uncultured Porphyromonadaceae bacterium | reverse complement strand
ACGCCGCTAATTTATAAGGTGATGTCAGCCTTTGGGACTGATCAGAGGTCGTAGACCACAGTGACCACGCTCTTGGGAGCGATGGTGACAACGTCCTTGACACGCACTGTGGCGGGTTCCATCTGCTTTTCGTCGGTGGTGGTGTAGGTCTTGATACCCATGATGGCGTCGCGGCCTTCGAACTCATCCTGCAGATAGAATGTCTTGTCGGTTGAGTTGGTGTAGACCGAGACGATGCGCGAGTTGTCGGGAGCAAGATAGCTTGAGCCGAAGAAGTCGTAACCCTCGTTCTCTACATCGTGAGAGATGCGCACATAACCGGGACGCACAAACAGCGAGTAGTTACCAAGCACCCAAAGGTTGGTGGTGGCAAGGTATTTTCCGTCGCCTTCGGTGAGATCACCGCCGTCGGGAATCAGACGGATAAGTATAAAGCGGTTTTTATGTTCGGCTGTACCGCCGTCCATCGATGTCCAGTAGCTCCACGAGGTACAGTTGGCCACGGTGAGGTCGTTGTGGATAACTCGGCTCATCTGGATGGAGTGGTCCATTTCGGTTCCGGCGGCATATCCGGGGAACTCATCAGGATTGTAATCGCTGTCGTTGGTAAGCATTGACCATTCGGTCTGCCACAGATCCACACCGTACTGAGCGGCTGTATTGGCCACTTTTTGGCGGACATTGCGCATTGTGGCCCAGTTCTTGTCGGTCCAGTAGCTGTGTGCTCCGAACAGATTGTTCTTCACATGTGTGCAGTCGCCGATATAGGCGGCATCGCCTGCGGTAAAGTAGTGTGACATGACGTCATACTCCCACGAGGCAGCCTCACCGGGGAGGATGTCTATGTCGGCACCCTTTTCAGTGAGTGCCTTGTCGAGTGCACGCACCATCTTGGCCTGCTCTGCCAAGCTCCAGCCTGAACCTTCCTGACTGTTACCTTTCCAGTCGTACTGAGGCTCGTTGAACGGAGAGATGTGGGTGATGTTGTAGCCGTCGTTCTTGTATTTCAGGGCAACATCGGCCATGTAGTTAGCGTAAGCCTCATAATTCTCGGGTTTGAGATTGGATACGCCGGTACCGCGGTCGCTGCGAGCCTGGCCGTTATAGGTGTATTCCACCAGCGGAGAGTTACTGAAGAACACGAACTTCTCCACACCGTAATCGCGGGCTTTCTCAATCCAGTAACGCTGGCCTGTACATTTTGTCCAGTCATATTCGGATGTGGCCCCACGGTAGCTCTCAGCACGGCGGCTCTTGTCGACGATGCCGGAAGCATCGCCCTGCTCCCATGAGCCTGCGCCGAGGTTCATACGCCACATTGAGAGGCCGATACCTTTAACCTTGGCACCAGTGCCCGACTGATCGAACAGCAATGTGGCAATCTCGTCGCGGCAGCTCGTCCAGTTCTCGCCCACGAATGCTGGTGCCCAGCAGTCCGAGGCTCCGAATCCGGCGATGGTCTGGTAAGCGGTGTTGCGATCAACCGTCACTTTCTGAAGCTCCGCACCGGCGGGTATTTCCGGACCGGAAGGTTTATCAGGGTCTTCTGTCTCTCCGTTCTTGTCGGGTACATAATCGGCGAAGGTGGGATCATCCTTATCGCAGCTCACCAACGAAAGTGCCGCAAACCCGATAAGCAGATATTTTGATAATTTCATGATTTAAGGAAATGTCTGTTAAATTGTTTCATATCCGTTCCGCAACCGCATGCCGGGCTGCGGAACGGGATTAATTGAAAGTTGTTATCGGGGGATTACCAACCGGGGTTCTGCTGGATGGCACCGTTCGAACGCTCGATTTCAACCAATGGGATAGGCCAGAGGAGGTCGCGGCTCTCGTTGAAGTTGATACCCTCGTTTGAAGGTTCACGCTGATTCTCGAATTCATCGGGATCGGCTGTCTCGGGATCGGTGTTGAACTGAACGAAGCTACCGTTGGGGCCCATGATGTTTGCAATCATAGGTTTGCCGTTATCGTCAATCCAGCGACGTATGTCGAACAGGCGGTGGAATTCACCGGCAAGTTCAAGCTGACGCTCCTTGCGGATGATTTTGCGAAGTTCGTCGCCGGCTTTACCGTTAACGCCTTTGAGGAAAGCACGCTGACGTACCTGTGTGACGAAGCGTGCAGCCTCGGCGTCACGTCCCTGCTCGTTAAGAGCCTCGGCATAAAGCAGGAGCACATCGGAATAGCGCAGGATGGGCCAGTTGATCGGCGAGTGAACCTGATCAAATTTCTCACCACGCTGTGCGAGCGGGCAATAATATTTACGGAAGATGCGGGGCGACTTCTGAGAGCCTTTGTTCACGAAATAGGTGCCGTCGTTGTTTGCATTTCCCTGCTTCTCGATAAGAGCCTCGAAGTCGGGTTCGCCTGCGATTTCGGTATCGCCGTTCTTGATGATGGTCCAGCGGAGACGCTCGGTGTCGCCTGCGTCGAGGAACTGTTTCTCAAGATAAGCGGTGGGAACACCCCATGCCCAACCGTCCTGGTCGGCCACGTCGCGGGGACCGGCAACTGTGGACAGCGCGCAACCGATGTTGTAGGCTGCATCGTAGAGATGCTGTACTTCCATCAGCGACTCGATGCCGTTCTTCTTTGTGGGATCGAAGTTGTCGCCGAAGCTGGGGCAAAGGTCGTATTCGCCTTCGCGTACAATCAGGCCCAGTGTATCGGAAGCCTGTTTCCATTTGCCACGGTAAACCAAAGCCTTGCCATGCAGACCGAGAGCGGCGCCACGGGTAGCGCGACCCATGTCGGCAGCTGCAAGCTCGCTTTTCTGGGGGAGATTGCGGATGGCATAACGGAAGTCCTCGGCGATGAATTCGTAGGTCTGGTCCTCGGTAGAACGTCCTACACCTTCAGCCTCACCGGCGGTGTAAAGATGATCCATGAGCACCATACCGCCATAGAGCTTGACAAGCTCGAAATAATAGTATCCGCGGAGGAAATGAGCCTGCGCCAGAAGATTTGCACGCACCGAGGGTGACATGACGATATCTTCGTCTGCAATATTCTGGATGGCAATGTTACAGTTGAGGATGGCTTTGTAGCGGTACTGGTAGAAGTTGCTCGACGGGCCGTTTTCCTGACCGTTGGGCATGTACTCAACCAGGTTGCGGTAGTCGCCGTCCTGAGTGGTGTTGCCCATCCAGGCGTTGTCGGTGCACATCTCGACCTGGAGCCAGGGGTTGTAGACCTGCCACCAGTCGTCGCAGGTGATCCAATAGTAAAGACCATTGACGAAGTCCCGGCATTCCTCCTCGGTGGAGAAATAGTTATCGCGGTTCTGCTGGCCACGCGCCGGTTCGTCCAGGAAGTCGTTGCAGGAGCTCAGCAGGAGTGCCGCGCCGACGGTTGCCAATATAGATAGTTTTTTCATTTTAATCGGATGGGATTAGAAGTTAAAGTTTACACCAAAGAGGAATGTGCGCGGATTGGGGTAAGCGATACCGTCGATACCGGTGTTGAGCACATCGCCGTCGAGCATGGGGCGTTCGGGATCCATGCCGGAGTAGCTGGTGATGGTGAAGAGATTCTGTGCCGACACACTCAGGCGCAGGTTGGTGCCACCCACAAGCTTTTTGGGAATAGTGTAGCCGATCTGGAGCAGCTTGCAGCGGAAGTAGCTGCCGTCCTCCACGAACCAGTCGCTCTTGCGCGAGTAGTTGAGGTTGGAGTCGTTGGCGCTCAGACGGGGATACTCGGTGGATGTGCCTTCGCCATGCCAGCACTTGTCGAATGTACCGGCAAATACGTTCTCTCCGGCCACACCGCTGTAGCGGCTCTTGGTGCAGTTGTATATGTCGTTGCCGAACGAGCCGTAGAAGTTGGCGTTGAGGTCCCAGTTGCGCCATCCGAGTGCGATGTTCAGACCCATCATGACATCAGGATAGGGGTTGCCGATGAAGTCGCGGTCGTTCTCGTCGATTTTGCCGTTGCCGTCGAGGTCGAGGAAACGGATATCGCCGGGCTGTGCGTTTGGCTGGATAAGGTTACCATGTTCGTCAGAGTGGCTGTAGACTTCTGTCCAGTTCTGGAAGAGGCCGTCGGTGCGGTAGCCGTAGAAGCGACCGATGAGTTCGCCGTCCATCGAGCGGGTGTAGTCGCCGTCGATAGGACCGTCGCCCGTGAGCTTGATGGCCTTGTTGCGCACGCCGCTGAGGTTCACTCCCACTTCATAGCGGAAGTCGCCCACGCGGTCGCGCCAGCTGATGCCGAGTTCCCATCCGGTGGCTTCCATCTCGCCGATGTTCATTGTAACGGCCGAAAGCCATGCGGGATAACCCATCCACATGTAGTTCTGCTTGCTGTAGAGCATGTCGTGCGATTTCTTTTTGTAGAAGTCGGCGGTGAACTGCAGGCGCGAGTTGAGCATCGAGAGGTCTACACCGATGTTGTAGTCCTCCACCGTCTCCCATTTGAGGTCGGGGTTACCGATCGATGTCATTGTAGTACCAGGTACGCGGATACCGCCGATAACAACGTTGTTGGAGCCGACAAGCGACTGATAGGCGGAGTTGGCGATAGCCTGGTTACCCACCTTACCCCAGCCGGCACGGATCTTAAGGTTGTCGATGATGTCGACGTCCTTCATGAAGGGCTCCTCGCTGATGCGCCATGCGCCCGAAACTGCGGGGAAGGTGGCGTACTTGTTACCGTCGCCGAAACGGCTTGAACCGTCGACGCGGACCGAAGCGGTGATGTAGTAGCGCTGAGTGAAGTTGTACATCACACGGCCGAGCCAGGATACGAGGGTATAGTAGCTGGTATCGCCGTTGGCATACTGTTCGCCTGTACCTGCATCAACCTCGCGGAGGGTATCCTCATCGTTGGGAATGCCTTCACGTTTGGCCTGTACGTTCCAATAGCCGAAGCGTTCGGCAGTGAAGCCCACCATGGCGTTGATGTTGTGCTTCTCGGCGATGGAGATGTTGTAGTTGGCGGTGTTGGTCCAGTTCCAGTCAACGTTCTCGTACATGCGGCGAGTAACCGAGCTGGTTGTGCTCTGTTCGAGTGCGTCGAGCGAGAAGATGGGAGCATAGGAATCGGTGCGCACAACAGATGCGTTAACACCGAACTGAGTGCGGAGCACAAGACCCTCGACGGGCTTGATCTGCAAGTAGGGGTTGAGGAGCACACCGTAGTTGCGGCTGTGGCCTACAGGGCGGTCGAGCGTTGCAGCGGGGTTCCACACCTGGTTGTTGTAGCTACGCATGTAGCGGTTGTAGGGGTTGTCGGTCCAGTTGTCCAGATGCTTGAACACGGGGGTTGTGGGGTCCATGCCCATTGCCGAGCCGAACTGGTTGGGGGTATCCTCCCACGATTCGGTGCGGGGTGCGATCTGCAGACCGGCCTGCACGTATTTGGAGAAGTTGAACTCGGTGTTGAGGTTGATGGTAAGTTTGTCCCAGTAACCTACATCGTACTGCGAGTTGTTGCGGAAGTAGCCCACTGAGGCTGCGAAGGTGTATTTCTCGTTACCGCCGTTGATGCCGAGCTGATAGTTCTGCACCAGGGCCGTCTTGTTGATGACGGTGTTCCACCAGTCGGTGCCTTCGGCATCGGTGTAGCCGGTTTTGGGCGAACGCCAGGGCACTGCGCGGCCGTCGTTGGTGTAGCGTGCGTTGAACACTTTCTCATATTCCTCGGCACCGGCCATCTTGGGGTCCTTGAGGGTCTGGAAACCTACGCTTGCGGAGAAGTCGACGTTGATTTTGCCGTCGCGGCCTTTCTTGGTGGTGATGAGGATGACACCGTTAGAACCGCGTGTACCGTAGATAGCGGCTGCGGAAGCATCCTTGAGGACTTCCATCGATTCGATGTCGGAGGGGTTGAGGAAGTTGATGGAGGTACCCACGGGCATGCCGTCCACAACGTAGAGAGGAGATGAGCCGTTGACGGTGGTGACACCGCGGATGAGCACCTTGGGCTGCGAGCCCGGGCCACCGCCCGATGCAATCTGGACACCGTTCACCTTGCCCTGGAGAGCGTCCATGGCGTTACCGGTGGTCATTTCGGTGATTTCATCACCTTTGACTGTGGAGATGGAGCTGGTGAGGTCGCTTTTCTTGACCGCGCCGTAACCTACCACAACGACTTCATCGAGCACGTTGGAGTTCTCGGAAAGAGCGATGTTCATCACATTGGATGTGATTTTCTGCTCGGTGGTGTTCATTCCCACATAGGAAACCACCAGTGTCTGACCGACTTCGGCCTGAATGGTATAGTTGCCGTCGATGTCGGTGCTGACGCCCTTGGCTGTGCCTTTCACAACAACCGTGGCACCGATGAGGGGCTCGTTGTCGGCAGCCGATGTGACCGTACCGGTCACGGTCTGGGCATATGCGCTGATTGAGGCGAACAACGCCGCAAATAGCAATAATATATTTTTCATTTTAAAATGATCTGATTGGTTATGGTATTAGTTTGCAGGCACCAGACGGCAACGCTCGGTGTGGAAGTCCACTTCCATGATGTAGCGGCCGCGTGCAGGGATGATGGGCTTGAACCAGACATCGCCGACAAACATTTTTCTGTAGGATTCGTCGTTGTTCCACTTCTGCTGGTTGAAGCCTGGAACATCGCCGTATTTCCAGTTGAAGTAAGCGTCGTTGTTCTTGACGTTTCCGAAGTCGGAGTACCAGCGGCCGTAGTACACGCACTTGCTGCAGTTATGCTCGTCGTCGGCACGCCAGCATGTTTCGGGCCACCATTCGTGTGAATGCCAGTTGCCGATGAAGAAGCCGAACTCGCCGGCATCGAATGTGATGGGTTCCGTACGCCAGATGTGGAGGTTCTTGTCATCGCGGACAAACTGGGCCTTGATATTGTCGGGACCGGCCCATGTGGCCATCACGACATGGAACGGCTGCCACCACACAACGCTTGGATCGCTCCAGTCATGCCAGGTATTGAGCTGGTTGGCACCATCCACGAAGCCCTCGATGGGGTCGTGTGCATCGGCTATGGAGTATGTCTCGTAGCTGTATTCGCGTGTGAGGGTGTTGAACTTGAAGAGATAGTAGACACCCTCCTGGTCAAGCACGAACTTGTTGACAGCATCGGGATCATCGCCGAGCTTGGTGGGGTCTTCTGCATCGGGAGCGAAGCAGATGGGGGTGAAGTCAGTGCTCTGCGGGATGAAGCATACCTCTGTTCCGGCCTTGGCATTGTAGTAGCGTGCCTCGTAGGTATAGCTGTCGGTATGGTCAATGAGGATGGGCACACCGAAAATGTCGCTGTTGAGTTCGGGGGCGGTTGCTACGTCGGCAAGATACATCTTGTCGAAGTCGGGCAGCTCCTGAACGTTGTATTCAGCCTTCAGTGTTATCACATGGTCCATGCGGTCACAGGCCTCCACAAGGAGTACGTAGTTGGCTTCCTCGCTTGCAAGAGAGAACACCTGCTCGAAGTCGAACACTTTGGCATCGGCAAATTCCGTCACATGGGAGTTCACCAAAGCCTGGCTCTCATCGGTGATGCCGGCAAATATATCCTCAGCCGGGGTTTCCGGCTCTTCGTCTCCCTCGGCACGCGCTGCGGGAACAGCTGCCGGAGCTACAGGTGCCTGATAATAGTCGGCGTTGATGAATACCACGCGGACATACTCAAGAGCCTTGTCGTCGGCGATACCGAAACGCACCTTGAGCGTGGTGGGATCCTTGATAAGCACGGTAACTTCATCGGAGGGACGGGCGGTGAACTGAGGTGCCACAAAGTCGGCATCCATTGTCACGAGCACTTCCTGAGAAGTCTGGCGACCGCCTACGTCGGTCACGGTCACTACAAGATTGTGGGGATCCGACGATACATTCTCGTTGATGGGATGAGTGTAATTAAGCTGATAGGTGGTCTTGGGCTCTCCGTAAATCGCGACAATGTCGATTGTCTTGTCGAGATGGATGGTAGGACAAAACAGATGAACCGTGGAGATTCCGTCCTTGTCAGCCAGCGTTCCGGCAACGGTGATGGAACGCCCTTGCTCGGTGCGGATGTGCGATGCCTCGAGCTGCATGGTGGGTACAGCCCCGTCAACATCGTTCCACCTGGTTTCGTCATCGTCGCTGCATGCAACGAAGCCAAGCAAACCTATGCCAATACATAGCTTGCAAAAAAGGTGATTCTTGTTCATTTAAATAATTGGTAAAATATTAAGGTAATAGTTAGGTGTCAAAATTCAAGGTACGAATGTACGCCGATATCGAATCGAGATCCGCCGATTGATTCAGTCCGACGTTGTGAAAATGCGGATGCCAAGCACGCGCATTACCCTTTCTCCATGTAACATCAGAGCCTTTTACACTGTGGCCCAACCAGTTATTGCGGTATTTTGATTCAAGACTTAGTTTTTACGGGTACAAATATATGTAAAAGCATGCTAAAATATCAAGTTATTGGGTTTTATTAACTCTTTTTTACATTAACAGGTCGGAGCCGGCAACTCCCCTGTGCAGCAGCGACTACATTTGTCGCAAATCACAAAAAAAGCGTGCGACATAGGCGATTAATAGCTTTTTTTCACTAATTTTGCCAGACAGGAGACGGAGACATCCGTCTTTGTCCACAGCGATGGAAACGAAACGTAAAAAACATCACCATAATCCCAGTCATGAACAGCAAGCACTTATTCATGCTCGCAGCCGCAGGCACACTGATGCTGACAGGTTGCAGTAAAAAACTCAATCAGTTTCAGGCCGACTATTTCTCGGTCAACCCCAATCCGCTCGAAACCGTGGGCGACAAGGTGCCGGCAACCATCACTGCCCGCGTACCGGCCAAGTTCTTTGTGAAGAACGCCCAGGTGACAGTGACCCCCTATCTCTGCTTCGAGGGACGTGAAGAGGCATCGCAGCCCTATTCGTTCCAGGGAGAGAAAGTACGCGGCAACAATCCCGTGATCAGCTATGAGAACGGTGGAACCGTGACCATCCCCGTGATGTACAACTACAACCCCGACATGATGAAGAGCGAGCTTGAGCTGGCTTTCGATGTGCGTCAGGGCAACAAGCAGTATGTGCTTCCGCGCGTGAAGGTGGCCGACGGCGTGGTGGCCACATCGGCGCTGGCCGATGCATCGACCGTGACACCGGCCATGGCCCACGACAAGTTCCAGCGCATCATCAACGAGAAGTATAACGCCGACATTCACTTCCTTATCAATCAGGCCAACATCCGCGACGGCCAGCTGAAGTCGGAGCAGATGCTTGCCTTCAATCAGGAGCTCCTGGATGCAAACGCCGCTCCCAACCGCGAGATCGAGGAGATCAACATCTCGTCGTATGCATCGCCCGAGGGTTCGCTCGACCTCAACACCCGTCTGGCCGAAAGCCGCGAGAAGAACACCCAGGCTTACCTGACCAACAAGCTCAAGAAGGACAAAATCACTGAGTTCGGCGAGCTCACCGCCAACTTCACCCCCGAGGACTGGGAAGGATTCCAGAACCTTGTATCAAAGAGCAACATCCAGGACAAGGAGCTTATCCTGAGCGTACTGTCGATGTACAAGGACCCCGAGCAGCGCGAAAAGGAGATCCGCAACCTTTCGAGCATTTTCGACCAGCTGGCCGACCAGATTCTGCCCCAGCTCCGCAAGAGCCGCATCACAGCCTCAATAAACGTGATCGGCAAGAGCGACAAGGAGATCATGGACCTGGCACAGAGCAATCCGCGCGCACTCAATGTGGATGAGCTGCTTTATGCCGCCACCCTCACCGACGATAACGGCGAGAAGATGAAACTCTACGAGACAGCCACACAGATCTATCCCAACGACTACCGCACGTTCAACGACCTGGGTCTCACCCAATATGTTGCCGGCGACATCGAGGCTGCCAAATCGAATTTCGCACGCGCAAGCCGTTTGGCCCCCAACGCTGCAGAGCCCCAGATGAACCTCGGCCTTATCTCGCTCCTCAACAAGGACTACCGTCAGGCCAACCAGAAGTTCGGCGCAGCCGCCGGTCTGGATGAGCTGAACGACGCCATGGGCACATATTACCTGATGACCGGCGACGCTTCGGCAGCCGTAAAGGCCTTCGGCAACGCCAAGACCAACAATGCCGCCCTGGCCCAGATTCTTGCCAAGGACTACAGCAAAGCAAAATCGACCCTCGCATCGGTGAGCGCCCCCAACGCAATGACATATTACCTGACCGCGGTTCTGGGCGCACGCACCAACAACGACACGATGGTAAACAACAACCTGCGTCAGGCCGTGAAACTTGATCCGTCGCTTGCTGCAAAGGCTGCAAAGGACCTCGAGTTCCGCAACTTCAACACTTCGGCCATCCTCTGATTTCCCGGAGAGAGCCGTACAAACACACACGGATATTTGTAAATGACCCGTACAACTCCACCTAAACGCAGAGCCGCACGCCAGCCGCAAAGACGGAAGCGTGCGGCTTCCGCATCCAAAGCCCCGCAACCCCAGCGGGTGGCTGTCCTGCTTGGTCTGGCCGTATTGGCCGTGGTGGTGTGGCTTGTGGCATCCGCACGCCCCGCCACCCATGATACAGCAACCCATCCTGACGGGAGCCTGCTTAACGTTGTGACAAACCCGGCACTGCCGGAAGAGATTCTGGAACGTGAGGGGATGACCATATCGTTCAACCCGCAGACACATCAGCCCAACTGGGTGTCCTGGGAACTTCTCGCCTCCGAGACCTCAGGCAGCCAGACCCGAAAGGAAGCCCAGTTCGCTCCCGATCCGGAGGTGGAGGCCACGGCATACCCGTCGGATTACACAAACTCCGGCTTCGACCGCGGACATATGGCGCCTGCCGGCGACATGAAATGGAGCTCTCAGGCCATGCAGGAATCATTCTACATGACCAACATCTGCCCGCAGGCCGGCGAACTGAACCGCGGCACATGGAACCGCATTGAAGAGAAGTGCCGCCAGAAGGCGGTGGCCGACAGTGCCGTCATCATTGTGTGCGGCCCGATATTCGAACCGGGTGAAGCCGTGCAACGCATCGGCCAGACAGGCGTGGCCGTGCCGCGACGATTCTTCAAGGTGGTGCTCTCGCCCTACACCGATCCACCCACGGCAATCGGGTTCATACTGCCGAACGGACGTGTGCCCGGGGGCATGCAGACGCACGCTGTCAGCGTGGATTCGGTGGAAGCTGCAACAGGCCACAACTTTTTCACCCAGCTGCCTCCGGATACAGAAGCTGCCGTTGAGGCACAATGCAACTTCAACCGCTGGAGCCGCGTGAAACGACGCTGAGAGTGCCACTAATTTAAAGGCCATATAGCACCATATAATTACATCATAAGATTTTTCGAGAAACAGACATGTCGACAATCTGCGCCATATCAACTCCGCATGGCATCGGAGGAATAGCCGTAATCCGCGTGAGCGGTGATGAGGCAATCAGCATAGCAAACCGCATATGGAAGGGGAAAAACCTTGAGCAGACGCCATCGCACACCGCACACCTGGGCGTCCTGGTAGACCCCGCCAACGGCGAACGGCTTGACGAAGCCGTAGCTACAGTGTTCCGCGCGCCGGCCTCGTTTACAGGCGAGGATGTGGTGGAGCTGTCGGTGCACGGGTCGCAATGGATTCAGAACGAGCTTGTGAACATGCTGATACGCAACGGCTGCCAACTGGCCGAACCGGGCGAGTTCACACGCCGGGCGTTTGCCAACGGCAAGCTCGACCTGACCGAGGCAGAAGCCGTGGCCGACGTGATTGCCGCCACCTCGCGCGCATCGAACCGGCTGGCACAGCAGCAGATGCGCGGACAATTTTCGGCGCAGCTCGGCACGCTGCACGACAGTATGCTCGAACTGGCATCGCTGCTCGAGCTGGAACTTGATTTCTCGGAAGAGGATGTGGAGTTTGCCGACCGTCGCAAACTACTCGACATCGCCGAAACAACGCTCAGGACAGTAGATTCGCTCGCGGCATCGTTCGCCACAGGCGATGCCATCCGCCGCGGGGTGCCCACCGCCATCGTGGGAGCGCCCAACGCCGGCAAATCGTCGGTGCTCAACCAGCTCATCGGTGATGACCGCGCCATTGTCAGCGACATTCCCGGCACCACACGCGACACCATCGAGGACACTGCCGACCTGGGAGGAATAACATTCCGCTTTATCGACACCGCCGGACTGCGCCGCACATCCGACACCATTGAAAACCTCGGTATCGAACGCTCCATGGCCGCCATACGCCGGGCCAGAATCGTACTGTGGGTAATCGACGCCCGGTGGGCAGCCGAAAAACCCGAAGAACTGGGCACCATCGCAGCCACCATAGTCCGCGAGCTCCCCGACGATGCCCGTGCCGTGGCTGTGCTCAACAAAACCGACCTCATCGGCAATGAAGAGCAACTGCAATCGCTCATCGACAGCACCCTGACGGCCATCGCCCCCATCAGCACCCTCGTGGCCATCTCCGCAGCCACCCAACCCGGCGTCCCCGCCCTCCGCACTCTCCTCCCCTCCCTCTTCTCCCCCACGCCCAGCATCAACGTGCGCAAAAAAAATGGGCAGACAGCACCAGCGTCCAACGGCGGCGTCTTTACACAAGCCCTGCTCAACGACGACCAGACCGTCATTGTCACCAACGCACGCCACTATCAGGCCTTGCTTGCGGCGTCCGCATCCCTGCAGCGCGTGATCGGCGGCCTGCGCGCCAACCTTTCGGGCGACCTCGTGGCCCAGGACGTCCGCGAAACTCTCCACCACCTATCCTCCATCACCGGCGTCATCACCACCCCCGACATCCTCGCCACCATCTTCTCCCGCTTCTGCATCGGCAAGTAACTATTTGGCTATAAAGCAGTTAAAATACTAACAATGACAAGTAACGCCCAAAAACAGGGCGTTATTTTTTTTCGCCGTATTGGGCATTTCAGTGGCTTTTTTAGCCGTTTGTGTATCTTTTTTCGCTTTCGCATTTGTACGTCGGCTCATTTTCCCGAGGTGTGGACGATTATGTCGCGCAATGACACTTGGCGTCACACAATGACACACTTTTAACAGAAATAACTCAAAAATGAGAATATGAGCAGTACAATTGAATTTCAAAAAATCTGTGAATTTTGCGGAGCATCATTCACAGCCCGCAAAAGCTCGACTCGCTATTGCAGTAAGCGATGTGCCGAGCACGCTTATAAAAAGCGAAAGCGCGATGAACATGTCGCAAATACCCAAAAGACTATCAATGTCAAAACGAGAGGAAATGAAGATAGTCTATCTTTTCTAACCCCATTTCAATGCGCAAGATTGATGGGAGTTTCGACCCGGACACTATATCGGTATCTTGAAAGAGGAAAAATCCCGTGTGCCCAGTTTCCGGGAAGAACATTTATAAGCAGAGCCGTTTTGAATGAGTTGTTCATATCTTCCTCCCCATACATTAAAAAGGAAGTTAAGCCAGCTGAGCCTATCACTGAGTTCTACACATCCAAGGAAGTGATGGAGAAGTTTGGCATCGGCAATGCGTGGCTTTACAAGCTGGCTTCCAAACATAATATTCCCAAGACGACCTCACGAGGGAAGACGCTCTGGAGCAAGAAGCATATCGACAGAGTATTCGGCAAGCCGGTTGGGGATGAAGTCAACAAAGAGGAATGGTACACCGTCGATGAGGTCTGTGCCAAATTCGGGATGAAAAAGGATGCCCTATATCGAATGGTCTCCGAACTGAAAATCACGAAGCAGAAAGTCAGAAATGTTGTCTATTATTTCCGCCGGGAAATTGACGCGGCTATGGGCATCAACCCCGAACTTGCCGCCGAATATTACTCAATGCCGGAAGCTATGGGGGCATACGGCATGACCCGAGACCAGATTTCGTACTACGTCCGTACATATAACGTACCGCGAATCTATCATGACAGCCGGGTCTATATTGAGCGCAAAAGCCTCGACAAAGTGCTTGGGTCTACTAAAATAGAATAAAAACCGGTGCATCTTATGCCATGCGCCGCACTACAATGGTGCACCGTCTGATTACCAATTAGTTTTGCAGCAATTTCAAAATCAAATAACTCGAATATATGATTAAAAACACTGTCCCATCTGTAAACGTGCGCACAGCCAAGATGACGAAAGGAAGGCTTTCTGTCTATCTGGATTTCTATCCGGCTGTCCGCAATCCTCAAACCAACAAGAATACTCGCCGTGAGTATCTCGGTTTCTATATCTATGAGAACCCGACCACCCAGTTTCAGAAGGAGTATAACGAATCAATCCTCAACAGAGCCGAGCTGATACGTTGCCGCCGTCAGGAACAACTCATCAACAGCGAATTCGGATTTCTCGACCGTGAGACACCGAATCTTGACTTCCTCGCCTATTTCGAGAGGAAGTGCAAAGGCAGACATCAGAAGTGGAATTGCTCATATCTGCATTTCCGTCAGTTTACCAAAGGCAGCTGCACTTTCGGCGAAATTACCGTTGATTTCTGCAACAGATTCCGCTCATACCTTCTTGAAGCGAATCAGATCCGCCACCCTAAGCAGAAAGTGAACCGCAACTCGGCGGCAGGTTACTTTTCTCTATTCCGTGCCTTGCTGAAAGAGGCTCACAAGGAACGTCTCCTGAAAGAGAATCTCAACGACTATCTGGATCAGATTGATTATGAGGAAGTCAAGAAAGAGTTCCTGACTGTCGAAGAAGTGAAAAAACTCGCTGCTACCGAATGCCGTTGGCCCGGACTAAAACGCGCTTCGCTGTTCTCCATTCTCACTGGATTGCGCATCAGTGACATCCTCAATCTCAAGTGGGAAGATATACGACAGGATGCCGACGGCGGGATTTCCATGTTCATCCGCATCCAGAAGACGAAGAAAGAATCATGCCATCCACTAAACCCCGAAATGCTTGCTCTGTGCGGTGAGCCCGATACGGGAAAAGTGTTCAAGGACTTTCAGCGGCACATGTCGCAACGTCCTCTGAAGGAATGGCTGAAAGCAGCCGGAATCACCAAGCGAATTACTTTTCACCGATTCAGGGATACTTTTGCCACCTTGCAGCTCGCAGCCGGGACTGACATTTTTACTGTCAGCAAACTGCTCGACCATGCCCACGTCACTACAACGCAGATTTACGCCAAACTTCTGCCGTCTGCCAAGCGTATAACTACCGACCGTATTTCGCTCAAATAACCGCCTGACAGACGTTCAATCCTCCGGTGAAAGAAGATGCTCATACAGCTTCTTTCATCGGAGTTTTTTCATAATTATAAATAAAATCCCATTAGTGTCCACTAAAAAATCATAAGAGTTCTTTGAAATAATTGAAATTCAATC
>UQER01000043.1 GCA_900540205.1 uncultured Porphyromonadaceae bacterium | reverse complement strand
ACGACCCCGAGATTACAAATCACGTGCTCTGGCCAACTGAGCTAAAGAGGCTTGTTTCAAAGTTCTATATGATTCGGACGCCGTGCGTTACCGTCTCATTTGCGGATGCAAAGTTAAGTAACATTTTTCATTCCCGCAAACATTTCCACAAAAAATTTTCCCTAAAAATCGCAAGATTTTTCTTTATCCGAAGAGCAATCTCGCCGCACTCCCTCATAATCAAGCCTCAACGCACCGCCGCCAGGCTGTAAAACAATTCCATGCAAACCGCCGCTCCCCCCAAAACTCCATGCACTTGCATCATCGCCAGCGAGCCTGACCGCAAATTTTATGCGCCTTACAACAACAAAACCGCTTTTTTTGTTAAATTTGCATCTTGTCCGCTGTGCGCACGCGCACATGAGGACGCCGGTTTCCCTCTCTCCACCCGAAAGGAAAACTTACAACTATATACAGACATGAAACAACAGATTGCCAACCGACTCGGACAACTCCGTGCCGAGATGAAAAAAAACGGCATTGCAGCAGTGCTCATTCCTCAAACCGACCCACATCAGAGTGAATATATAGCCGACCACTGGCAGGTGCGCCGATGGCTGAGCGGATTCACCGGATCGGCAGGCACACTGGTAGTCACACTGAATGATGCACTACTTTGGACCGATTCCCGCTATTTCCTCCAGGCCGCGCAGCAGCTCGAAGGAACCGACATAAAACTGATGAAGGACGGCCTGCCAGACACACCGTCAATCCAGCATTATCTCACCCACACTCTCACCGCCGCCACCACCGTTGGAATCGACGGCGCCCTGTTCAACCCCGCCGAGACTGCCGCCCTACGCAGCGTGCTTGAGAAAAGGGGGATGAAACTCAACACCTCTTTCGACGTCACCGACAGCATCTGGTCAGACCGTCCGGAACTCCCCGACGCGCCGCTGCTCATCCACGACGTGAAATTCGCCGGAGAGACAGCTTCCGCAAAAATCGCCAAAATCCTCGCCGACGCAGCCGAACAGGGTGCCGACTCTGTGTTCATTTCCGCCCTCGACGAGATTGCATGGACCCTCAACGTCCGTTCGCGCGACGTAAACTGCAACCCCGTTGCCACATCATTCCTCTACCTCTCCCCTGCCGGCAACACATTATTTATAAAAGAAAGCAAAGTTGATGCAGCAGCTGCCGCCTACCTCGCCGAAGCGAATGTGGCCACAGCGCCCTACGATTCCGTGTATGGATTCCTGGCCGCCCTTCCCGCATCGGCACGCGTGCTGGTCGACGCCACCCGCACCTCGGTGCGCACCACCGACACACTCGGCCTACGTGCTGTCACGGGAGCTTCGCCCGTGGCTTTGCTCAAGGCCGTGAAAAATTCCACCCAGATAAGCCATATCCGCAAGACGATGGAACTTGACGGCGCAGCTCTCGTGGGCGCCTTCATGGAGATAGAGCGCCGCATGGCACAGCATGAAAAGCTCACCGAAATGGACGTGGCCGACATCCTCACACATTACCGCTCGCAGCAGCCGGGCTATTTCGACGAAAGCTTCGAGACCATCGCCGGCTACGGCCCCCACGGCGCAATCGTGCACTACACGGCCAACGAAGCATCCAACAGCACCGTGGAACCGCACGGACTGCTGCTGATCGACTCCGGCGCACAATACTTCTCCGGAACCACCGACATCACCCGTACCATCGCCATGGGAACGCCCACCGACGAGGAGAAACATGACTTCACACTGGTGATGAAGGGACACATTGCCCTGGCAACCGTCATCTTCCCCGAAGGCACACGCGGCGGCCAGCTCGACGCACTCGCCCGCCAGTTCCTCTGGCGCGAGGGTCTCAGCTATCTCCACGGCACAGGCCATGGCGTAGGCTTCTTCCTTAACGTGCACGAAGGCCCGCAAAGCATCCGTCTCAACGATGTGCCGGCTACCCTTATGCCCGGCATGCTCACCTCAAACGAGCCCGGTCTTTACCGCACCGACTGCCATGGCATCCGCTGCGAGAACCTTGTGCTGTGCACAGAGGCGTTCACCACCGAATTCGGACGCTTCTTCCGTTTCGAGACCGAGACCCTCTTCCCCTTCGACCGCTCGCTGTTCGACCTCGACATAATGACCCCGCAGGAAATCGACTGGGTGAACGGCTACCATGCCCAGGTGCGCCAGCGCCTTCTCCCCTACCTCACCCCAGAACAGGCCGAATGGCTGAAGGCCAAGACCATGCCTCTCGGCGAATAATCACCAACCCCTCTGTAAAACCTGACATATGGCACTCATCATTCCGGTAAGGGGCTACGACCCCGTGATAGGCCGCGACTGTTTTCTGGCCGAGAATGCCACCGTTGTTGGCGATGTCACCATGGGCGACGAATGCAGCGTATGGTTCAACACCGTGCTCCGGGGCGACGTGAACTCCATCCGCATCGGCAACCGCGTGAACATACAGGACGGCTCGGTGCTTCACACGCTCTACCGTAAATCCACCATCGAGATAGGCAACGACGTCTCCATCGGTCACAATGTGACAATCCACGGCGCAAAAATCCATGATTACGCACTCATCGGCATGGGTTCAATCGTAATGGACGATGCCGAAGTGGGCGAAGGCGCACTGGTGGCGGCAGGCTCGGTGGTGCTCTCACGCACCAAAATCGGGCCACACGAGCTGTGGGGCGGATGTCCGGCCAAATTCATCAAGATGATGGAACCGGAAAAATCAAAGGAACTGAACGAAAAGATAGCCCACAACTACCTTTTCTACTCCCGCTGGTACACCCATCCAGAGGAAACCACCCCGGAGGACATGAATCCCGCCGTCCGCAAATCCTGACAAAAAACATCAAAAATTGAATTCAATAAATTGTAGGGGCGCGACCTGTCGCGACTGCCACCTGGCCCCAAGTACGGACGTTACCATCTACTGAACAAGGCTTTGCAGTCGCGACAGGTCGCGACCCTACGCCTGGGTGATTCCGAACCTGAGCACCATCGAAATTCATTTGCGAATTTTAAAACTTCAACGAAAACCAGAGGAGTGTCAAAATCATGGATTTTGACACTCCTCGTATTTTATTCAGTTCTCCCGAAGGGAGAGGAGGCGCTTCAGAAAATCACTTTCTCGGCATTGGCACCGCAACGCTTGATGTAAAGCTGCCCTGCCACAGGATGTGCAACCACGCGGCCGGTTACGTCGTAATAAACCGGTGCCTCGGCTTCGTCTGCGCTGTCAAGACCGACGGAATTTATACCCGATGAGGCGGGAAGAGTGAATTTGAAGCGTCCGTTTGAGTTCACCTGACGCACAGCCATGGCCGGATCGGCATGCTCATAGAGCACGATACCATTTTCAGGGAATGAAATCTCGTTGTTCTTGAACGTACCGAAGAGATTGCCGGCAGGCATCCCCTGAGATTCGTTGAACGACGGTACAGACTCGATTATGCCATCTAAGGCTCGGAGAGCCGAGATTGTGGCTAACCCCAGGCGACGCCTTTAGGCCGAGCCTGGGGAGATGAAAACAATATAATACAAATGAGGCTCGGAGAGCCGATATCATGTTCGCGGATAGCGATTACAACATCGAGCACTGCAAACATGCTCAACAGCACTTTCAAGTCAACTCATTTTCATTATATCTCAGCCCGGCAGCTGCGTACATACGGCATGACTCATCTTCAAGACTACATGACTTGTGATGCTCCTGTTGCGATTTTATATATTCTATTAGCCCCGACATATCCCCCGGAGTGACTGTACATGCAAAATATTCTGCACACCATCCCTTAAAATCCGGAAATACTGCATCCTTACATATCCATCCACTGCTGCGCGATTTTATATTACCTACCAATGTGCTCAGCGACACAGATGGATGCAACATGGTAAGGATGTGCAAATGGTTGGCTGTTCCACCTATGCGGATTAATCGACACTCGTGTTTTTCTATTTCATGCCATATAAATCTATACAAATCCTCACGACGCTGATTAGTAATGGTATCCTCACGCCGTTTGGTTGCAAAGACTATATGATATATGGCTGCTACTTTGCTCATGGTCTAAGATTTGCCTCAAATATACATTTTTGGACCAGATTAGACAAAAATTTTTGTCACGCTCTACAACATGAACTAAAGCAAAGGCATTCGTTATGGCTGATTTAATTTTGCAAATCTTTAAACACAACATCGGCTCTCCGAGCCTATAGTATTTGGAGCGTGCTTGCCCCCCAGGCTCAGCCTAAAGGCCATCACCTGGGGTTAGATACAATCCCGGCTCTCCGAGCCTTCGACGCTGATATCCAGCCACTATGAATATTCGAAAATGCCATTATGTATGATACGAAGAAACAGAGCGCACATTCTTGATTCTGAGCTGCGCATCATTTTTATCCAGCATTGTGGATCCATGTCAACTCTGACACCGCCCACTATTTTTAGTAGCAATCACAAAAACATCCATCATACGAAACAGACCATATAAACTTTTTGGCAGAATTTTGCGCCTATCCCGCTCAAAATGCATAAACATTCATGTTATGCATTTCGTTTTGACGCAACATCATCAGATCGACAACACTGTGGCAACAGCGAAGTCAAGCATTGTGTCACGCCCGGCCAAAGCCTCCACCGGATCAAGGTCGACTGCACATCCTTCGGAGGGCTCCACGCCAAACTCAGTCAGACGGCCCTCGGGATCACGCACGGGCGATGCCGAAAAACGCACCCCCCAGCCGTTTGTAAGTTCTGAAGAGAATGGCATACCTGACCCACCGCCGGTAGTTGCACCGACAATCCGCACATTAGGGAGCGATTTCATCACGGACACGAAATTATTGGCAGCCGAGAAGGTGGAGCGGTTGCACAGCACCACCACCGGCTTACCCCACATCACACGATACGATGGCGCCGGATCATAATAATAGGCGTACGGCTCTGAGAAATCGTTGTGTCCCGGTCCGGTCTTGTGACAGATGGACCCGGCGAGCGTACGCTGCTGAATGAAACGCGCCACCAATGTCTCCACGTTTGTCATCGAACCACCCCCGTTGTCGCGCACATCGATAATCAGGCCGTCGGCCGCCGCGCAGTAGGCCAGGATGGAATCAAGGTTTCCCTCCCCAATTGTCGCGCTGAATGAGCCGTAGTGCATGTAGCCCACATTCTGCGGCAGGATGCCGTAGTCAATGCCGCCGGTGGTGCGGTAGTTGAAGTTGAAATAATACTGCTGCACCAGACGTGCGCTGTAGTTCTGCGGGTAATCGCTCCACCATTTGCGGTAGTAGCTTGTGGCAAACGGCGCCGACAGATTGGTGTGGCCGTCGCGCAGCTCGTCGAGCATGCGTGAGCACACCTCAAACAGCTCCTCGTCGGTCATGTTGTCGGCCACCTGCGGGGCATAACGCGCATACACCTCGTTCCAGTCCACGTCTTTCTGTTCAAAAAAGCAATAATGCTCGTCAAGGATGGTCCACAGTTGCTCGAACGAGGCCCGCGGGTCCTCGCTGTATTCTTTAATATCATGGCAACCGGTCAGCGTAGCCAGCACGAGAAACATCAGAGCTGTCAGGCACGCTACAGGTTTTATGTAATTCAGTAACCAAGTGTATTTTTTCATTATATAATAATGTGAAAGGGAAAAAGGTTGGAAAAAGGCTTTCAAAGGGAACCCTGATTTCAGTAGGCATAGACCACCCGCGACGCATTTTGGTCGGGCATGCCCCTGCGGGGCGAGAGCGACATCCAGTCGCCCGTCACACCCAGGACGAATGCATAGGAGAAGATACGGGTGGTGAGGTTGTTCACCTGCGTGGAATAGATACGCGAACGGAAACCCAGGCGCAGACGAGTATTTGAGAAATCAAGGTCGGCAGTTACCAGATTGTCCCAGCGGAACAGGTTGCCGGGCCAGCCCCAGTGAGCGAGGCCGCTATGGTTGCCGAGATATATCTCATAATAAAGCTCGTCGTACTCGGGAGAGAAGAACACACCGGTAAGCGGCATGGAGGTCTGCCAGCGCAGGAGCACCGGCATGCGCCACAGGCGTGTGCGCCATGCCACGAAGCCTCCGGCATTTACGGTTATGTCGGCCTTCACTGATGCCGGATTATTACTGTTGCGGTTGCTGTAGACCACACCTATGTTTCCTCCGGCACTCCCGCCCACACCGGCCGAAAGCCCGTGAGGCAGTTCCCAGCGGCGGTACATACCCCACGATGCCGAAAGATTTGCGTAATAGAGCGTGGAATTGCGCGCCGGATTGTCGGCGCCGCTCCCCTCAACTCCTATCAGCAGTTGCTGACGCCAAAGGTCGGGCGAGAATTTCATGGCCTGGGTGCGTTCATACTGGAACGCAACATTCCAGCCCACATATTTCAGGCCCGAGAGATAAGTGTCGGCGAGGTGCGAAGAACCCGCCTCAAGCATATAGGATGAATTGACCGGCCTGATCACCTCCGTGGCCTCGTGTTCCGAGGCCGACAGGACGATGAACGACGTAACGGTAGCAGCAAAAGCCGCAATAAATCGCTGTAATAATTGCATCGGGTGAGAATGTGTGGAGATTAGAAAATCCGTTGCTGACCGTTTATTTCGTCGCGAACCTCGTCGTCCGACATCTCGACCGCGCCCTCTTCCTCAGTCATGTTTTCGCCGGAATCGGTGGCATCATCGTCGGTTGCGGCATCGGCCGCCTGCTCAGCCTGTGCGGCTACTTCATTGGGCGCAATCTCCTCGATTGAGTCGATGGCGAATGTTGTCAGGCGCTTACCCTTGGCCTTGAACGATTTTGTGCCGATGAACTCAGCGCTGTCAACCACAAGCGGCTCGCGGAAAGCGTCGGCGCCTCCGAAACGCACCTCGAAACGCGCTCCCGGAGTGTCTGTGAGCAGAATCAGCTCCGAAGCTGCATTCTCTCCGATGAACCGCTGCTTCTTGGTGCTCTCCTCGAATGTGAAACGCTTAATATAGGGATAGCCCTGGTCTGCGTCATTGAGAATGGCCGTCCACACGTGGTCGCGGCGGAACTTCTCTATGCGCAGAATGTTGTCGTCATAATGGTTGGCGGCGTCGAACGAGGTCAGATAATACTCGCCCGTGCGTGTCACCACAAGCACCATGTCGTGACCGCCGAATTCTCCGAGATAATCGCCCCTGCCGTCGTAGTTGAGCCGCAGCACATCGGGGTCGAACCACACCTGACGGCCGCCCAGTGTCGATGAGCCCTTCTCCTTGAGCGAGAAGCGGTGCACCTCGTTACGGGTCACTATGTTGCCCTGGCTCTGTTTTCCCTTTATGGCAAGTTCGCTGAAATCTATGTCGAACTGCAGGGTCTTCAGGCGCGGTTTCGGCTTGAGTGTGACTTTCACCACCTCGGCCTCGCCGTTGGGATTGGCCGAGAACCAGGCTATGCGCGAATTGGGCGTGGCCTGGGTGAGGTTGTATTCGCGGTCGCGCGTCACACCGGTCACGGCAAAACGTTTCATGAAGAATGTGCCGGTCTTTCCATCCTTGTAAATCACGTTGTAGACCGTGCGGGTGTCGTTGCGGCGGAAAATGCCTATGTGGCGGATATTTTTCCCCACAAACAGTTTTTCAGCCACACGCACCACCTTGTAGCGGCCGTCGTTATAGAAAATTATCACATCGTCGAGCAGCGAGCAGTTGAACAGGTACTCATCTTTCTTCAGTGCCGTGCCTATGAAGCCTTCATCACGGTTGATGTAAAGCTTCTCGTTGGCCTCGGCCACCTGCTGCGCCTGGATATTGTCGAACCCGCGGATCACGGTGCGGCGCGGATAGCGTGCTCCGTACTTCTCTTTCAGGCTCTCGAACCATGCTATTGTGTGCTCGGTGATATGACCGAGTTTGAAAAGTATGTCGGCGATCCGCTCACGGTAAAGGGCAATCTGGCGGTCGGCCTCATCGGAATTGAATTTGAGGATGCGACGCATCTTGATTTCAAGCAGGCGCTGCAGGTCCTCGTCGGTTATGTCGCGTCCCAGCGCCACCTTTTTCCCCGCACTGTCGCCGGCAGGGGCATCCGCATCGGTACTCACAAACGGGAGCAGACGGCTGCGCAAGTGGGCATACACCGCCTCAAGCGTTTCGCCCTGCTCAAACTCACGGTCCTTGTAGATGCGTTCCTCAATGAAAATGCGCTCCAGCGATGCGAAATTGAGCTGTTCGCGCACCTCGCCGAGCTGTATCTCCAGTTCCCTCCTCAGAAGCGTGCGGGTGCGGTCGGCACTGTGGCGGAGCAACTCGCTCACCGTAAGGAAATGAGGCTTGTTGTCCTGAATCACACAGCAGTTGGGCGATATGGCCACCTCGCAGTCGGTGAATGCATAAAGCGCATCGATGGCCTTGTCCGACGACGTGCCCGGCAACAGATGCACCAGGATGTTGGCCTGTCCGGCCGTGTTGTCGTCAACCTTGCGGATCTTTATTTTCCCTTTCTCAAACGCCTTCAGTATCGAATCGATCACCACGCGGGTGGTTTTGCCGAAGGGAATTTCGGTGATGGCGAGAGTCTTGTTGTCAATTTTCTCGATTTTGGCGCGCACCTTCACGGCTCCGCCACGCTCGCCGTCGTTGTAGCGGCTCACGTCGATGAAACCTCCGGTGGGGAAGTCGGGATAGAGCGTGAACTCCTCGCCGCGCAGCGAGGCCACGCAGGCATCGAGTATTTCATTGAAATTGTGCGGCAGGATTTTTGACGACAAACCCACGGCAATACCTTCCACGCCCTGGAACAGCAGCAGCGGGAACTTGACCGGTAGCGTCACCGGCTCCTTCTTGCGGCCGTCGTAACTCGGCACCCAGTCGGTGATTTTGGCATTGTAGAGCGTATCAAGGGCGAAGGCCGACAGGCGAGCCTCGATATAACGGCCTGCGGCGGCATCGTCGCCCGTAAGGATGTTACCCCAGTTTCCCTGTGTATCCACCAGCAGCTCCTTCTGTCCGAGCTGCACGAGAGCATCCTTGATTGAAGCGTCGCCGTGGGGGTGATACTGCATGGTGTTTCCCACGATGTTGGCCACCTTGTTGAACCGGCCGTCGTCGAGGGTTTTCATCGAATGCAGTATGCGACGCTGCACGGGCTTCAGACCATCGTCGATGTGCGGCACCGCACGTTCCAGAATCACATACGACGCATAATCGAGGAACCAGCTGCGGTACATGCCGCCGAGGCGCAGGCGCGCGGCCTCCGTACCTATTGCCGGAGGAAGTACGGCCGCGGCCTCCTCCTCCACTTCGCCCGCAAGGGCATCGGCATCGGTTTCGGCAGTTTCCGGCGTCAGTTTTTCAGCCGCCACCTCGCCGGCAGCAGCCTCATCGCTGTTAATGGGGGTATTGTCAAGATTGTCGCTCATGGTTTCAGGGAGATATTGCACTGTCGGGGGATACAACCCGGATTGCAGCGGCGTCAACTTATACCGAACTATAATTCCCGATTGGAATGAATCATCCTGTCTGATTCGCCTTCAAACAGGAGGGTATAAGGGCTTCCGCCAATTCATTAAGCAAAGATACAACTTTTTTTGCAAAAATTTTTCCTTGGAAACATTTGGGTATGTAAAAAAAATATTCTAACTTTGCACTCGCAAACAAGGCGGGATAGCTCAGTTGGTTAGAGCGTCGGATTCATAACCCGGAGGTCCCGAGTTCAATTCTCGGTCCCGCTACAGCAAGAAAAGAGGATGCCAATCGGCATCCTCTTTTTTGTTTGCCCCCAAGCTGTTATCATAGCTAAGATAGCTACGGTAGCTATTTTAGCTACATTTGCTATGTATAGGCCGCCGCAATCGCGCAAAAAAGCCACAGGCCGCGCTCCGGAATCCGGAGTGCGGCCTGTGCTTTGTTGTTATGGTCAGGCGTGCTGATTATTCGGCTTTGCCGTTCGAGCCAAGCACGTTTTCAATTTTGTGCTTGTAGAGGCGTTCCATTTCGTCGCGGGCCGGACCCAGATATTTGCGGGGGTCGAACTCAGCGGGTTTGTCATGGAATACCTTGCGCACGGCAGCGGTCATGGCCAGACGGGAGTCAGAGTCGATGTTGATTTTGCAAACAGCGCTCTTGGCAGCCTTGCGGAGTTCCTCTTCGGGGATACCGATGGCATCGGGCAGGTTGCCGCCGTATTCGTTGATCATGTCGACATACTCCTGGGGAACCGACGATGAGCCGTGGAGCACGATGGGGAAGCCGGGGAGTTTTTCCATAACGGCGTCGAGCACGTCGAATGCCAGTGGCGGGGGAACCAGACGGCCTTCAGCGTTGCGGGTGCACTGCTCGGGAGTGAACTTGTAGGCACCGTGGCTTGTACCGATCGAGATAGCCAGCGAGTCGCAGCCTGTGCGGGTAGCGAAGTCGATAACCTCTTCGGGATCGGTGTAAGTGTGGTGGTCGGCCGAAACCTCATCCTCCACGCCGGCGAGCACACCGAGTTCGCCTTCTACAGTCACATCGTACTGGTGAGCGTAGTCAACCACTTTCTTGGTCAGGGCCACATTCTCCTCATAGGGAAGGTGAGAACCGTCAATCATCACCGACGAGAAACCGTTGTCGATGCAGCTCTTGCAAAGCTCGAAGCTGTCGCCGTGGTCGAGGTGAAGAACAATCTGGGGATGCTCCCAGCCCAGTTCCTTTGCATATTCAACGGCACCCTGAGCCATGTAGCGCAGCAGTGTGGCGTTAGCGTAGTTGCGGGCGCCTTTCGACACCTGAAGGATAACGGGCGATTTCTCTTCGGCAGCAGCCTTGATGATGGCCTGAAGCTGCTCCATGTTGTTGAAGTTGAAAGCCGGGATGGCGTAACCACCCTTGATGGCCTTGGCAAACATCTCGCGGGTGTTAACCAGGCCTAATTCTTTGTAGCTTACCATATTACAGATATAATTAAAAAGTTGTCCTGTTGTTTGGTCCTGTCGCCACGCCCATCCATTGCGGACTTAGCGCTTTGACGCGTGCAAATTTACAAAAAATTTCCGGCCTATCCGCCCCCTCCTCCCCCATTTTTATGCAAAAAATTACCCCGGCCGACAGCAATGCCGCACCGGGGTAATCAAAATTAAATTTTATCGGGTATGACTATGATATCAATAGCCGAAAATCTGCTCGGGCGTGAGAATCACCACGCGGCCGAGTTTAGAGAGGGCATCCATATCGAGGTCCTCTATCTTACCGAGAATACCGTAGTTGTATTTGCGGTCCTTCACATTCTCCTGCTGGAATTTCACGACATCGTCGAGGGTGAGCGTCGGGAGTTGTTCGAATGTGAGACGGTCGAGATCCAATCCGGCCGAACGGTTCTTTCCGTTGCCGTCGAGCGACGGGGCAAGTCCCAGATCCTGCGCGTTGATATAAGCCCATGCAATGTTGTCGTCGATGACGCGGTTTGTGCGCAGACGCTTTTCAAGACCATCCTTGGCAAGTGCGAACGCGGCTTCGCTGCGCGGCATATCGTTGATGATGGAGTTGAAGGCGCCCACGGCATCCATGAGCTTATCGTTCTGTGTGGCGATGCCTGCCATGAACGTGTATGGCTTGTCAAGGCGCGAAGGTTCGTTAAGATAAGCCCATGCAGAGTAGGCCAGCGAACGTGCCTCACGCATCTCCTGGAACACGATGGCGTTCATCGAGCCGCCGAAGTATTCGTTGTAGAGCGTGGTGAGCGGATGCGATGCTGCATCGAAGCTTTCGCCGTTCGAGGTGTTCATGCTCATGTAGAGCTGCTTGGCATCGTAGGGAGCAACATATACCACGGTTTCCTCGGGCTGTATCGGCAGATACTTCTTCATGGGAGCTGGCTCGCGGAGAGTCACACCCTTCACGTGGTGCTCGTTGAGGTCGGCCTCAACCTGCTGCAGCGACAGCGGACCATAATAGATCACACGGTGAGTGAGGCTGAGCATATCGCGCAGCGAACCCAAAAGCTTTTCGGGGTTGATTTCGGGCAACTCCTCATTTTTGATCATGAGGTCATTGACAATGTCCGGACCATAGGTGACATAGCGGCGCAGAGCCGAGAAATTGCTGCCCTGACGGCTCTTCGAGTCGGCGCGGCTCTTCAGCACGGTCTCAACAAAGGTTGCATATACCGCAGGATCGGCCACGGCCTGGTTGATAAGTTTCTCCAGAAGGTCGACAGCCTTGGTCATGTTCTCGCTCAGGCCACGGAGCACGATGTATGAGCGTTCTGAGCCGGCCGACACGAAATATTCGCATGCCAGATTATAGAAAGCCTCACGCACCTGCGCGGGGGTCATGTCGGGGGTGCCGAGATAATCGAGATAATTGGCTGCGAGCGACAGATATTTATCGGCATAGCTGCCGGTCTCGAACACGAATGTAAGGTCGAACAGATTGTTGTAGGGGTTGTGGGTGTAGAGGAGCTCCACACCGTTGGGCAGACGTGCCGAGGTGAGTTCTTTCTGGAAATCCACAAATTTCGGCTCGATGGGCTCCGAACCGAGTGCCACGAAGTCGGTGAGGAACACCGAGGCAGTATCGCGGTTGGTCACAATCGGAGTGATGGCGGGCTTGGAGATTTTAAGTTCATCCTTGGGCGCGCCCTGACGCTTCTCTATGGCCACATAGTTGTTGTCGCCGAGATATTTGTTTGCCATGGCCACCACATCGGCCTTGGTGATTTTCTTGACTGCATCAAGATCCTTTACGGCTTCTGCCCACGGCTGACCGTTGACAAAGGCATCAACGTAATAGTTGGCACGGTCGGAATTGTTGAGCAGCGATTTCTCCACGTCAAGCTCCATGTTGGTGATCACAGCCTTCACAAGCTCGTCGGAGAATTCACCCTTGCGCAGCTTCTCCACCTCGCCAAGCAGCAGAGCCTCCACTTCCTGCAGGCTTTGTCCGGTGCGGGGCAGACCGATCATCAGGAACGCGCCCTGATCGGCCATGGAGTACATTCCGGCTCCTGAGCCGTTGAGCTTCTGCGCCTGGTCGAGGTCAATCTCCATCAGGCCGGCCGAGCCGTTGGCGAGAACGTTCGACATCACGTTCAGGGCTGTCATGTCCTCATGTGCGGCTGCCGGGATGCGCCACGCCAGCGTGAGGCGTTCGGCCTCGTTGCCCCACACCTCGGCACGCTGTGGTGTGGTGAAAGGCTTCTCGGGCACCACCTTGAGGCGCTGGTCCTCCAGTGCGGGATTCGGCTTCATGTCGCCGAAATAGCGGGTGATCACATCCACGACCTTGTCGGGGTCGAAGTCGCCCGAAAGGGCAATGGCCATGTTGTTGGGCACATACCACTGGTCGTGGTAGCGCTTGATATTGGTTATCGAGGGGTTCTTCAGGTGGGTCTGCGTGCCGAGCACTGTCTGGGTTCCGTAGGGGTGCGACGGGAAGAGCATGGCCAGCATCTTCTCGTTGCTCTTGCGGCTGTCGTTGGTGAGCGACATGTTCTTCTCCTCGTAGATGGTCTCCAGCTCGGTGTGGAAGCCGCGGATCACAGGATTCTTGAAACGGTCGGCCTGCACGATGGCCCAGCGCTCAAGTTCGTTGGAAGGGATGTCCTCCACATAGCAGGTAACGTCGGTCGATGTGTAGGCGTTGGTACCGTTGGCTCCGATGGCCGACATCATCTTGTCGTATTCGTTGGGAATAGCAAGCTTCGAGGCTTCATAGCTCACGGAGTCGATGGTGTGGTATATGGCCGCACGTGCCACCGAATCGGTGGTCTGGCGGTAGGTCTCGAAAAGATTCTCGATGCGGTCGAGCATCGGCTTCTCGGCAGCGTAGTTCACAGTACCGAAGTTAGGAGTACCCTTGAACATCAGATGCTCGAAATAGTGGGCCAGACCGGTGGTCTCGGCGGGGTCGTTCTTGCCGCCTACGCGCACGGCGATGTAGGTCTGGATGCGCGGTTCGCGGGGGTTCTGTGTCATGAACACTTTCAGCCCGTTGGGCAGAGTGTAGATTTTAGTGTGCAGCGGATCGCCGGGCACACTGTCGTAGGCATACTTCGGAGCGGCCGAGGCCGTAGCCATCACGGCAGAGCCAAGCAGCACCGAAAGCCACAAATGTTTGAAATGCTTCATATAATGTTGATTAATGTTGGTTCTATTTCAAGCTTTCGGGCAAAGGTATAAAATATTCGATTAGATTTTGTATCTTTGCGCAAATAGCCGATAGTTTTAAACTTATTTAGCACGATATGAAAAAAATCATACTCACAGGCGACCGCCCCACAGGCCGCCTCCATCTGGGCCATTATGTTGGCTCGCTACGTCGCCGCGTGGAGCTGCAGAATTCAGGCGAATTCGACAAAATCTACGTGATGATCGCCGATTGCCAGGCTCTCACCGACAACGCCGATAATCCTGAAAAAGTGCGCCAGAACGTGCTTGAGGTGGCGCTCGACTATCTGTCGGTCGGCATAGATCCGGCAAAGACCACCATTTTCATCCAGAGCCAGGTGCCCGAGCTGGCCGAACTGGCGTTCTACTACATGAACCTGGTGAGCGTGAGCCGCGTGCAGCGTAACCCGACGGTTAAGACCGAAATAAAGATGCGAGGTTTCGAGCAATCCATCCCCGTGGGCTTCTTCTGCTATCCGGTGAGCCAGGCTGCCGACATCACCGCGTTCGATGCTACCATCGTGCCCGTAGGCGAAGACCAGGCCCCCATGATCGAGCTTACCCGCGAGATTGTGGCACGCTTCAACCACATCTACGGCGACACACTCGTAGAGCCCGAAATCCTCCTCCCAACCAATGCCGTGTGCATGCGCCTGCCCGGCACCGACGGAAAGGCCAAAATGAGCAAATCGCTCGGCAACTGCATTTACCTCTCCGACACTTCGAAGGAGGTAAAAAAGAAAATCAACAGCATGTACACCGATCCGGAGCACCTCACCATCGACTGCCCCGGACACCTCGAAGGGAACGCCCCCTTCATCTACCTTGACGCTTTCTGCAACGACTGCCATTTTGCCGAGTTCCTTAACGACTATCCCAACCTGCAGGCCCTCAAGGACCACTACACCCGTGGCGGCCTCGGCGACGGTACTGTAAAGAAGCTGCTTTACAACGTGATCGAACAGGAACTCGCCCCCATCCGCGAACGCCGCAAGCACTTCGAGCAGAACATCCCCGAAGTCTACGAGATTCTGCGCAAGGGTTCGGAAGAGGCCCGTCAGGCAGCTGCCGTTACGCTCGACCGCGTGCGCCGCGCCATGCGCATAAACTACTTCGACACCCCAAAAATAATAGCCACGCTGGCAGATACAAAAACAGAGGGCGATGTG
>UQER01000042.1 GCA_900540205.1 uncultured Porphyromonadaceae bacterium | reverse complement strand
GGGCTCGAACCCAGGACCCCAACATTAAAAGTGTTGTGCTCTACCAGCTGAGCTAGCGAATCAGGGTGCGTTTAAAAAGGGACTTGCTTCTGTCTGCATGCAAGGTTTATCCCCTAAAAGCGATGCAAAGGTAGGCAGTTTTTTTTAAATGCGCAAGAGATGGCGCAATTTTTTTTGCCAATGTGGAGAATTTAGTGCTGAAATCATGATCCTACTCTCAACTGGCAAGCCTACTCTCAACTGGCAAGTGCAAAATTAGCGATTGGCCGGAAGAAAACATTCTTAGGCGAGTAGAATTTAAGCTTTTTACGGGGGTGTCGGTTTATTTTATACTGTATTCTACGGATGAAGGCATCGGTCATGGTTGAAAAGTCGGGACCTTTTGATATGCATCGAAGTTGGAATATGACTATGCTGTTGCAATACATGGCGGACACAAAATCCCGAATGATATTTCCGGATAAAATCCAATACTGTTTATTTAAGAATTTTTGCCATTCAAAGCACTATTGAAAATCAGATTTTTAGATAGTAAAAAGTCGTTTATCAGACTTAAGTAAACGGCATTAGGATAAGACCCTGATATAAAACAATGACGGGATATAAAACAATGACAGTAGATAAAATGCGCCGAATGGTGTGGCCATGGTGTGGGACGGGTCAGGATTAATGGCCGTCGATATATGCCAAAGTTCTGTAACTTGCGTCAATTAGCGGCTTATAATGCAATGGAAATTGTACAGATCCCTTTTGCACCCCGTTAATATCTGGATTATAAATTAATTATTATGGCATCAGTAAAAGCTAAATTTCGTTTGCTTTCTGCATCAGGTCATGAAGGCGCAGTGTATTATCAGATAATCCATGAACGCAAAATCAGGCATGTGTCAACTCCCTACCGGTTGTCGCGTGAGGAATGGTGCGCCTGTTTTTCCATGGCGTCCCAGTGGCAAAGGGAAGTGTTGTCGGTGCGGATTGTGTCGATTTGCCATCTCATCAGTACGGACGTGGAACGGATTAAGCGGATAGCGGCAGAGATGAATAGGCGTGGCGTTCATTTCACGGCGGATGAAATGGTGGAGGAGTATCATCAGTATGTCAGGCGGTATTCGTTGTTCAATTTCATGCAATCCATTATAATGTCGTTGAGGGTGAGGGAAAGGGTGCGTACTGCCGAGACCTATGCTGCCGCACTTGCGAGTTTCCGCCGGTTCAGGAATGGGGAGGATATTGTAATTGATGCCATCAATGCCGATATTGTTGAGGATTATGAGGCATATCTGAAATTCAGAGGTGTCACCCCAAATACCACATCGTTCTATATGCGCATATTGCGCGCCGTGTACAATAGGGCTGTGGAGAGCGGAGCCGTGGAGCAGTGCCATCCATTCCGGCATGTATACACCGGCGTGGGTAAAACTGCCAAACGGGCCTTGTCGCTGTCGGTGATACGCAAAATAAAGCTGCTCGACCTGTCGGCTTTGCCTCAGGCTGACTATGCACGCGACATGTTCATGATGAGTTTTTATTTCCGTGGGATGAGTTTCATTGATATGGCATTTTTGCGCAAGACCGACCTCCGGTGCGGTTATATCACTTACCGGCGCCGTAAGACCGGACAAACTCTGGTGATAAAATGGACTGCCGACATGCAGGAGATTCTTGACAAGTATGCAATGAATCCTACCGAATATTTATTGCCGATAATCATAAGCAATGGAGTGGCAGACCGTGTAGCATACCTTAGAGCCGGAAATCATATAAATTATCAGTTAAAGAAAATAGCTGTCATGGTGGGCGTCACGGTGCCTCTGACAATGTATTGCGCGCGCCACAGCTGGGCATCGGCAGCACGCGCCAAAGGTGTGCCAGTGAGCATAATAAGCGAGGGGATGGGGCATGATTCAGAGGCCACTACGCGCATCTATCTCGAAGCGCTCGACACATCGTCCGTCGACAAGGCCAATGACAAGATTCTAAGATCCCTGTGAATCAGTGTCTGAATATATCGGCAGACCGGTATGGCTGCCACCATCTCTCCGTGCGGCGATGGGATGCCGGCATGGTGGTAATGGCAGTTTAAAATTTAAGCGATGTTAAATGTTCCATTCAGACTGAAACAGGCATACGTCGTTGTTGTTTTACAGGTATATCTGATATTATAACTAACACATAAAATTTACGCATATGAATTATTCAGAGATAATCAATTCTAACCCTGTGGTGCTTGTTGAATTTTATGCATCCTGGTGCCCTCACTGCAAACGCATGATGCCCGTGGTGGAACAGGTGAAAGAGCTGCTTGCCGGCAAAGTGAATGTCTATCAGTTTGATATAGACGAGAACGAGGAACTTTCCGACCGTGAGGGCGTCAAGACCATTCCTACATTTATCATCTATCGCGACGGTAAGGAGCAATGGCGCCAGTCGGGAGAAATGGACGGTCAGGTGCTTCTGGGCAAAGTGGAGCAATATATGTAACTGCTGATTTATGGGTCAGGCTAAAAAGCATACGATTTTCACCGATTTTCTGCAGGCTCTCGGGGTGCCGCACACCGGCGGTTACTCCGACAGCCTGTTTGAGGCCATGCCATTCAAGACCCTGTTCGGGCTGTCGAAGCTTCTGCAGCAGTACGGCATAGAGAGTCAGGGCGTGCAATTGGCCGACAAGACGGAAATCCACAAGATAGACGCCCCGTTTCTTGCCTCAACCCAAGGTGGATTCGTCATAGTCACCGGCCAAACTCCTGAATCTGTCACCTATATCACCGACGGTGTCACCGAGACTATCGAGGCCGCTGAATTTCTCAAGGCATGGAACGGTGTGGCCTTCATGGCCTATCCCGCACCGGGTTCCATCGAGCCGCATTATGCATTGCACCGGCGTACCGACCTGTTCAATCAGGCAAAGCGCTGGGTGCTGTGGGGTGGCGCAGTGGCATTGTTTCTTTATCTGTTCATAAGCAATGGATTATATCGGTACGTATCCACTGTGTTACTCGCCCTTTTCGACATGGCCGGATTGTACCTCACATATTTGCTGCTCCAGAAATCCCTTAAAATCGAGAATGCCGCTGCCGACCGTTTCTGTGGCGTGCTGCAGAAAGGTGGCTGCGACAGTATTTTGGAACTGAAGGCATCGAAGTTCTTCGGCATATTCAGCTGGAGCGAAGTGGGATTCACCTATTTTTCCGTCAGCCTGTTGGCATTGCTGATGTTTCCGCAGTGGATCTGCTATCTTGCTTTGTGCAATGTCTGCTGCCTGCCGTTCACCTTCTGGAGCATATGGTATCAGCGATTCAGGGCGCACAAATGGTGCACACTTTGTGTGAGCGTGCAGGCCACGTTGTGGCTGTTGTTCTTCTGTTATCTGGGTGGAGGTTGGTTCCGCGGGGTTTTCCCGCTGCGGATAGAATTCTTTGTTCTGGGGGCGACGTATGTGACTGTACTGATGGCATTGAACCGCATCATGCCCATGTTCGACCATTCAATTTCAAATGACAACGATGAAACGGATACACAGACCCACGCTTGAAAGCGCACGTGTGCTGTCGGCCCTGGAGCTTAACAACTACCGCTTTTCGGGCAAGCACACCGTGCTTACCCCCGAACTGCTGGAAAAGATGGCGGCTTCGGTGCAGCGAAAAAAAGTGGCATCAGCCGTCGGAAATGATAACGACACCGTCCGGTGAGCGGTTACCTGTTGCTGATAATTTTGCCTGTGGCCGCATCGAAAGCGATGCTGTCGTTGCGGAACAGGTGCTCAATATGCCCGCTCCGGCGCATATCATCGGCAGGCATGCAGTGAAGTGTCGGTGAATCTATAAGCGCGATGTCGTCGGCCAGCGTCAATGCTATGTCAAGTTCATGTGTGGAGAACAGAATGCACTTACCCTCCTGATGGGCCAACCCCGCCAGGAGGGTACACAGTTCGTAACGGTTAGGCATGTCAAGAAACGATGTGGGCTCGTCTAGCAGGAGTACCGGGGTGGTCTGGGCCAATGCGCGCGCAATCATGATGCGCTGGCATTCGCCGTCGCTCATGGTGTCCATCGTGCGCCGGGCATAAGAGGCCATACCTACGGCTTCAAGCGATTTTTCTACAATCTCCCGGTCGGAGGGCTGCATGCGGCCAATCCAGTTGGTGTAGGGCGCACGTCCCATGGCCACCACATCTTCGCAGCGCAGATTGGCTATGCGTGTACGTCCGGTGGTGACAAACGCCAGCTGTCGTGCCATATGCTGCGGTTGTAGCGTGCGCACGTTTTTCCCGTTTATCAGAATTTCGCCGGAATAATGGCTGTTCAGTCCGGCGATGGCTTTCAGCAACGTGGATTTTCCCGCACCGTTTCTGCCGATGAGTGCCGTAAGTCTGCGCTCCCTTATGGTGGCGTTCACCTCACGGAGCAGCATATTGTCGCCGTAGCCTATGGAAAAATCGCGGAGTTCAATCATTGTGACGGTCATTTATTGCGAAGCACCACCCACACAACCACCGGGATTCCCAGCAGGGCTGTGATGGCGTTGATCGGCAGAGTGAAAAGTTTTGATATTATGTCGCAGAGCAGCAGCACGGCACCTCCGGCAAGAGCTGTGGCCGGAATGAGCACGCGGTGGTCGCTGTCGCGCATAAGCATGCGTGCCACATGCGGCATGGCGAGGCCGATGAAACCGATCGGGCCGCAGAATGCCGTTACAGTTCCGGCCAGCAGAGTGGTCGACAGGAAGAGCAGCAGGCGTGAACGTCTCAGGTTCAGCCCCATGGTGACAGCATATTCCTCACCGAAAAGCAGCAGATTCAACGGCTTGATGGTGGCCACCGCCAGTATAAGGCCCACTACTACTGCCGGAGCCAGCACTGCGAGCTGGGTGCCGGTGACATCGCCGAGCGATCCCATTGTCCATATCACGAATGCCTTCAGCGATTCCTCCTCGCTCAGATACTGCAATATCTGCACTACAGCCCCGACACCAGAGGAGAACATCATGCCGAGAATCAAGATTACCATTATGTCCTTTATCCGGTGACCTACGGAGGCAATTACAATCAGCACTGCCGCGGCGCCTACCCATGCCGCACCGGCAATACCGACCGACGAACTCATTCCGGCAAGCACTACCAGCGCCACACCGAGGCTGGCACCGGAGCTTATGCCCAGAACGTAGGGGCCGGCCAGCGGATTGCGGAACAGTGTCTGCATCTGCAGACCGCTCACCGAGAGTGCCGCACCGGTGAGCAAAGCCACCACGGCCTTGATCAGGCGTATGTTGCGCACAATGAATGCTGTGGCATCGGGGCAGTCACCGCCGGTAAGAGCCGCCCACACGTCGGCAACGGGGAGGCTGACCGCACCGACGGAGAGATCCACACAGAACAGCACGGCGGTAAGCACCGACAGCATTATGAAAAGACAGGGGGTGATGCGTTTGGCCGACATGGACAGAATCATTTAAGTTGCTTGTAGTAGACCAGTTCCTCCGTCACCATTTCAGGATGAAAAATTTTCACCAGATCGCGCAGCAGAATGTCGGGATTGACAATGCCCGACTCGTAAAAGTCGTTTCCTCCGGCTGCATTGGTCCGTTTCGTGTTGTTGAATACCATTCCGTCGGCCACACATTTTGTGGCTGCCATACGCGGACACGCAGCCTTGAGCTCGTTGAGTGTCGTGACGTTTCCGGAATTGAGCCATACATCGGCCTGCGACGTGAGCAGGTAAGCTTCTTCCATGTCTATGGGCTTTGAAGAGTTACCGGTGTTGGTCTTATAAAGATAATCTCCACCGGCATCAGTCAGCAGTCTTACAAAATAGCTGTCCTTGGGCGGCATGAACCACGAGCTTCCATAGGGTGCATTGAGCATGACCTTGGGGGAGGGGAGAGCCTTGTCGGCCACCATCTGTTTCAATGCATTGTAGCGTTCGGGAATACCTGCAAACCGCTCTTCTCCCTTTTGTCTGTTGCCGGTCACTTCAGCCAAAGCCACAAGCCATTCGGCTTTTCCCAGCGGCGATTCCTCAAGGTAATCGCCCACGTACATGTAAGGGATGTGGAGCTCGGCAAGTTTCCGTTCCATGGGGTTGGCTCCGGTTACGCCATACAGCAGCACAATGTCCGGGCGCAGCGACATCAACAGCTCATAATTCACGTTACCTTCATATCCCACATCACCCATACTGTCGCGGTGGGCCTGAACATAGGGATTCGACACGTAGTCCAGACTGGAACCGCCGACAACCCGGCTCACTTCACCTATGGCATCAAGCATGGCTATGTGTGTCGACGACATGGCCACTATCCTGCGGGCATCCCCTTCAAGCACCTGGCCATCGAATCCGTCGGGAGCCTGCTCCCCGTCGCGGGCAATAAACAGCTTTGTGCACACGCTGTCGGCCCCTTGCCAGGGATTCCGTACCGTAAGTATGACGCTCTTGCTCCCTTCGGCACCTTTTATGTCGAATCCGGATGCATACGTCGGGGTGTATAGCGGCACGTTGAAATTGTCGGATGTGGATTTGCTTTTATGGCATCCGGTCAGAAGCAATGCCAACATAAGGGTGAGAGCTGTTGTTATTGTTGATTTCATATTGAGGTACACTTTGTTTCCGGGTAGTAATGTCAGAGATTTGTATCGGTAGTATTCTTACGTCCGGAAAGGAATTTCGGCGTGATACCGATGAAAAATTCAAAATTGATTCCGGGCATCGGACGGGATAGCACGGAGAGATAGTCTTCGTTGAAAAGATTGTTGACGGCAAGTTTGAGTTGCACGTCGATTGGGCGGAATGTCAGATTCTTTTCGAGCGAGACGTTGCTCATGAAGTATTTCGGCAGGTAGCCGGACAGCGTGCGGTCGTTGCTCGACATGGTGAAACGTTCCGAATAGTACGCCCATTTGTATAGGAACGCCCACGAACGCCATGTCAGGCGCCCTGTCACCGAGGCTGAATGCCTTGGCACATAGGGGAGCTGTTTTCCCACCGACTGGTCCGCCGCCGACATCTTTTCTCCCCGGTTGATGGACGGCGTCCATGAATAGGAGCCTGTTATGTCGAACACCCACTCATTCACCGGTTCGAAAGCAAGGTTAAGGCGGCTCTCCACCCCATAGGCATGCACGCTTTTTACATTGCGCGGCGAGAAAAATCCCTTGGTTGTGGGTAACCATATTATCCAGTCGTCGATGTATGAATCGAACCACGTGACGCTGCCGTCAATCGAGAACGGCACAGGTGCAGATCCGCCGGTGGTGAAGCTCACGCCTGCGTCATATGTCCATCCGCTTTCATTTTTCAGGTCGGGGTTGCCGCCCGGGAGGAAATATAGGTCGTTGAGTGTCGGGAATTTGTGATTGCGCGACACGGAGGCTTTCATCGTCACGTTCCCTTTGCGTGAAACAAGGCAGTCGATAAATAATGCCGGAATCACAGGCGCCCACTGCGAGCCGAACATATCCTCACGAAAAACGGCCGACAATCCGATGCGGTCGGTGGGCTGCCATTTGGCCGACACGGAGCCAGACAGCTCCACCCGTCCCTTGTCGTAGCCGATTATGGCCCTCTCGCCATCCTGTAGGATTATGTTCTTGTCCTCCGACCGCACAAAGTGCTGGTGAAACGACACATTCGCAGTGAAGTACCATCGGCGTGTGGGGCTGTATTCCCCTTCGGCCTGACCGTAGAATGTGTTGACTCGGCTGCGGGAGCGTGTCATCTGCGCCCAGTTGCCGGGAGCGGTTTCGCGGCTGTAGTCATACGCCATCTTTGTATGCACGTAGCCTCCGCGCAGACCGGTTTTCCAGCGCGACCTGTTGTGGTCCCACGAAAGGACTCCGCGGAAGGTCTGTTCCCGCTGCCGGTTTTCAAAGTCGGTCTCGTCGCCGTAGTCGGTGGTAAGCATCGGCAGCTCGCGGTTGGAGTTCACATACCAGGCGTTCAGTCCGAAACGGTCGCCACGGTTGGTGTTGTAGTACACTTCCTGCAGCAGGTGGAAATCCTTGAAGGCGCCCGAGCGGTTGCGTTCCGTAGGATGGTATTGGGCGATTATGTTATGGTTGTCGTCGTAAATGTTGATTTTTTTGTCGTGGTTGGTGTACTTGAAATCGTTGGGTGAGGAGGAATACACGGCCCTGGTCGACACGCTCCAGTGGTCATCGCCGAAGGTGAAGCGGCCAAACTCGTCGAATGTGCTGAACGACCCGATGCCCTGCACATATTGTGCGTTGATGCCTTCGGCCACGTCGGCCGTGGTGCCGAGTTTCACGAGGCCGCCGAGGCCACCACCGGTCTCGTTGACGCTCGAAGTGCCGTGCAGCAGTGAAGCCCTGTCAATGAAGTAGGAGGGGATGGTGGAGAAATCGGTCATGCCGAGCATAGGGTTGTTTATGCGCATGCCGTTCCACGTTACCTGTGTATGGCTTGGCGATGTCCCGCGGAATGCCACCGTGGAGAGTGTGGCGCGTCCGTAGCTTTTCACGAACACCGAAGAATTGTAGGTCAGGATGTCGGCCATCGACAGGGCGATGTTTTCTTTGAGTGCAAGCGAATCGAATGTGGTTTTCTGCACACCGATCTCTTTCATGGGGCGTTTGGCGCTGACCACCACCTCTCTCAGTCTGTGTGTCCGTCGGGTCATGTCCTGAGCCACTGTCGAGATGCATGATGCACAATGCACGATGATAATAATGCACGATGCACGATGCATGATGCACGATGCACGATGCACGATGCACGATGCACGATGCATGATGCATGATGCACGATGCACGATGCACGATGCACGATGCACGATGCACGATGCCATGCTGTGACGCAGCTTGTTCGTGTTCAGTAAATGCGGAAATCGAGATAAAAACATCGCAGTCTGTATTGGTGCAGTCATCGGCCTTGAAAGGTTGATTTCACGATGGCTGTTAAAATGCGAATGATGCGCTTGCAATCTTCCATCATGCTTTCGAATCCTTCAGTTGAGAGATAATCAGTTTCAAAAAGCAGTTCGAGCCAATATTCCGACTCGCTTGCTTCTTTCAGGGCTATATTCATTTTCGTCCCAAAATCAGCTTTACTTTGCCCACGTAAGGCCTCCTTAACATTTGCCCCAATGCTGGTGCCGCTACGGAGCAGCTGTTTGCATAACACGAACTCCCGTTTATTCTCGGTAAGATGCTGATAAAGCTTTATGCATCTGATTGCAAAGGCTTTGCTTTCAACCGCAATCAGGTTATCGTTATCCTCTTTCATTACATCATATTATTAATCGTGCATCGTGCATTGTGCATTATGAATCATTTAACTTTCCAGCAGAATGAGCCGGGGGTTATTCCGGCATAGAATTCATCGATAGGCTCACCTTCGGACGAGTAACGGTATATGATGCCCTGCTGCTGGTAGTCGATGGCGTCGGCAATATACACATCGCCGTTGTATGGGCTGACGGTCAAGGCGTAGTATCTGGTGTCGTGGCTTTTTATGAATGGCCGCACGGGTAGGCGGTTTGATGTTACGTCCATTTGCCACACATCATTGTTTATCCAGTAGAGCATGTCGCGGGTGCCGTTAAGCTGCAGCGATAATGGAGTGGAGCCGAGCTTGAAACGGAATTTGTGCTCTATGGTGAATGTCTCGGCATCAATTTTAAACAAGGCCGGGGCCTCGTAACCGTAGGGTGAGTCCTCATACCCTCCATCGGTCAGTACCCACAGCTTGCTGTAGCAGTCGAGAGCCACTGATTCGGGCTGTATGCCTACAGTAAGTTCATCCACCACGCGGTCGGTTTCAGTGTCGATTTTTATTATGCGGTTCTGATAACTCCAGCAGTTGCAGAACACATATTTGCCGTACTGCACCATCTGCTCGGTGGAGCCGTTGCCCATCTCCATCCCTGGCACGGTGATGTATCCTGTTACCGAATAGGTGGTGGGATTGACTATGAATATCCTGTTGTCCCACAGTTGGCTTACGTAGGCTTTCTGATTGCTGATGAAATGGATGTAGCGTGGAGAGGTGAGATTCTCGATGCGTCCAAGTTCCTTGAACGTGTCGGGGTCGATGGCAAAAATAACATGCGAGTTGTTCACGACTAACCATCCCTTGCCGTTATATATGGTCATGGAGTGGGCCACATCGCCAAGCTTCATGCCGTTGGCTCGGTAGAACACCTCGTTTTCCACGGTATTGGTTGCTGGATCGTAGTAGGAGAGGGTGGCGTTGCCGTATTGGAAGTTCCCTTCGTTCGTAATGAAAAGGCCGTCGCGGCTGGCGGTCAGCTCTTCGTCGATAGTGCCGTAGTCCCATTCCATGCAGCTCTGAAACAGAGCTGCAATGGACAGGACGGCAGATAAAAAGAAAAATTTATATAATCTCATTTGTTGTATTCAATCTGAGTTGCAACTGCATTCAGGCCGTAGATGTAGGCTACTCCGCTATCGAGAGGTCCTGAAAACGGCATACCTCGGTGGAGATTTCGCCCAGGGCACCGCTTGTGGCCTGTACTGCCACCTGCACCTTCACAAAGTCGATGAAGGCCAGGTTGGCCGGTGTGCCGTCGGCGTACATGGCATTTGAAATGCGGAATCCTGTGCGCTGGCTGTCGCCGGGTGCGGATTTGTCAAGAGCGTCGGAACCCACATTATCGGCATATCCCCATTCATATGGCGCGTTGTTCCAGAAGCCCGTTGTGGGGTCTGCAGAGTTCTTTGCGGAAATGCGTGTGCCGTAAAGGGTGTAGCTGGAGGCGGAGATCCACGCGGGATAATAGTAATCCTGTTTATGAAGCAGCGGGAGATACTTCACCGTACCGGTATTTCCCTCCGAATCCATCCATTCCACATCCATCCGGGGAGCTTCGGGACGGAAATATGTCACGTAATAATTCTGCAACGTGGTGCTTTTTCCGGTCTCGCTTCCTTTTAATTCATACCATTCGTCGTCGGGCAGTCCGTTGCCGTTAACGTCCTGCATCACCCACACTATGCCGGGTTCGTTGCTACCACCTTGCGCATTGAGGAAAGCGTTTCCTGCAACGGCGAAATCATACTCGCCGCCGGATGCTACTATGCTGTGGTCGAACCCTACAATAATATACCCGCCGAATGCACCGAGTGATACCAGCTTTTCGCCGGCCAGACGGGATTCTGCCCATGCGTTGGCTGCTTCAAGGGTACTTTCGTTCCCCATCATCCATCCCGGGCCGTTTTCTCCGATGAACTGTCCGGGTGCAGGCGTCCACTCGAACACGCGGGTGGAGTAGGGGGAGCTGCTGCCGGTGCGGGGACGCAGTCGATTCTGTTCGGAGGCTTCGACGCACACCACTTTCACCTGTGCGGTGACGCACGTGGAGACTGCCCGCGAGACATTGCGTGTCACCGGAATCATGGCGGCATCTTCGCCGGTGGTGATATTTACCTCCACGGTGTATTCTCCCGCTTTGTCGGGCGTGAATTTAAACATCTTGTCGTGGCATCCGGTGTCAGTGCCGTCAACGCTCCATTCGTATTCCGGATTGTCGATGTTTTCAACCACAGGCTGCAGGAACACGGGGCGCCCGGCGAATGTGAAGCGCGTGGTGGATGTCTGGAAATAGGAGGATGGAAGGAACATGGCGCTGCATGGCAGCGATTCAACCACTTCCACATCGAATTCTTTCGTGGCGGCGCCATCGGAATTTTCGGCTACAATGCGCACATGGTAGATGCCGGGGGTGGCCTCATGGAAGGTGTAGGAAAGTCCGTCACAAACATGCACATCGTTCACGTACCAGTTTACGCTGAAGTCTTCGGTGTCGGCATGCTGGATGTCTGGCGTGAACTCGTAATCGGTGTTGGCGGCCACTTTCAGGCCATCGTCGGGAAGCCGCAGAGAGATTACCGGAGGTGTGAGGTCGAGTACATCCACACGCAGCTCTTCCACGGCGGTGCCTGCCGGGTTTTCGGCGGTGATTGTCACATAGAATTCGCCTTGTTCGTTCCATACGGCGGTCCATTCCGTTCCGTAGCACACTACGCGGCCGTCGATGGTCCATGTTATGGTGGCGTCGCCGATGTTGCTGAATTCAGGGGCGATGGTGAGTTCGTGCCCGATTTTTACGGTGTACACTCCGTATTCGCTGTCGAGCGCAATCACGGGTTTCAGCCCTGATGCGTTCTCTATGACATCATCTTTGTTGCATGAGGATAATCCCGCTGCCAACAACAGGGTGAGCAGCAGACGTGTAAAATGGCTTATGAGGATTGAGTGTGAGGTGTGTGTGGCGATGTTTAAATGATGATGCATGGCCGGTGGTTGATGCGGAAGGCCGTGATTGCGTGTAACACCTCGTTTTCAGCTATGCTGTCGGCTTTGGAGGCCAAGGCTTCTTTACAGGCAACTCGATGTCCCGCGAGTGTTTGTAGTGGGTTGATGTCCTGATTAAATGATGGCAGGTTTTCTGACTTGTTCCTGCCTGTCGCGCCTTCTCACCTTGCGGCAATGGCATGTTGCGACCGGCATTACCGGAACTTACAGCAGCGGGTACTGTTGAGGATTCGCACCTCATTCCCTTTTGATGCCCGTTTGATTCCGGATTTTCGCCGGAATTGTGGGCAACCATTCCGGCTGTAAATTTACGGCTTTTTTCGGTAATACGCTAAAATTTTTGCGTTGGGAAGAAAAATAAACTATGGAGGATAGGTCTGTTAATAAATTCATGCGGCCGGACGATTGATTTCTATACAAAATGTATTATATTTGCCAGTTCTATGAAATACTAATTATTATTACGAAAAACCTTTGAAATGAAAACTGACCTAACATCGCAGATTAAACTTGACAGAGTGTCACGCCGTTATTATAGTCCGGCGAATGAGATTGAACTGGCAGCGGTGACCCGTGAGGAAAAAATCAATACTATGATTTTGGAGACAGCGGCCGAAGGCGCACGTTTCATAGCCGGCGAGATTGCCCGTTATGTGCAGCGTTTTGTGGCCGAGAAAGGCAAATGTGTGCTCGGGCTTGGAGTCGGAGCCGAGACATTGCCTGTGTATGCACATCTTATATCAATGGTCAAGGCCGGCGAGTTGAGCTTTGAGCATGTGGTGGTCTACAACATCGGAGAGTTTTTCCCACTCACCGAGGGTGGCCCGTCTACTTTGCGCCGCCTGCATGAGGTGCTTCTCGACCATGTGGATATTCGGCCTGAAAACATCCATTCCATCAACACTCATATCACTAAAGAGTCGATGTTCGAGTATTGCCGCGCATACGATGATGAGATTGATGCCGATGGCGGCCTTGACGTGGTGGTCTGCCAGATGGGCAAGAACGGCTCGCTGGCGTTCAATGAACCCGGAAGCCCAGTCACTACGCTGAGCCGGCTTGTGCTGCTGGGTAATGACGCACGCCACACCATAGCTTCGGAATATAATGTGGACGATGTGCCGACAACGGCTGTCACACTTGGAATAGAAAACATACTGCGCAGCCGCCGCATATTGACTATGGCTTGGGGTGAGGCTTCGGCATCGATTGTTGCCAAGGCTGTGGAGGGTGATTCCTCCCCGGCTGTCCCGGCTTCGTTGCTGCAGGGACACCGCCATGTGAAGCTTGTGATCGATCTGCCTGCCGCCGATTCGCTCACCCGCATCATACATCCGTGGAAAGTGACTTCGTGCGAATGGACCGACAAACTCATACGCCGCGCCATTGTGTGGCTGTGCCATCTCACTGGCAAACCGATTCTTAAGCTTACTGATAAGGATTACAACGACGCCGGACTGAGTGAGCTGTTGGCTATCTACGGCTCGGCATATAATGTAAACATCAAGATTTTCAATGATCTTCAGCACACCATAACCGGCTGGCCCGGCGGAAAACCGAATGCCGACGACACTTACCGTCCGGAGCGTGCACTGCCGTTTCCGAAACGGGTGCTTGTGTTCTCGCCGCATCCCGACGATGATGTCATTTCGATGGGCGGAACTCTGAAACGCCTTGTCGACCAGCTCCATGATGTGCATGTGGCCTATGAGACTTCGGGCAACATCGCTGTGGGCGATGAGGATATGACCCGTTATATCATGCTGATGGACAGCATTGCCGACCGTTTCGGCATCGACACCCCGGCTTATGCTGGGAAGAGCGAGGAGATTCATCAGTTCCTGGCAACCAAGGTGGCCGGTTCGGTGGATATTCCCGATGTGCGTTATCTGAAAGCGAAGATTCGTCAGGCTGAGGCGCGCATAGCATGTGCATATATAGGTGTGAAACCTGAGAATGTGCATTTCCTGAATCTTCCGTTCTACGAGACCGGTACCATTAAGAAGGGTGATTTGTCGGAGGCTGATGTGGAGATTGTGAAAAATCTTATCAGCACTGTCAAGCCTCACCAGATTTTTGTGGCCGGCGACCTCGCCGATCCTCATGGCACACATAAGGTTTGCACGGATGCCGTTCTCGCTGCTATCGATGAACTGAAAGGGGAGGACTGGATGCGCGACTGCCGCGTGTGGATGTACCGTGGCGCATGGGCCGAATGGGAAATCGACCATATCGAGATGGCTGTGCCCATCTCCCCTGAAGAGCTGCGCTTCAAACGTAATTCCATCCTCAAGCACCAGAGCCAGATGGAGAACGCTCCGTTCCTGGGCGACGACGACCGCCTGTTCTGGCAGCGTGCCGAGGAGCGCAACCGTGCCACAGCCAGCCTCTACGAGAGTCTCGGCCTGGCCTCTTACGAAGCTATCGAGGCGTTTGTGGAGTACCATCCTCTATAACGCGGGCATAGGTTGTTTGCCCCAACAATCCTCCCTAAACCATGAGGGAGGCACTGGTTTTAGAAATCAAAAAAAATCGCAATCTCTTGCCAAGAGATTGCGATTTTTCATAGTACGCTAATATATAAGCATATGCAAATCCGGAAATCTGACAGCCATTAAACAACGGTAGAAATTTGCATGAAATTTTCATATCTCTTACCCATCGCCAGAACGTCTCTGAGCAAAGAAAACCTCCTCATAGTTTGATAATTCCCTCTAATTGTAGTAACTTTGGCAAATGAAAATCGCAATCTCTTGGCAAGAGATTTTAATTTTCAGCATAGCCTATTTGCTTGAAAATGTGCATATTGGGCTTAAATATTAACGTCGGCGACTTTATTTCTGCGGATACGTCCGCGAAATAGAGGACTCGCTGTATTGCCTGAAAATTACGAACTTACATTTTTGCTCAATTACGCAGTGACTTCGTCTGACGAATCGCCGGTGTTCCGCCTGGATGTGGATGTTACGGGTAAGCCTCCCTACTATTCCGCAGCCCTTTCGGCTTTGCGCCGTAAGGTAGGAGCAGACGTTCTGCCCGTGGAGGAGGTCAATCCCGAGCTGATTGACGGCTATGTACGTTCGCTCTTTTCAGCCGGGGTGTCAAAAAACTCGGTCAGCTCGTATCTGCGGGCCATCCGCTCGCTGTATAACAAGCAGATGAAACTCTCGGCACTTCCGCGCACAGATGCGTTCAGCTGCGCCACCGATCTGATTGACCGCGCTGCGTCGGCACGGGTCAGGGCCACACGCTCTACGTTGCCGCGTCAGCGTTCCGATGCCCGCTTCTGGCGCGTTGTGCGCAACAGCCGCTTCGCCGACCGCGACGTCATCCGCAGCCTTGTGGCTTCTGTCGCAGCCGATGCCGATGTGTTCATGCCCGATGCGGTGCTCTATCGTCGCAACCGCACCGGCAAACTGAAAAAGACCCCCGACCGCCTTCTCCGCCCTCTGCTGTTCGTGCGCCTATCGGCCTCCGAGGCCGACCGTTTGCAGCGCCTAATGGGCTATGGGGCCACTATATTTTTCACCCGGAACGGCAACCGCAAATCATATTCGGCCATTTCCAACCGCGAGATGGCCAATTTCTCGCTCGCGGTAGGCACCGGCCTCGGCGAGCTTGAGGAATACACCGATCACCGTGCCTTTGCCAAAGGGCAGCGCATCCGCGTGGTGGGGCACCCGCTGTTCGATGGCCTGGTAGGGGAGATCGATGCCGACAGCCCCGCCGACGAGCTTAACGTGAAAGTGGTGCTCCGAGGGGGAGGGCTGGTGTTCGTTACCGATAAGATTCACCGCAGTCAGATGGAGGTGATAGAATGAACCGCATGGACTTTGAAGTGATGCCCTGTGTGCCCGACGGCATATGGCTCACCGTAACCGACGCTGAGATTGATGCGGCCGCACCCGATGTGCTCGTCGCCTTGTGGCAGATGTATTCGTTTCTCCTCGACCACGGCCTCACCTACGATGCCGACTGTGATGCCCCCTCGCCGGCGCTCTGTCGCCGCCGTCTGGAGCGCATCGCCGCTCTTCTCGCAAGCTCCGGTAAAGAGCCGGTAGCCACAGGCGTAAGCGAATCGGTCCGCAGCTTTTGTCTGTCGTGCGCGCGTCTTGACGCGCTCCAGCCTGCCGAGCTGGCCATCCTCGCCGACCGCCATTTCCGCCTTTACGCAGCTGCCGCTTCTTCAGCATCCACTTCACCGGCCGATATGTTCGCGCTGCTCCATCTGCGCAACCGTCTGCTCGACCGCCTGCCGCGCCTGGCCGCCCGTTATGAAGAGTTTGACCTCGCGAACCAGACCGAGGAGCGCCTCTGGCAGCTCTGCGCATCGCCCGCAAGCCCCGTCTCCCCGGAGGCAGCCGACATTCTGCTCTACCTCTATTTCCCGCTCACACGCCTGTGGTGGGCGCTCCTCCCTCCCGCTGCCTGATGGCCGGAGCATCAACTCCTCCGCAAAAACTTTTAGCAAATGAAACAGAAATACAACATAGCGGTGGCCGGGACGGGCTACGTGGGGATGAGCA
>UQER01000041.1 GCA_900540205.1 uncultured Porphyromonadaceae bacterium | reverse complement strand
GACCGATGAGAACCGCGCCCGCGCCGGAATCTATCATAACGGCCATGCATATTTCTGTGATAACGTGGTGCGCATGCTTGAAAACTCAATCGAACTTGGCGACAGTATCAAGTTTGACATCGCAGGCATGAAGTTGATTGGCCCTGACAAAAGAGTGAGGATGTCTGTCACCAACGAGATGCTGTCGGATACCGATGTTGCATCTGCGGCATCTTATGTAACAAACTGGAATGGCTCGTTCTCTGCCCAATCAATCCGCATCGGCTCGCGTTCTCAAGTCACAAGACCCAACGGGATGATACAGCAGGGCGCAACAGGCATCACACAGGGTGCGACATGGACTTATAACCTCGGCTCACGTACCGCGAATTCTGTCCTGAATGGCACTGTATCGTTGTCCCTTGGGATAAACATGAACAATATTCCGGAAAGCGAGCCGTGGATTGGGGGCGGTTTGAAAGTCGAGATATTTTACACCGCCAATTCCAAGGAAAATGTGGTGTTCTCCGGTTCAAGCACTTTCTATACCGACCCCACAACGGGTAAAGGCACAGTGCAGATAAATGCAACGCTCCCGGTCTCTACTACGTACACCCTGAGAGTAAAGGCCACTGAGAGCACCGGAATTATAGCCATCGGAACTGCACGCAGCATTACACCGACTGCATCAGGCCAAGTTATCAGAGGCGCCTCAGACATGATTAAACATGCCTCAAACGGAATTGTGGCCATACTTGGTAACATGCGATTCCTTATGAGGGAGAACTATTTCGGAGTTCAGGTTAGTGCTGGATTTGGTGCGCAGTTTACCCCCAACGGGATATTCCTCAAACTTGGAAGCACAAGTTGGCAACTGCTCACTAAAGCCTCTGACGGCACGCTCAAACTCACTTAAAATACTAATTATACGCCATTATAAACCCATTTAAAACCAATTCAGACATGGAACCAACAGCAATCAGATTCGGCAACGTAATCAACATGGCCGTGCCGGTGGACAACTCCCTTGACACGGCACGCACAGTGGCAATCTCAGGCATCGCACGCATCGAATCAGGACGCCTCTACACCCTCGAAAACGGCTTGGTGAACGAGCTGCCCGACCCCGACGCAGTGCAGGACGCCACAGCCCCGGCACAATCGCCCCGGCAGCTCGGCTCGTTCGGCCTAAACAACGGCGGCTCCCTGTGGCAGCAGGCCGACAGCACCGCCGACGCCCTGACCGTCACCACTGCAGTCACCGCCTTCATCAACGCCCTGAAAGCGCGCATCGAAGCAAGCGAAACCCTTGAACCCCTTGTGCCATGAAAGCGTCCGACAGAATCAAGGAGCTAATAAAAGGCTTTGAGGGCTGCCGCCTCATGGCCTACCGCTGCCCCGGCGGTGTGCTCACCATCGGCTACGGCCATACCGGCAGCGACGTGACACCGGGACTGACCATTTCGCAGCAGACCGCCGACGAGCTGTTTGACAAAGACCTCGCAAGGGTAGAGGACGAGCTGCAGCGGTGGATGCACATCGACGGCGTGCCGCGCCTGACACAGGGGCAGTATGACGCGCTTGTGAGCTTCGCCTACAACCTCGGCGTGCCGCGCCTGCGCTCATCAACTCTGTGGCGCAAGGTGATTATGTGTCCCTCCGACCCATCCGTTGCCGCCGAGTTCATGCGGTGGGTCAACGCAGGAGGCAAACGCATGCCCGGCCTTGTCCGTCGCCGCGAGCAGGAGGCGCGAATCTACAATGAATAGGCGCACCTACCTGCTGCTGATACTGCGCAACGTGGCGTTCGCCTTGTCGCTCGTGCTTGTAATGATGCTGCTGTGCGCCCTCTTCGGCTCGTGCACCACCACGAAGTACGTGCCTGTGGAATCGGTGCGCACGGAGTACCGTGACAAGGACAACACCGAGCTGCTGGATGTGATAAAGTCTCTCACTGAGCGGCTGCACCAAAAAGAGCGGCAGGTCGATTCGCTGATGCAGTCGCACAACGAACGGCTTGTGCTCAACGACAAGGGCGACACGCTCCGGCACGACCGCGAGACGATAGTCTACCGATCGTCGCACCGCGAGAAGGAGCTTGAAAGGCTGCTGGAATCCAAAAACGATTCCCTCCGCTACCTCCGGCAGCAACTCGAATCCATAAAGGCCGATTCCATACCGGTTCCTTACCCCGTGGAGAAGCCGCTGTCACGATGGGAGCAGTCCAAAATGGACTTCGGAGGCTTCGCGCTCGGAGGCATCGCAGTGGTGCTCTGTATTGCAGTTGTGTGGCTCATCCGTAAATTCAGAAGATAATCCTACTACACTTTTATTGCAATGGAAACCATACTGACAATTATTTCATCGTTGCTCGGCTGCTCTACGCTCGTGGGCTTCATCTTGTATGGCAACGCCAACCGGCGCATCAAGAGCGCTGAGGCTAAAAAGAGTGAGGCTGAGGCCAACGAGGTGGAGGACCACAGGTTTGACAATCTGCTCAAACTCGTGGATTCCCTGACCTCACGCCTATCGTCGCTCAACGCCACGGTGGACAAGCACATTGACCGCAACCGCGAGCTGAGCGACCGCGCCGACATGAGCGAGAAAGAAATCAATCGGCTCAACGAGAAGCTCCTCAAAGTAACCGAAGAGCGTGACCGGGAAAAGCTGCTCAAAGAAAAGTACAAAGAGTGGCATTGCCGTTCGTCGGTGTGCATGGAGGACAAACCGGACCCTAAGGGGCGTCGGCCTCCCAATCCCAAAATCGTGGGCAAGGAATTTACCGAGGCCGACTAAACGATAGAAATTCCATAGGTAAGATTAGGTAAAATCAACAAGCAGCCCGTCCGTGAGGATAGGCTGCTTTTTCTATTCCATAAAAAAGCGCCTAAAGATTTTACTTTAGGCGCTGTGATTGATTGCCCTAAGATTAGCAAATTTAAAACGCATAAATATAAAAATGTGCGTAAATTTGTGCGTATTTGCTTTAATTTGCTGATTCTTAGTGCTGATTGTGGAGTACAGCGGACTCGAACCGCTCACCTCGACACTGCCAGTGTCGCGCTCTAGCCAGATGAGCTAGTACCCCTCATGTTTTCGTCTGCAAAGTTAAGCGTTTGGCCGCAAACCGCCAAATTTTTTAAAATCTTTTTTTGCCGAGTTTTTTATCGGACGGATATGCAAAATCAAACCGTAGCCATATTCTTTGTTGCGACAGTTTAAGAGTTGCAGGAAAAAACGTCGGTGTGGCAGGGGGGCCACACCGACGGTGAGTTGGGGTGAGGATAACCGCACGGAGAGGGGAGAGAGGCGGTTATGCGAAGGGGATTATTCGCGGATGATGCGGAAGGCTGCCGTGCTGCCGGCCGAGGTGGTGGCGGTGAGCAGGTAGTTTCCGGCGGGGAGGTGTCCGAGCGACAGGCTGACGGGCTGGCCTTCCGACACTGCCATCTGCTCAACCATGAGCACCTGTCCGTTCATGGCCACGACATTGATGCCGAGGGCCTGGTCGGTGAATGCGCATGTCAGTGTGACGAGGTCGGAGGTGACGGCGGGAGCGAGCGTGATGCCTGCTGCGGAAGCCTCGATGCTCTCGATGCCGCTGCTCTTGTCAACCTTGACGGCGAACGATGCGGTGGCCTGTGCGCCCTCGCTGTCGGTGGCGGTCACGGTTGCAGTGGCCTGTCCGGCTTTCTTGCCGAAGAAGATCACTCCGTTGTTCGAGAGATAAGGCTCAACCACGCCGGCTGCGTCGGTCACATCGAGTGTGAAGGTCATCGGGTCGCCGTCGGGATCGGTGAACATCGAGTCGAACGCAACAAGCTGCGACACCTGACCCTCGGTGAGGGCTACGTCGGCTGCTGTGCCGGCCACGGGTGCGCGGTTGGTGTGGTTCACCACGTATGCCACGTTGAGTGTGCCGACATGATTGTTGGCATCGGCGGCATTCACCGTGAGGTTGAATGTGCCTGCATCGCCGAATGTGGGCGCGAGTTTCACGTTGGCGGTGGCGCTGACGGGTGTGCCGTCGGTGCTGCCGGCCACGGTGAAGCTCTGGCGGTCGTCGGCGATGGTCACTGCGGCCGTGCCGGCGTCAACGCTCTCGATGGTGGAGATGTGTCCGTTGTCGGTGAGGCTTACGGTGAGGGCGTCGCCGTCCGGCTCGTCGATCTTGACGGGGAGAGTGCCGGTTTCGCCTTCGTTCACTTCAAGCGAGGTGATGGTGGTGGTCACTGTGGGGGTGGCGTTCTTGCTCAGCGTAACGGGGATGTTGACGACGGGCTGCATCGGGTCGGAAGTGTGAACCACAATCATGGCCTTGTTGCCCGTTTCGAGCGGAGCGGTGGCGGCGTTGATTTTCACCTTGATGGGGGTTGTGGCTTCCGGCTCGATCACACCCTGAGTGGTGGCGTCGGGCGAGAGCGATACCCAGAAGGAGCCTTCGGTGGTCTGGAGGCAGGTGGTGGCATAGCCAAGCGAGCCATATTTCTCCTCGAACATCGAGGCTGCGTCATACCATCCGTAGCCCTCGAGATAGGCCATGTAGCGGTTGGAGACATACGGGTCGGCTTTGGCAACCATACCGGCCACGAACTTCTCGCCTACAGGATATTTCACTACCACGCAGAACTGGCTTCCCTCGCCCACGAATACCGGACGGTCGAGGGGCACGATGATGAATGCCGTGCCGTTCTCCGCGCCCGGTGTCCCCTTAAACGGAGATTCGTCGAGGTGATAGGTGCCGCGTCCGGCCACTGTGCCTGAAGTCGGGTCGTCGCCGAGGACGATTTCAACCGTGTAGTCAACATTCTCCAGGTTGCCCGGGGCAACAAGGGTGTAGATGTGCGAGATGTTGAAGCCACCCTTGGGCGATTCGAACAGCGTGGAGCCGTAGAACTCGGAGTAGGTGGTGTTGGAGCCGTAGACGTAGGCGCCCTGCGAGCCTTCGAGCACCGGATGGTAGAGGCGACCGGTGTAGTTGCCTTCCTGCGGCTCGTTAAGGTAGTTGTCGCTGGCTTCGGTGTCGAACGGACGGATGCCGCCGGCAAGCATGGCCTTGTTGAGGCTGATGGCTTCGGGGGCTTTCACTGCCTTGGCAGCTTTGGCTGTCATGGGGGCGATGCCGCCTCCGTCGGGAATCTCGGCTTCTTCACCTTCGCCGGTGGTGTCGATGTAGTAGTCGTAGGTGAGTTTGTATGCACCGTCGTTGCCCAGGGTGATGGTCTCCTCTTTCTCGAAGTCGTCGGCCACACCTTCATAGGTCAGTTCGAACTTGTCGAGCGAGAGCACCGGCACGTCGGTGGCAGTGATGGTGATGGGGATTTCCACCTCGCTTACACCTTCCACTCCCGAGAGCATGAGGGTGAGCTTGGCGTTGGTCACGCCGGGGGCTGCATGTACCGGACTGCCTGGCATGATGGGGATGGCGAAGCGGAATCCGTTGGCATCCACGGTGGCAGGCTCGAAGTAGTCGCCTCCATAACCGATCCACTGGTCAACCATCTCGCCGGTCATCCAGTCCTCCATCTTGCCGTAGTACCAGAGGTCGAAGGCCGGCATTTCGTAGGTTTCTCCGAAATAATCGTCGTAGAACTCAACCTTCGGAATGTCGGTGGCGATGTTCTCGATGGTGAACGCGGCCGAGCCGGTGTTCTTTATGTCGATGTAGCATACCTGTGCCACTCCCTGCTGCACGAAGAAGTCGCTGTAGTCGGTCGACATTGAGCCTGCGATGAACTCGAATTCAACCTTCTCGGGAATCTCGGGCTTGGGTGTGCCTTCGATTGTGAGCGAAACAGGCACGGTGATGGTCTCGGCTGTGGGCACATTGGTGCTGAGCGTCAGGGCCGATTCGTATTCGCCGCCCATGGCGTCGGCTGTGAGGGTAACGTCGGCAGTGGCCGATTCGCCTGCGGGGAGGGTGTTGACCACCATCGGGTTGAACTGCACGGCCTGGCCGAGCGAAACGGTGCGTTCGGGGATGGCCATGCCGGAGGTGGCTCCTTCATTTGATATGCCGGCCACGCCGAAGATGTTGAACAGCTCGGCATTCTCGTCATGTCCCTTGTAGGCAAAGCGGAATGAGCCGTCGGGGTACATTACAAGCTGATAGTCTATGCCGTAGTTCATCGTGTTGCCGTACTCCATGAACGACACCACCATCTCCGATTCCGAACCGAGGGTGTAGACACCCGATGTGCGGTTCTCGTCGGGGAAGTGCAGACCCCAGTACGGAGCAATGAGGTTGTCGTAGATGGTGCCCAGCGGGAATTCGGCGGGAGGCTCGGGGGCGGTGTGCTCGTCGGTGCGTTTTGTGAACGACACGAAACCTCGGCCATAGACATACATCTTGGTGTACTTCTTTCCGTAGAAGGGGAACTCGAAGGGGAGCTCGACCTCAACGAAGTCGTTGTTGATGAGGTATGTCATATTGCTGTGGGTTGCCTGTCCGCCCGAAACGATGTCGGTCCATTCGGCACTCACGCTCTTGTCGTCGAGGCTGGAGGCATATGTGTACGACACCTTTGCGCCTTCGGCATACGCCGGTGTGTAGAGCAGGTGCGCGCCGGGGGTGAGGCTCCATTCCAGAGGCTCGTTGCCGGTGTTGGTCACCGTGAGGGGCATCGCCTTGGTTGCGCCATAGGCCAGCGTCTCCATTATTGATTCGTAGCTGAGCGATGCAGCGGGAACGCCGATTACTTGGCCGGTTAGGCTCACGCGGGCTGTGCCGGCATCGGTTGTGATGGTGAGCACGTCGCTAACAGCGCCTTCAGCCTCGGTGGGGAGTGTCACAACAATGTCGCGGCTCTGACGGGCGGGAATCACTGCACCCTTGTCGAATGCGATGGTGAACTTGCCGTCGGCCAGGGTGGCGTCGGTGAGGGTCATGTCGTTGCGGCCGGTGTTCGACACTGTCACCGCAAGCTGCTTTGTGGCCGTGCGGAACACTTTGCCGAAGTTCAGTTCGGAGGTCTTGACCGTAAGCTCAGGCTTGAGGTCGCCACCCACAACGGCGTCGAAGCGCACCACTGCCGAGGGTTGCTGCGGGTCGTTGCTGTTCACAACCAGATTGGTGTAGGTTGCGCCTGCCGCCATCTCGTCGGTTGCAGCCACGGTGGCCTTGACGGTCACCTTGTCGCCGGGAGCCACCATGCCGTAGGCCGGGCTTACCGAGGAGATGATGTTGGGCTTGGGTGCTGAGAAGTGGAAGGCTGTGCCGGTGGCAATCTGGCCTGCCACGGTGGCAATGCCGTCCTGCACCATATCCTGTGATGTGACAATGAACGGGTCGTCCATCTCCATGTCGTTGAGAGCCACGAAGATGCCTTCACCCTGTGTGAACACGCTCCAGGGGTCGTAGTCGTCGTAGGCCATGTACACGTCGCCGGTGGGGCTGAGCGTGAGATGGAACGAGATGGGGATGTACTCAGTGCCGTAGACTGCGGCCAGCACGTTCTGGAAGTTCACCACGAAATTGCCGTCCTTGTGGCCGTAGACCACTTTCGACTGCGCACCCATCACCAGCTCGCTGATGCCGTAGGCGCATATCAGGCCTGTGCCTGCCACTCCGTTGGAGGTTGTGGTGAGCGGGCCGTACATGTAGATGTCAGGCTCGTAGCTGAATGCCACGCCGCCGAACTTAGAGATGTAGAGGCGTTCGTATGTCTTGCCGAAGTAGGGGAATCCGAAGCCGATCTCGATCTCGTTGCTCCACACGCTGCGGTCGTTGAGCTGCGATGTCACTTCCTTGCCGTCGGCCAGTTCGGCCATCGGTTCGTATGCCACGCTGCCTGTGATGTTATTGTCGGCGGTGTAGCCGAAACGGTGCACCGAGGATGCGCCGGCGCCGGTGGAGAGAGTCTGGTCGCTGTAGTTGGGCATCACGAATTCAAGCGGATATTTGCCGTCGTTACGGATCTCGAACTCCAGTTCCTTGGGCTGCTCGCCGGCCACAATCTGGCCTGCGTCGAGGGTGGCCGGATTGAAGGCTATATTGGCGGGATCTGTGGCCGCTCCGGTAACCATCACCTTGAATTCGCCTGTGGCGCCTTTGAACACGATCTGGCCCGAATGGCTGCCCGATTCAACAGGCTCGAATGTGAGGTCGACTGTGGTGACCGAACGTGCCGGGAATCCGCTCTGAATATAGTCCGGACCCTTGAAGTTGGGGTCGGTGCTGGTGATGTTGTTCGAACCCAGGAAGGCGTTGTACTGGCCGCCGAGCGTGCCGTAGCCCTCGTTGAGGATGTCAACGGCAATGGTTTTCTTCTGACCCACGAGCAGGCTGCCGAAGTCGATTACTTTGTTCACCTGTATGTCGGGGGTCTGGCCGCTAACGGAGAAGTTGAACGTCAGGTTATTGTCGGCCGACGGGGTGGTTTCGTTGGTGCTGACATAGACTTTTGCCTTGTAGTTGCCGTTGACAAGCGGTGTGCCGTTGTGCTTCACCTCCACCAGCGCGGTCTCGTTCTGTTTGAGCGTGCCTGTGGCGGGTGTAAGCTCGAGTACCTGGCTCCAGTCGGGGTTCTTGCTCATGGCCTTCACGCACCATGTGGCGCTGGAGGCATACTGCTCGTACATCGAGCCTTTCAGAGCCTCGGCAAGCAGGGTCCAGGTTTTGCCGCCGTCGTTGCTCATGTAGGCGCTCAGTGCTGTGGGCGAGTCGTTCTTGAAGCCCATGCCGAGGGGATAGGGGTCCTCTCCGCTGATGTGGGCCACAACCCAGAAGCTTTCGCCGGGGGCGAACCACAGCTGCTCGGGGAGCGAGAGGTCGTAGTTGTAGGCGAAGAACTGAGGTTCGAAGCGCAGTTCGAGGTTGCGCTCGCTGAACATGGAGTTGCCGCGGTAGATTTCAAACCGGGCGCTTGAGCCGTTGGCGCCGTCAAAGTTCAGGTGAGTGAGGTTGAAGCCGTTGGGATAGGCCGAGGCATCCACCGTGAAGAGCTGTGCGAGGGCGTTGGGTTTGGTCTTGTCGGCGTCGCCGATGTAGGCGTACAGCTCCTCGTAGGTCTGCATGCTCTTGGGATAGTCGGAGGCCATGTAATTGTCCACATCATACGTTGCCACCGATTTGGCACGCGGCGTGGCCTGAGCCAGAGCGATTGTGCCGCGGTAGGGCGACGACTGCATGCGTCCCAGCCCGAACATGCTCATCGACATGTTGCGCAGTGATGTGCTCCAGCGCAGCAGGCCCTCGGCCTCGTTGCCGATGGTGAACGAGCCTGCGGTGGACGCTGTGGGCGTCACCTGGAACGACGATTCGCCTGCGGTGAGGGTCATCTTCGGTCCGGCGTTGGTGGTCACTTTCTTCACCTCGGAGAGCGGAGAGGCGTTGCCCCAGCGGTCAACGGCCTTGATGGCCACCCAGTAGGAAGTCATGGCCTGCAGGCCGGTGAGGTCGTAGGTCATCGGGTCGCCCGACTGCATGAAGCGGGTGTCGACCGTTGCCTGCGGCACCTGCTGCAGGTCGCTCTGAGCGTTGAATTCGGTTGTGCTGTAGTAGATGGTGTGGTGGTTCACATTGTGGTCGCTGCTTTCCGGAATAATCCATGAAAGGGCTATCTCGTCCTGTGTGGGGATGGCCTCATACGATGCCACAGCCTCGGGGGCTGTGCCGTCGCTCATGTTGAGGGCGCGGGCCGCGTCCACGTAGCCCGATCCGAGCAGACCGACCCATGTGGGGTTGGTGGTGTAGAAGTCGCGCACCGAGGTCTCGATCTGTGTGCGCAGTGTGGAGGGCGGGAAGTTGGCGTTGCCGTGCTTGGAGAGAATCAGGGCGGCGATACCGCTCACGTGGGGGCAGGCCATCGAGGTTCCCTCCATGAAGCCGTAGCTGTTGTTGGGGAGGGTGGAGAGCACGCCTTCGCTCTGGTCGAAGTCGAGCAGACCGCCGGGGGCAACCACGTCAACCCAGCTGCCGTAGTTGGTGTAGCTTGCGGGGGTGAGCTGCGCGGTCATGGCGCCCACGGTGAGCACGTTGTCGAGGCATCCGGGATAGATGTCGCCGGTGCTCCCCTGGTTGCCGGAAGCGAAGATGCAGAGGCCGCCGTTCATGCGGTCGCTGCGGCTCACGCGGTTGAAGTAGCCGATGGCGTCGATCACCGCCGGGTCGTAGTAGCCCGAGGCATCCCAGCCCCATGAGCACTGTGCGATGGATGCGCCCATTTCGGCGGCATACACCAGTGCGGCCGCGAAGTTGCCTTCGCCTGTTCCGGCACGCGATTCGAACACCTGGCACGACATGAGGCGCACGCCGCTGCCGGGTGTGCCGTCGCCGCCGGCCACGCCGGCCACGCCGATGCCGTTGTTGTTGACGGCCGCCACAGTTCCGGCCACGTGTGTGCCGTGGTTGTGGGGATAGATCTGGGCGCTGTTGGTCACGAAGTTGTAGCCGTAGATGTCGTCCACGTAGCCGTTACCGTCATCGTCCACGCCGGGTGTGCCGTTAAGCTCGGCCTCGTTGACCCACATGTTGGCGGCAAGGTCCTCGTGGGTGTAGTCCACACCGCCGTCGATGATGGCCACGATCACGTCGCTCTTGCCGGTTTCGGTCTGCCATGCATCAAACAGGTTGATGTCGGCGCCGGGCACCCAGCCCTGGCGCTGGCCGGTGTTGTGGTAGTGCCACTGCTGGCTCAGGCGCGGGTCGTTGAACGGCATGGCGTCGCCTGTGGCAGCCGCTGTCGGGGCGGCTGCCGGGGTGATGCGGGCGTTGCCGTCAAACAGCACCACGGGATAGCGCACCGAGGCGTTGCTCACTCCGGCGGTGGATTTGAGCATGCCGGCGGCTTCGCGCGAGCTCATGTCGCTGTCGAACTCAATCTCGAACCACTGGTCGAGGCCGAATTCGGCGCGTTGTGCCGCGAATTTTTCGTTCGGCGGGAACACCGGGCGGATGCTCACGCCTTTCATGGCTTTCAGCGGGGCGTCGAGCGCGGTGCCCGTGGAGAGCTTGCCGCGTGGCGCCACACGCCGTGCCGACCCGATTTTGCGGGCCGTCTCAGTCTGCAGTTTCACCCGCACAACCCCTTCGATGGGCTGGCCCGGATCCACAGTCTTGAGCTGAGAGAATGCCGGCATGGCGACTGCTATGGCAGCCGCTATGCACAATGTCTTGTAGAGATGTTTCAACATTCGTGTGACTGATTGGGTTAAGTTATTAAATTGATTATATGGTTTCTGTTAGGATTTATGCATAAAAATGACAATCTGACCGCTGGAAGCCGATGGCGGCATCCGACAGTTTGCGATGGTGGCTTTTAACGAATTTTAACTGCTGCTATGATTGGTTTTGGAGGTGAATAATGCGGTTGGTTTCTCAACAATGCCATCAGGTTCATTTGGTCCGATGCCGCCTCGTGGCGTCGTGGGTGGCCTGAACAATGATAATAATGATTGAGCTACACAAAAATACTTATTTCCCTTTACAATCGCAACATACTGAAACCGAAAGAGGGCGATTGACGCGCCTTCATTACGCCAATTCGCCCTCTCGCTGCCATTTTGTATATAAAATGGCCGAACTTCAGATATGTATATTTATGCGGTTATACCGCTTGCCGGGTTACGCAAAATCCTGATTGCATCCAATTGTAGGGTCGCGACCTGTCGCGACTGCCTGGCAGTGGATTAGGCCGCGCTCACTGATTGGAGTCTGCAAGGTAATGATTTGAAATTTACAGGGTTGCAGTCGCGACAGGTCGCGACCCTACAGCAATCCTGATGGTCTTACTGCACCTTGTAGAACGCGCGGATGGTATCGCCGGAGGCGATATTCCGTGGTTAACCCCATGAAAGCGCAGCGCATCATGGGTGGTGGGAGAGGGTGTGGGGCGCACCTCGAAGAGGTAGCGGCCGTGATTCAGGGTGCGGATTTACAGAGATTCTATCCGGAGGCTTTCACAGCCGCGACCTCTTCGAGGTGCTTCCGGGTTGGTTCCTCTGTACCCCATGATGCGCTTCGCTTTCATGGGGTTCACCACAGCCCATCGCCTCTGGCGATACAGTGGGATACCTCGCCGGGTTACGCAAAATCCGGCTGGCCTTACTGCACCTTGTAGAAGGCGCGGATGCGGAATTTCTCCGAACGCAAAGCTCTACCATATATATCGTTCTGTGTTGTATAATTTTCGGAATCATTCAGAGAACCACTTTTTGCATAATCGGCATTTCCTTTGTTGTCGAATATTACTTTCGTGGCTCTCGCTCTGTCTGTAACTTCATACTGTTGGGTTGTTACACCCTGTGTGCCAGTTTTTGCAGCTGCACATGACCAATAAAAATTACCTTGAAAATCTGGGAAGTCAAGATATTTTTGTGTCAGAGCAAGCTCGAGTTCTGAAATACCGGGCATGTACCATCCTGTAGTTACATTGTCACTGGTATTCACTGATCCATCGGCATTCCGTTTGTTTTTACCATAACAATAATGAAATGCAGATGCAGGAACGGTTTCATTATAAAGTAACACAGAGTTTAAAGGTGTGCCATCTGTCCTAATGATGTATTTGGTCATATTAAACGCCTGTTCAGTATTATAAATTTCATTAATTGTATCGAAATCGCTATTGTACCAGTGAAAGGGGGGAATTCCTCTACGTTGGTAGTTGCCGTAATTTTTGTTCTGTCCCCATATCAGTCCATCCTTATAGTATTCGGCGCTTGGCTCATGGCGGTCAAGGGGGTCGTTATGCTCAAGGTATTCTTCGTAATATTCCATCCATGTATCAATATTACGCTCGGATTGTGTACCTACAATATGAACCATAGGCATTTGTTCTATTTCGAGGGTACGATGGCGTTCATCCAATAAAGTCCCGTTTTTGTCCATCCTTTTGTAGGTTACATAGACTGTTGCATAACGTCCTTCATATGTGCCTGGCGCAGGGTTATTACTCGGGGGAAGATATTCGTCAATGTAGAAATATACGCGTGAGCGGGATTTATCTCTGTTCCCGTCAATTATAATCTCGGAGCTTAGCTCATCCAGTAGATTGGTGGTGAAGTATGGACGAGCACCAGTTCCAGGCATAAATTGTTTCGAGGTAGGGCGGTTTCTGTCACCATTGTATTGCATGACTTCGCGCGGAATCATTTCCATTCTAATCCAGTCAGGGGTAGGCTCTTTCCCTTCGGGATCGGTAAGCGTCAGTGTTACGGTTGATTCCCAGTCTTGTGTGGCTTCTCCACCTTCCTCTGTTTCCTCACGCAAAAGGAACCATACATCCATGGGTAGCAAGCTTGCATGCGCGTCAATTTTGCGCTCATTGACTATGGCAAAGTAGATGGGGTTGTCGGAGATGACGTTTACGCGGGCGTCGAAGGTGTAGACACCGTCGGAGGAGTTGCGCACGTAGTCGAGACCGCGGATTGAGATGTTGTTGTTGTAGGCGTGATTGCGTTTCACCTGAAAATCGTTGTCGGGGTTCTGACCCATGTAGATGGTGAACCGTGCCTGATAGCGGAGGTTCTGGTGAGTCACATATGATGCGTTGAGCACCATGGCCGAGGCGTCTTTGCGGGCCATGAGGGGTTTCCAGCGCTGGCGGTCTGCCTCGTCGATACCGTCGGGATAGCGGATGGTGGAGTTGTCCACCACCCCGCCGTTATAGTCGGGGAAGAAGTTGGCATCCGTGCCGTCCACACCGGGGCGTGTGGCCGTGTAGTCGGGGAGCTGGATGTTTTCGTAGGTGTAGTAGCTGAAGGTTACGGGGGCGCTGTTCTTGTTGATGGTTACGGGTGCGGGGAGCTCGTAGAGGAAGTCCTGCACCATCTCCTGGCCGTTGCTGTCATCGCCGTCGTCACCTCGGGTGAGGTCATAGCGGTCGTTCTGCGGCGTGCCGGCGGGTGCGTCGGCAAGCGGCGCGGTTGTGGGGGCTGTGAACGGCACGGTGTTGGGCATGTTCTTTATACCGTAGCTTGTGATGGTCATGGTGGGGAGCGCGCCGTCGCGGCTCTCCTGATTGGGGTTAAGCTTGATGGTGATGTTCACACGTGCCATCAGAGCCTTGAGCTGCACTTCAAGGCGCGGATTGGTGGCCGACTGTACGAGCGACGCCCCTTCCAGGGTGCCTATCATGGGCATGCCGGCCGATGGGAGGTCAACAACCGAGCGGTTTTCGTCCATGCGCAGGCGGGGGTGATAGATCCACTGCTTCAGGTCGCTGTAGTTCTTGATTTCCCAGCGTTCGCCTTCAGCCTTGCGCGAATCCTTGCGTATGTCGCCGTCGGTGGTCCATTCGGTGCAGAAGTATGGGTTCCCCTCGGTGGCGTTGATGTTGGCAATGGCCACAACCGTAACGCCGGTCATGGTCTGGAACACCTTATCGCCCACAGTGACAAGGTTGGTGGCATTGGGGATGTACTGGTAGGGGAAAAATTGGGTGTCGTCGAGATTCGGGCGGACGAAGTTGCCGTCGCTGTCGAAGAAAAAGAGGTGGAGCGAGTTGATTTTCTTCTCCTCTTCGGTCTTGGGGTCAGCGGCACGCGAGCGCGAGGCCACCGGGTCGATGTACTGCGGAAGCATGTCGTTGCAGGAGAACGAGAGCGTTACGCCGCGGCCATTGGTGTCGGGCTCGTCGAAACGGAAGTCCTCCTCGGCGCATCCGGTCAGGGTCAGGGCCATCATGGCGGCCATAGCGCCAAAGAGTGAAGATATAATGTGTTTACGTGTCATTTTTCAAGGAGATTAATTGATTACGATTCCGTTGTCCGAGCCGTTTTCCCATAGGTCGGTGGGCTGGAAGAATATCACGAATTCGTTGCCAACGAAGTTGAGGTTGAGCGCGTAGCTTGTGCCGCCGGCCGGTTTGAACAGCAGCTTTACATCCAGATCCTGGGTGTATTGGGCGGCGCCGATGGAATAGCGGACATGGAGCTTTTTGTTGCTTCCCAGGCAGTCGGTGTTGTTGCCGGCCGAAGGGGTGATTGCGGGGTCGGGGAGCAGCATCACGCTTGTGCCACGGGTGTCGTCGCCGAGCGGACGGCCGGAGTTGCTGGCCACCGTCATGCCGCCTGTGGGGCTGAGGTCCCAGTTGCCGTGGAATGTTGTGGCGGCAGTGGTCTGCACAATCTCGCCGGTGTTGAAGGTGAAAGCGGCGGAGTTGAAGAAGTCGCCCTCCAGACGGATAGAGGTGAGTGTCAGCTCTTCGGCCGAGTAGTTGTTGATCTGGAAGCGCAGGGCGGTGAGTATGTGGCGGTAGGTGAAGTGCACCTGTCCGTCGGATTTCTGATGGTTGAATTTGGCTGCCACCATGGCGTCGGGGATGGCAGTGTGGTCGGTGTAGGCAGCCGCCGGCATGGTGAAGGTGAACCGTGGGGCGCCGGTTGTGGAGTTGGCAGCCACGGCATGGCGGCTGTAGGTGAACGCCCCCGTTGCCGGATAGTGGGAGATGAACGTGTAGTTGGCCGCGTCGGCGTCGAGGTTGCCGCCGGTGAGCCACGGCTTGGGGGTGCCGTCGTATTTCAGGCGCCCGTTGTTAACGGTGAGCGTGGTGCCGGCAATGTTGCCCTCGCTGGTATCGCTTCCCGGAAACACATCGGGCACGGAATAGTTGGCCTTCTGCACCCAGGGCAGTGTGGCCGATGCCGGGTCGGCGTTTAGGCTCACCGACAGCGGCACGCAATAGCCGTAGACCCTGGCCTGCGCTCCCTCCGGAAGGGCGTTGAGGAGGGTGGAACGCGACGGCGTCGACGCCTGCTTCTGCGAGTCGATGCCTCCGGAGGCGGCTGCCTGCCCGAACACGATGCTCTGTGTGGGGTCGGGCTCGGGCATTGGGGGCTCGTTGCCGTCGGCCGCACAGCCGGTGAGCAGCGCCAGGCCCGGAAGGGCGAGGAATATGAGGGGGGATATATATCGTTTCATGCTTGTTGTGTGATTTTGCTGGATGTGTGGTCGGGGTGGCAGTCGGGGAGGCTTAGTTGGTGGGCTGCACGATGATGTTGCCGCCTGTCTGATAGTCCCATTGCTCCACAGTGGGTGCGTCAAAAAGGATGTAATCGGCGGCGCCGAAGTTCACCGTGTAGCGATAGGAGCGGCCGGGGAGCCAGTGGGCTGCGCCGATGGCCACTGTGGCCTCATAGAGGTTGAGCGTTACGGTGTGCTGTGCCGTGTCGTCGCCCTCGTTGTGACGGTAGGTGATGGTGACAACCGATTCGGCTGGGATGTCCTGCGGAATCATCAGAATGTCGGTGCCGTCGGGGTTGGCGGCAGGGTTGAAGAGGTCGGTGGGCTCACCTGTGCCGACACTGAACGGGGTGGAATTGGTGGCGTAGGTGCCGGGGGCCGACGATGTCCAAGAGTAGTCGGTAGATGCGGCGGGATCGAAGGCGCTTCCGTTCCATGCACCCTGAGTGTCCATGCCCGACAGCGTGATGGAGGTGACGGTGACAGTGGGGTTGGGGCGCCCGTCGGTGACGAGCAGCGGGTCCACGCGTCCCACAATCTGCAGCCGCGATGTGATGTGGTGGAATGTGAGGCTCACCGGACCGGTGTCGGCGTCGAGGTCCTCCACCATGCGTGTCTCGGTGGCGTAGATGAGGTCGGCGCTACGGGTGCCGTTGAATCCGGTGATGGTGAGATGGTGGTTGTGTCCCTCCATGTCAGTGTGGCCGTTGGCGGCGAAAACCGGAGTCACCTTGTCGGCATCGGATGTGCCGGCCGGATAGGCTGCGGCAAAAGCGGCGAACGAGTAGAAGCTTTGGTTCTGCCAGTAGGCCATGTTCTGGTTGCCGTCGGCATAGTTCCATGCGTCGGCATCCTTGCCGACGGTTACGAAGTCGGTGGGTGAGGCAGGCTCGCCGGTTGAGAACACTGGGCTGCACGCGCCGGGATTCGTGTTGTCGGCTATGGAGCGCATCGATGCCCAGACGGTGAATTCCGTGAGGCCGTCGCCGGTGATCTGGGCGCGCGATGCGGCCGAAGCACCCAGCGGCAGGTTTGCATCGGAAATGGCAAAGCTCATGGCCTTGCCTGCCGGGTCGATGCCGGGGTGAACGGCAGGCTCGTCGGAACTGCCGCCCGAACAGGCAGCGGCCATCATGGCTGCCGCCGCATAGAGGCCGGAACGCAGGAGGTATATGTGGAGTTTCATCATTATAGTCAAAATACTACTGGTGCGATAAAATCGCGTTAGTTTAGAAAACATCAAATAAAGAGAGTT
>UQER01000040.1 GCA_900540205.1 uncultured Porphyromonadaceae bacterium | reverse complement strand
TCGGTTGGCCGCGTGCTTGTCAACCACTATGTTCCCCGAGAGATCGGCTATGTCAACGAGATTCTGTCGAAGAAATCGCTGCGCACGATTATCTCGCGCGTCATCAAGTCGTGCGGTATTCCGCGTTCGGCCCAGTTCCTCGACGACATCAAGAACCTCGGCTACTACATGGCCTTCAAGGGGGGAATTTCGTTCAACCTCGGCGACGTGCTCATTCCGAAGGAGAAAGAAGAATATGTGCGCGAAGGCTACGAGCAGGTTCAGGAGGTTCTCCAGAACCATGCGATGGGCTTCATAACCAACAACGAGCGCTACAACCAGATAATCGATATATGGACACATGTCAACGCCCGTCTGGCCGACACTCTGATGAAACAGATCAGCGCCGACCAGAAAGGCTTCAACCCTGTGTTCATGATGCTCGATTCGGGTGCCCGTGGTTCGAAAGACCAGATCCGTCAGCTGGCCGGTATGCGTGGCCTTATGGCCAAGCCCCAGAAAGCCGGTGCCGAAGGCGGCCAGATCATCGAGAACCCGATTCTGGCGAACTTCAAGGAGGGCCTGAGCGTGCTTGAGTACTTCATCTCGACCCACGGTGCCCGAAAGGGTCTGGCCGATACCGCCCTGAAGACCGCCGACGCCGGTTATCTGACCCGCCGTCTGGTCGACGTGGCCCACGACGTGATTATCCGCGAGGAGGACTGCGGAACCCTGCGTGGTCTGGTATGCCGTGAAATCAAGAACAACGACGAGGTTGTGGCATCGCTCGGCGAGCGCATCCTGGGTCGTGTATCGGTTCACGACATCATCGATCCCACCACCGGTGAGACTATCGTCAAGGCAGGCGAGGAGATCAACGACGCTGCTGCCGACCGCATCAACGCTTCCCCCATCGAATCCGTAGAGATCCGTTCTGTGCTCACCTGCGAGTCGAAACACGGTGTCTGCGCCAAGTGCTACGGCCGCAACCTTGCCACCAACCGCCCCGTCCAGATGGGCGAGGCTGTGGGTGTCATCGCCGCACAGTCAATCGGTGAGCCGGGTACGCAGCTTACCCTCCGTACGTTCCACGTCGGTGGTGTGGCTTCGAACATCGCAGCCATCTCCACAATCACATCGCGTTACGACGGTATCCTCGAACTCGAGGAACTCCGCACCGTTGTCACCGACGAGAAGACTCCTGAAGGCAACCCCGTCGAAGTGGTTATCGGCCGTCTGACCGAAATGCGTATCATCGACCCCAAGACAAAGATGATGCTCACCTCGGCCAACATCCCCTATGGCTCGAAACTTTACTTCAAGGATGGCGCGAACGTGAAGGTGGGCGACGTGATTTGCGAATGGGACCCCTTCAACGCCGTTATCGTCAGCGAGGTCGGTGGCAAGATTCACTACGAGAATCTCGTGGAGAACGTCACCTACCGTGTGGATGCCGACGAGCAGTCGGGTCTCCGCGAGAAGATCATCATCGAAAGCCGCGACCGTACCAAGGTGCCCGAAGCATCGATTGTCGACGCCCAGGGCAACATCCTCAAGACATATGCACTCCCCGTTAACGCCCACCTCATGCTTGAGGAGGGTCAGGAGGTGAAACCGGGCGAAGTATTCGTGAAGATTACCCGCTCCACCGGTGGCGCCGGCGACATCACCGGCGGTCTGCCCCGAGTTACCGAGCTTTTCGAGGCCCGCAACCCGAGCAATCCCGCCATCGTCAGCGAAATCGACGGAGAAGTTCACTTCGGCCGCGTGAAACGCGGTAACCGTGAAATCTCGGTTATCTCCAAACTCGGCGAGGAGAAGAAATATCTCGTGCCCCTGTCGAAGCAGATTCTCGTTCAGGAAAACGACTACGTTCGTGCCGGCACTCCGCTTTCCGACGGTGCCATCACACCTACCGACATCCTCAACATCATGGGTCCGACTGCCGTGCAGGAGTACATCGTGAACGAGGTTCAGGACGTTTACCGCATGCAGGGCGTGAAGATCAACGACAAGCATTTCGAGGTAATCGTGCGCCAGATGATGCGCAAGGTGAACATCATCGATCCGGGCGACACCGCATTCCTCGAGCAGCAGGTTGTTGACAAACGCGACTTCATGGATGAGAACGACCGCATCTGGGGTAAGAAAGTGGTTGTCGACGCCGGCGACTCCGAGAACCTCAAGCCCGGCCAGATCATCACCGCACGCAAGCTGCGCGACGAGAACTCGGCTCTCAAACGCCGCGACCTCCGCACCGTTACCGTGCGCGACGCTCTGCCCGCCACATCCGAGCAGATTCTGCAGGGTATCACACGTGCCGCACTCCAGACTTCGTCGTTCATGTCTGCCGCATCGTTCCAGGAAACCACCAAAGTGCTCAACGAGGCTGCCATCAACGGCAAGACCGACACTCTGGAGGGCATGAAGGAGAACGTGATCTGCGGTCACCTGATTCCGGCCGGTACCGGTCTGCGTCAGTATGAGCGTCTGGTTGTCGGCTCGAAGGACGACATCGAAGGCGTGATCGCCACTGCAGAGGAGATTAGTCCCGATGCAGAAGTAGTTGACTGATAATATATCATAACATAACCAAAGGCGCCGCGTCGGTATCCGATGCGGCGCCTTGATTATTTGGCCGGATTATCATTTTGCCGTTTACAAAAAAATATTTACCTTTGCAGTGCTTGAAACTGAGGTGGTGGTTGCATCGTCCTTTAATGCAGCATCATGCCGGTTATCAGGTTTTCGGGGCGTAGCGCAGTCCGGTAGCGCACCTGGTTTGGGACCAGGTGGTCGCAGGTTCGAATCCTGTCACCCCGACAAAATGTAAAACGCTGAAATTTAGATGTTTAACGCTCTAATTTCAGCGTTTTTCATCTTATATAAGTGTTGTTTGTCTTAATATTTAGCTGTTTTTATTGGCGCTTTTGGGCATTTTATTGGCTAATTTGGGGAAATGTTTCACCTATGTTTCAGCAGTTGAAACATCTGGGGGCAGAATGTGAATTGTCGGATACATGGTGGCGTAGTGAATTGATTATCGTTCGGATTATGCGTAACTTTGAAGTGACTCCCCGTGTTCATTCCGCAAACAGCCATGAACCCCGGATACCGTATTGTCAGGGACTCATCATACCCTGGAATTCCGCATGCCTTTAATTATTTTCGAGCCATGAAAAAAATAACCCTTTCCATTGTGCTGCTTCTGTTCTGCACGGTGGCCTTATGCGCTGCCCAGCCCGTAAAATTGGTTTTCGACTATGATTCCCCGCGTCAGACCATCCACAGTTTCGGTGCCTCCGACTGCTGGCGCGCGCAGTATGTGGGCTGCTGGCCTGAAGAAAAGCGTAATGCCATAGCCGACCTTCTGTTCAGTTCGGAAACGGATGCCTCCGGTTCGCCGTGTGGGATAGGGTTGACACTGTGGCGGTTCAATATCGGTTCGGGAAGCCATGAACGTGGCGATTCGAGTGGGGTTGCCTCGCCCTGGCGCCGCACTGAGTGTTTCCTCAATCAGGATGGTGAATGGGACTGGACGAAGCAGGCCGGTCAGCAATGGTTCATAAAGGCTGCCCGCGAAAGGGGTGTTCCTTATATTCTCGGATTCTCCATAACAGCACCGTACTTTATGACCAAAAACGGGATGGCGCGGGCCAGCGAGAACACACCATATGCGAACATAAGGCCCGATAAGTACCGCGACTATGCCGCTTTCATGGCCGAGGTGTGCAGCCGTCTTGACATAGACTATCTCAGCCCCATCAACGAGCCTCAGTGGGAATGGGTGGTGAGCCGCCAGGAAGGGATGCAGGCCACCAACAGTGAGTGCGCCACACTCATACGTATGCTTGACCAGGAGCTGTCGCGGCGTAAGGCGCATACAAAAGTAGTTTTCGGAGAGGCTGCGGACATCCGTTACCTTTACCGAAAGAACACTGACAAACCGATGCGCGACAATCAGATAGCCGATATGTTCTCTCCGACCGGAAAGAATTACATCGGCGATTGTGACTGTGTGGCGAAAATTGTCAGCGGGCATTCCTACTGGAGCACATGGCCGCTCGACACCCTTGTGACCACACGCTGCCAGCTCCGTGAGGCTTTGCCGTCGGGCTACGGTTACTGGCAGACGGAATACTGCCCGATGGAACAGAATCCGGACAATCCCGACGGAGGCGCCCAACGGGATACAGGGATGGAGCTGGCCCTGTATATCGCCCGTGTAATCCATCACGACCTGACTGTTGCCGAAGCGTCCTCCTGGCAGTCGTGGACTGCCTTGTCTGAGGCTAATTACAAGGACGCCCTGATATGGATCGGTGACAAGGACACACTTCATCACCCGTGGAAGAAACCAACGGCAGATTTCATGGAAGAGGGGAAGACAGACGGTGCTTTCCTCCCGTCGAAGTATCTTTGGGCGCTGGGCAACTATAGTTTCTTCGTGCGTCCCGGCATGGTGCGTCTGGCTCCGGCTGCAGGTCATGGCGGGGAGGATGGTTATGGGCTTATGTCATCTGCCTATATCGACAAGGCTACCGGCAGGTTTGTAACCGTGATAGTCAACTACGGCGAATCTCCTGCAACAGCGGCCGTGGACGTGAAGCATCTGCCGGACGGCTCCTGCTTGTCAAGCTTCAAATGTTACGAGACATCATCGCGCTGCAATCTGAAATATGTCGGTGAATACGCCTGCGGGAATGTCCCGGTGCCTGCACGTTCGGTGGTTACGCTTGTGAGCGATTATCTGTGCAAAAAAATATGGCGAGAGTGACGCTGCGTCGCCCAAAAATCCTTATCTTTGCAGTCAGATAACATATCTATTTTTTATTAGGGGTGCGACCCCGTCCCGTGCAATGGTTGCGGCGCATGCCGGCGGCCGTACGGGCGGAAGCTGAGAATATACCCTTTGAACCTGATCCGGGTAACGCCGGCGTAGAGAAAATAAACATGAACATTCGCATTGTGTGTGCGGTTGCAGCCGTAAGTGGGCTGGCAGCCGTGGCTAAGGCGGCTCCGGCTGCCGTGTCAGCCGAACTTCCGGTCGGAAACAGCATGGATTCCGCCGCAGTGGTCAATCTGCCTTCGGTCGAGATTGTAGCCAACAGGGCCACGTCTAAAACTCCCATCGCTTTTACCAATATCTCAAAGGCTCAGTTGGCCACGACCAACGACGGGCGCGATGTGCCATATCTGCTTGCGGCCACACCGTCGCTCATAACCACATCGGATGCCGGCGGCGGCATGGGCTACACATCCATGCGGGTGCGCGGCACCGATGGAACCCGAATAAATGTAACCGTCAACGGCGTGCCTATCAACAATCCTGAAAGTCACCGTGTCTACTGGGTCAATATGCCCGACCTTGCCTCCTCGCTCAAGGACATTCAGGTGCAGCGCGGAGCAGGCACGTCGACCAATGGTTCGGCCGCTTTCGGTGCGAGTGTCAACATGCTCACCGATCTCCCCTCCGATGAGGCATATGCAAATCTATCAGGTGCCTACGGTTCATACAATTCACATCGCGAGGCCCTTCGTGTGGGTTCCGGGTTGATAAAGGACCACTGGAGTTTTGATGCACGCATCAGTCACCTCGGTTCTGACGGCTACATAGACCGCGCCACTTCAGACTTGTGGAGCTACTTCGGTCAGGCCGCCTATACTTCGCCTTCCACCACCGTCAGGCTTGTAGCCTTCGGCGGTAAGGAGGAAACCTATATGGCCTGGGATTACGCCTCAAAGGAGGATATGGAGAAATACGGGCGCCGCTACAATCCCTGCGGACTTTATATCGACTCTGACGGCAACCGTGCGTTCTATCCAGACCAGAAGGACCGTTACACCCAGCATCATTTCCAGCTGTTGCTCTATCAGCGCCTCACTGACGCCCTGCGGCTTAACGTTGCGCTTCATTACACCAAGGATTTCGGTTATTACACACAGTTGAAAACCAACCGCACTCTTGTGGAGTACGGACTGCATCCGTTTACGGGTGAAGACGGCCAGACGGTGAAAAAATCCGATCTTGTCAGGGAAAAATATCTTGCAAACCGTTTCGGTGGGGGTACATTCTCTCTTAATTACAACAAAAATAATCTTGACGTTGTGCTCGGAGGCGGCATAAACCGGTTTGACGGCGATCATTACGGTTTCGTCACCTGGGTGCGCAACTATGTCGGCCCCATCGATCCCAAACAGCGTTATTATGATTTTACGGGACGCAAGACGGATGCCAACATCTATCTTCGCGGAAACTACGATCTGACAAGCAATCTTTCGGTTTTTGCCGACCTCCAGATGCGCCATATACATTACACCATCGACGGGGGCGCCGATTATTGGGATTATGAACTTAACGCACCGGCACCACTGGCATTCTGCCGCAACTGGAATTTCTTCAACCCCAAGGCCGGCATAAACTTCGAGCGCGACGCCCACAGGGCTTTCGCGTCGTGGAGTGTGGCTCACAAAGAGCCTACGGCCGACAATTTCGTTAATGCCAAACCGCACGAATATCCCACTGCCGAGCGTCTGTTCGACTATGAACTGGGCTACACCTACTCCCACCGCCTGTTCACTCTCGGCGTGAACCTCTATTATATGGACTACCGTAACCAGCTTGTGCTCACCGGGCAACTCTCAGATACGGGCAATCCGCAGTCGACCAACGTGCACAGTTCCTACCGTATGGGTGTGGAGTTCCAGTCGATGCTCAAGCCGGTGAAATGGTTTGACTGGCAGCTGAATTTCACCCTGTCGCGCAATCGTATCAAGGATTTCGTGGAGATGATTTACGAAGATGAGTGGGACAACCCCATTGCCATCCCTTGCGGCGACACTCCCATCGCTTTTTCGCCCGATTTCACCCTTCACAACGCGTTTAATTTCAATGTCGCAGGATTCGATGCTTCGCTTGAAACCCAGTATGTGGGGCGCCAGTTCATGAACAATGCCCGTTCGGCCGAGGCCGAATTGCCCTCTTATTGCGTGAGCAACCTGCATCTGGGCTACACGTTCCGCAATATTCTGTCGGTTAAATCCATGCGCGTAGGCTTCTCGGTCTATAACCTGTTCAACAAAAAATACTTCAACAACGGGTATGCCGGAGCCGGCTACACTATCGGTGAGTCCGGTAAGCCTGAGATTTACCGCTATGCGGGTTACTCAGCCCAGGCCACAACCAATGTAATGGCCACGGTCAACCTGCAGTTCTGATTCTTTTATGGAAGCTGTCATCGATTTTTTCACTCCGGCACGCTGTATAGAGCTGCTCGGACTTCTCACCGGACTGTGTTACCTGTGGTTCGAGTATCATGCCAACCCGCTTGTGTGGCTGGTGGGTATAGTGATGCCGATGATTTCCATGTGGGTGTATTTCACCAAGGGTCTTTACGCCGATTTCGGAATAAACATCTACTATCTTGTGATGGCCGTTTACGGCTATGTGGCGTGGACGTTCAATTTCCGGAAAAAGACTAAGCAGGAGCTGCCTGTGAGCCGCCTCACACTGCGTGTGGGCATCACACTGGCCGTGGTGGCGGCTTTGCTGTGGGCTTTGCTCGCATGGATTCTGATTGCATTCACCGACTCAACAGTGCCTTATGCCGACGCCTTCACCACCGCCCTGAGCATTGTGGGAATGTGGATGATGGCGCGCAAGATTGCCGAGCAATGGCTGGTGTGGTTCATTGTGGACGTGGTGTGCGTGGCGCTCTACATCTACAAAGGGATATATTTTTATGCCGGCCTTTACACGGCCTATACCATCGTATCGTTGCTCGGCTATCGGAAATGGCTGCGTATGATTCCGGCTTTTTCATCCGTCCGCTGAGACGTCAATCGGGAAATTTCATTAACTTTGCCGCGGATGCGACGTAACCGTATGCCGCCGCATCCATCATTGCATATGACAGAACAGAATAATACGCCGGCACCGCAGCGTGGCCGTACGCGCCGCAAGGTAATAACCGTGATTGCCCTGGCCGTGATGGCATGGGGGGTGTGGTATTTCACCCGCATGTCGGCAGGCTACCCCGGCGAGGAGGCCGCGTGGGTACGCATTCCTCGTTCAGCCACAGTAGAGCAGGCCAAGGATTCAATACGGGCGGCGCTCGGCAACGGTTTCGGCTCCACGGTGGCCAACCTTTGGAACGGCGACGTGGAGGCATCGCATGGCGCCTACCGCATAGAACCCGGCGAGAAGGCATGGCAGGTGGCCAGGAGGATAGGGCAGGGGCGGCAGACCCCTGTCAGGGTTACGTTCAACAACGTACGCACAGCCCCGCAACTGGCCGAACTGATTGCCTCGCGCATGGATTTCTCTACTGATGAATTCAAGGCGGAATGCGTGCGCATGGCCGGTGAAGAACATATCAGTCAGGAACAGCTGCAGGCCGAGTTCCTCCCGGACACCTACGAAGTTTACTGGACTGCCACGCCGGCCGAGCTGATTGCCAAAATCCGCAGCAATTACCGAAAGTTCTGGACCGACGAACGCAAACGGCAGGCCGACACTCTCGGCCTCTCGCCATTGCAGGTGTCCGTACTCGCGTCCATAGTGGAGGAGGAGAGCAACCGGCGCGACGAACGCCCGAAGATTGCCCGGCTGTATCTCAACCGGCTCAAACGCGGCATGCCGCTGCAGGCCGATCCCACGGTGAAATTCGCTACAGGCGATTTTGCAGCGCGCCGCATCACCGGCGAGATGCTGAAAGTGGAATCACCCTACAACACATACCGCCGCAACGGGCTGCCACCGGGCATAATCCGTTATCCCGAGGCGCGTACTCTCGATCAGGTTCTCCAGGCACCCGCCCATGATTACATCTACATGTGTGCCCGCCCTGACGGATCGGGTTATCACGATTTCACCGCCTCCTACGGTGCCCATCTTGCAAATGCAAAGGCATTCCGCAGTGCAGCTTACGGAGCCAAATGAAATTCCGGTGAAAAATAGCGCTCTCTAAGAAAAAATTTCTTACCTTTGCAATGTTGAAATGCACCCATAGTTCAATGGATAGAATATTGGATTCCGGTTCCAACGATTGGGGTTCGACTCCCCATGGGTGTACATGTGTAAAGCGCAATGTGCTAAAACTCGGCATGTTGCGCTTTTTTAATTTCTTAATCAGACTTATCGCGCAAAATGGAAACAGGCAAACGTATTCTTGTAGTGGATGATGAGGAGACATTGTGCGACACTCTCGGATTCAATCTGGAGAGTGAGGGATATGTGGTGGATACGGCGTACAGCGCCGAAGAGGCACTCACACGTAATCTCTCGGATTATGATCTGATTCTTCTGGATATCATGATGGGGGAAATCTCCGGACTGCAGCTGGCCAAAATAGTCAGGGCGAATCCGGCCACGGCATCTGTGCCTATCATATTCTGCACGGCCAAGGACGCAGAGGAGGACATGATACAAGGCCTTGACCTCGGCGCGGACGATTACATCACCAAACCCTATTCATTGAATGCCATGCTGGCAAGAATACGTACGGTGTTGCGCCGCACGTCGGCCCCCGGCCATCAGCCGACTGCCGTCTGCGACGAGGTTGCATATAAAGGGCTGGTGCTTTCATTGCGCAACCGCACGTGCGTGGTCGACGGAAAATCTGTGAAAATGCCCCGCAAAGAGTTTGAGATTCTGTGGAAATTGCTCTCGAACCGGGGGCGCGTCTATTCACGTGAGGAACTTCTCAGCGAAATCTGGCCCGACGAGGTGGTGGTGCTCGACAGGGTGGTGGATGTAAACGTGACCCGCATCCGTCAGAAAATAGGCGAGTACGGTAAGAATATAGTTACCCGTTTCGGCTATGGTTATGGATTCGTTGAATAAGATCACATACCCCCAGCGACTTTTTTTATGGCTTCTCGGCTATTCCGTCCTGCTGGTCGGGTGCTTTGTGGTGTTTCAGTACGGACGCGAGAAGGAATTCAAGGCCGGGGAACTGAACACGAAGCTGCAGCTCATCAACACCTACATTCTCGAGCAACTCAAGGAAGGGCATGATGTGCCCGACATCAATCTGACAGCCTTTGTCCCCTCCGGCGATCTGCGTGTGAGCGTCATAACAGTCGGTGGTGAAGTGGTCTATGACAACTCGATAGATTCTCTTCCGCATACCAATCATCTTGACCGTACGGAAATACGGCAGGCGATTCTTAACAAGTCGGGTTACACGCTTCGTCGGCATAGTGAAAGCACCGGCAACGATTATTTTTATTCGGCAACCCGAGGCGACGACGGCTACATTGTCAGGACGGCTTTACCGTATTCCGTGTCGCTGAGCGCCCTGTTGCGGGCCGATTACCGCTTTTTGTGGGTGATGGGGTGCATCTCCATCACCATGTGCGTTTTCGGATATTTTGCCACCCGGCGCATCGGACAGCATCTGTTGCGCCTGAACCGTTTCGCCGAAAAAGTTGAAGAGGGGACGCGGATTTCGGATATCGAGCCATTCCCCAACGATGAGTTCGGCGCGATTTCGAATCACATTGTCCGGCTGTATGCCCGACTGCAGCAGGCTTATGCCGACAGGGACAGGGAGCACCGCATGGCATTGCGCGAGCAGTTTGAGAAAGAACGGATAAAGAAACAGCTCACCAACAATATCAACCATGAGCTGAAAACGCCGGTGGCGTCAATCAGGATATGCGTCGAGACCATGCTTTATCATAAAAATCTCGGAGAGGAGAAGCGGGATCTGTTTCTGCGCAGGTGCCTGTCGAACACCGAGCGTCTGCAGCGCCTGCTTGCCGATGTGTCGCTGATCACGCGTATGGACGACGGATGCCGGTCAATAGAAAAGGTGCCTTTGAGCCTTGCCGGAATCATAGCCGGGGTGGTAGAGGAGAAGCAGATGCTTGCCCAGGCCAAGGGGATGGTCATAGAGAACAATGTCACGGGCAATTTGAGCATGACCGGTAATCCGTCATTGCTTGAGGCCGTGTTCAATAACCTGACGGATAATGCCATGGCTTATAGCGGGGGCAGTGCTGTAAGGATTGGCCTTGAAAGCGAGGACAGCAGCCGGATTGTCCTTTCATTCTCCGACAACGGCACCGGTGTGCCTCCCGAACATTTGCCAAGACTGTTCGAGCGGTTCTACCGCATTGATAAAGGGAGGAGCCGCGCAGCCGGTGGCACAGGTCTCGGGCTTGCCATAGTCAAGAATGCGGTGATGATGCATGGCGGGACGGTGACGGCCGAGAACCGGCCCGGCGGGGGGCTGCTGTTCCGGATAACCTTGTTGAAACATCCTGACACAAAGCGCAGTTGATATGTCTGTCGGGCAATACATACACATCGAATGTGCGCCATAAAGCGTCTGGCGTCAGGCGGGGGAGGTGAGAACATTAATAAAAGGTTAAGATTTATGAAACATTTTTGAAATGTTTTATCCGTTACTTTGTTCTACCAAAGTAGAAGTAATTGATAAAACGTATGGAAATACTGTTTCTCTGTGTAGTGATTTTTCTCTTTCTGCTGGCGGTGTTCGATCTGTCGGTAGGTGTTAGCAACGATGCTGTGAACTTCCTGAATTCGGCGATAGGGTCGAAAGCGGCATCGCTGAAGAGAATTCTGATTGTTGCGTCAATAGGCGTGTTCATCGGCGCGGCAATGAGCAACGGGATGATGGATATTGCCAGGCATGGCATTTTCAGGCCGGAGCATTTTTCGTTCTACGACCTGATCTGCATCTTTATGGCGGTGATGGTGACCGACATCATACTGCTGGATGTGTTCAACACACTCGGGATGCCCACGTCCACCACCGTGTCGATGGTATTTGAGTTGCTTGGCGCCACGTTTGTGGTGGCCATAATAAAAATGGCCGGTGGTATTGATTTGGGATTCAATGATCTGCTCAACACTGAAAAAGCCCTGTCGGTGATTCTCGGCATATTCCTGTCGGTGGCCATAGCGTTCTTTTTCGGTACGGTGGTGCAGTTCCTGTCGCGCATGATTTTCTCCTTCAACTACCGCAGCCGGCTCAAATGGAAGGTGGGTATTTTCGGCGGCATATGCGCCACGGCGATAGTTTATTTCCTGCTTATCAAGGGTGCCAAGGACCTCACGTTCATGACTCCGGAGGTCAAGGCCTGGATCAGCGGCCACACCGCCGTGATAATAGCGGGATGTTTCGCATTCTTCACAATCCTGATGCAGCTGTTGCACTTCCTGCATGTGAATGTTCTCAAGGTGATTGTGCTCATGGGCACTTTCTCACTCGCAATGGCGTTTGCCGGCAACGACCTCGTGAATTTCATCGGCGTGCCGTTGAGCGGCCTTGCTTCGTTTCAGGATTACGTGGCCAATGGCGGGGGCGACGCACACGGTTTCCTTATGGGCTCGCTAAACAGTTCGGCCAACACACCTTTCTATATCCTCATTGGGGCAGGTGCCATCATGGTTGTGTCGCTCGCCACATCCAAGAAAGCGCGTAATGTCACCAAGACTGAGATCGGGCTTGGCAGCCAGCAGGGAGGCGACGAGATGTTCGGCTCCTCCCGCATAGCGCGCAGGCTTGTGAGGTGGACACTGTCCGTTCTGGCCTGGGTGCGCCGTGTCACCCCGTTGCGTGTGCGCCAATGGTTCGCGCGGCGGTTTAATGTCGACGAGACCATCATGGATCAGGGTGCGGCGTTCGACCTCATACGCGGATCGGTGAATCTGGTTCTTGCCGCCGCGCTCATAGCGCTCGGCACATCGCTGAAACTGCCGCTTTCCACCACATTCGTCACATTCATGGTGGCTATGGGTACATCGCTGGCCGACCGCTCGTGGGGGCGTGAAAGTGCGGTGTTCCGCATCACCGGAGTCATATCCGTGATCGGCGGATGGTTCATAACTGCCGGGGCGGCATTCATCGGCGCGGGAGTGATTGTGGCTCTGATGCATTTCGGGGGACAGTGGGTCATGCTGCTCATCGCTGTTCTGACCATTGTGCTGATCATTCGCAGCAACCGGCGTTTCAGCAGCAAAAACACAGCCGAAAGCGACGATGCCATGTTCCAGACCATAATCTCCACTCAGGATAAAACTCAGACCTGGCCGCTGATGATGATGTATATCACCGAACAGCAATACAAGTTTTTTACTTATGCCGAAGAGAAGTACATGGACATTACCGCGGCATTCATATCCGAGAATGCAGGCGTTCTGAACAAGGTGGATTCAAGTCTGGCAAAACAGAAGACCGTGCTCAAGAACGCCCGCAGGAAAGAGACGCTTTGTCTGCGTCACCTCACACGTGAGATGGCCATAGAGAAAAGCACGTGGTTCTATCTCAGCAACAACCTCTGCATGAACATCCTTTACAATCTCCGGCGCATCAACGAAGTGTGCAAAGAGCATGTGGAAAACAATTTCCTTCCGCTGCCTGCACGTTACGCCGAGGAGTACGAACTGATGAGGACGCGCATATGCCAATTGTTCAACGACACGCTGGCGCTGATGAAATCGGGAGATATCGATGCCATCAGTGAGCTGCGGGCTCACTGCGATGAAATCAAGGATATCGTGTCGGACACGTACCACCGCGCGCACGACCAGCTGCGTGACGGCGACACTTCCGCACTGTCGGTTCTGTATGTGTATGTCAATATGCTTCAGGAAACGCAGGAGATGGTTTCGTCTATCCGGAAATATCTCCGCGCATTCGCCAAACTGCGCGATTCTGAATTCCGTAGCCGTCCGGCTCTGGCAAAGGGTTTCTGAGCGCAACTGAGTTCGTTTCATCCCCGTAAGGCGGGTGCACTTCACATATGCTGTGAACTGCATCCGCCTATTATGTTTAGCCGAATATTTTTCGTATATTTGCAGAATAAACCAAACGTGCCGCGGATGAACAGACTCACTGAACCGGAGAGACGCCGGATGATAAGGCTGCTGAAGGATGAAAGTAATCATGCTTTCAACGAGGAGGTCATGGAAAAGTTTCTCGGCAACGGTACGGTGAGGAATCTGGAACGAGGCGAGGCGCTGATCAATGCCGGCGACGTGGACCGCGATATCTATTTCATCATCGAGGGAATCACGCGGCACTGGTACTGGAACGGCGACCGCGAGAAAACGGCTTTCTTCTCGCAGTCGGGCACCATGCTGATTTCCTATCATTCATACTATTTCAACAAAGGCTCGTTCTATAGCATCGAGGCATGCTGCCCTACCAGAATTCTGTGCATTAAAAAAGATATTTACGACCGTTTTGTCAACGAATATCATGATTTTTCCAACTGGTGTCTGAGCATGGCGCAGTGCCAGATTTTTTTCTTCGAGATGAAGAACCGGATCATAGCCGGCACTGCCAAGGAGCGTTACATCTCATTCCTGAAGAACCGGCCCGACATTCTGAATCAGGTGCAGCTTAAAATTATAGCTTCATATCTCGATGTCACCCCGCAATATCTCTCCAAGTTGCGGAAAATGAAACTCTGACCCCGGTCACATACCACCTTGCCTGCTGTGGAGCGGCGATGTTTACGTTGCCTGCAGTGGCGAGGTATGCTTTTTGACCGGCTGGCTAAAAAATTTTTTCGCGCGTTTGCATTTATTAATCTACATTAATTAAGGTTTCGCGGGCAACAATTAATTTTGGCAGTGTAACACAACTTAAGGCCACGAAAAAATTAAATATTTTCGGTGAAACAGGCCTTTCGCGTTCGGTATTCATTCTTCATCAGTCTGAGTGCATCGTCCGGGAAAATAGAATCATATCATCATATAAAGTCTTATTATTATGAAACATCCCATTCCTGAATTTCTGAAAAAGGCGGTAATGGCGTCGGTGCTGGCTTTGATGCCGGCTGCGGCCATAGCCCAGGAGCAAGCGGTGGTGATGCTTGGCAAGGACGGCTCGACCTACGAGCTGGCTCTGAGCGAGGTTTCGCGCATAGACTTCGGGACGACCGAGGTAACGCTCACCGGTACGGCCGGACAGAGCAAGGCGATGCCTTACAACGACATCAACCGCATTCTTATCGGTTCGCCAAAATCCGGCATTGCCGATCTCATCGCAAAGGGTGAAGTTGCCGTTTATCCTTCGGTTACCGCCGGACCGCTTACCATCGAAGGTGTGGAAGCCGGCACGGAAATCGCGGTGTATGACCTCAACGGCATCCTTGTAAGGCAAACCCGCGCCGCCGACACCACCGTGCAGCTCGACCTGTCGGATGTAGCCCCCGGCATGATGATTGTGCGCGTTGGCAAATATCCCGTCAAGATAATCAAGAAATAACACTAAAAAACACAGAAATTTAAACGCAATGAAAAAATATATACTCTTAACTGCGCTTGCAGCTGTGGCGTTGGCCGGATCGGCTCAGGAGACCATGTATCTCATCAAGGGCAATCAGGTCGTGGCTAAATACAATGTGGCCGATGTGGATTATGCGGCATTCAAGCTCCCCGAAGGCGTCACCGACATCACCGGCGAAGGCCAGGTGCTCAGCAAAACCTATATCAGTGCGTCGCCCGTGTATCTGGGTACGCTCGACGGTTGCGGCAGCTTCCAGATCCAGTTCTCCACAAAGGATATAATGAACGAGAACCCCCCGCTCGATATGATGTACCTCGATATGACCACACCGCTGGTGACCGACATCAAGGACATCCAGATTGCCGAGGGTACCTATACTCTCGGGGCAGCCGACAAAATCGAGCCGTTCAAGTTCTATCCCGGCGTGCATGTATCGTCGGGCGGTCAGGAGGTTCCTGCCGGTTCATTGATCTTCCAGCGTCCCGACATGCTTGCCGAGAACGACACCTACACATTCATCACCGACGGCTCGTTCACCGTGAAGCGTGACGGCTCGCAGTACACATTAACAGGCATGCTGAAGCTTGCCGACGGCAATGTGCTGGAGTTCAAGTATGATGGCCCGATGGTGGTGATCAACCAGTCTGACGAGAAACCGTCGGCCGAGGACCTTCCTCTTCCTGAAAGCGGCCTCACCGAAAACTGTGCGTTCACTCCGCTGGCCACCGAGGCTTATGTGACGAACTACAAGAAGTATTTCGCTGATTTCCCGAACCTTGACTATTATATGTTCTCGCTGTATGGCGATGCAAATTATGAGGACTGCCTTGATGTGGCGCTTGTGGTTGACCGCGTGGCATATCCGGATGTTCTGTTGCCGAAGGGCACGTACAAAGTGTTCAGCCGCACAGACGGCAGCCTGTCGACACTGAAATTAGGCGCATGTCCGGCATTCAAAGTCATGGGCGATCAGGTTATTCTTGATGGGGGATGTTGGCTTACGCTGGATTATTCCACAAAGGCGCCTCTGGTGAGCGGTGAAGTGGAGATACTCGAGGATGTCGTTTCGTGGAATCAAGTGAAAATGCGCGTGAAACTCTACGACAATGCCTCTACACCCCACACTGTGACATGTGATTTCTCCGGATCCGTTTCGTTAATCGAGATCTGATAGGGAATTCCGATATGAAATTGACAAAAGCCGCCTCCACGCAGGGCGGCTTTTGTTGTTACAGGGGTAATGACGGGGTTATTTATAACGCGATGAAAGTGCTGAGATGGCTGCGTCTGGCGGTATGGTGGCTTGATATATGCGCCGGTTGCAAAATGTACGGTATTCTTGTTATGATGTTGCTCTTGTGCTCGTTTCCGAGGTGATTTCATTGAAAAAATGCCGTAAGTAGCTGTTGTGTTGGAGCAAAAGGCCGCAATAAAATACAAGGTTTATGGAGAAGTTTCAAGTAATTAGTGCCGTTTTCGTTGCGGTTTTCGGCTTTTTTGCTTAATTTTGTTGCAAAACACATAAATATTCTAAAAAATACCATAGATGAACAGGCTCACGCAATCGGAAAAAGAGTCGCTTAAACAGCTCCTGCGGTTGGAGTGCACATTTTCCCTTAGCGACGAAGTCATGGATGCGTTGCTCGACACCGGGGTTACGCGCCGTCTGGCCAGAGGAGAGGCGATAATAAAGGCCGGAGATATTGACGGCAATATATATTTCATAATCGAAGGCATTGCCCGGCACTGGTATTGGAATGGAAACCGCGAAAAGACAGCTTTTTTCTCCCAGGCGGGAACCATGCTGATTTCCTATCATCCGTATTATTTCGGCCGTGGGTCGTTCTACACCATCGAGGCCTGCAGCCCCACGCGCATCCTTTGTGTGAAAAAAGAGGTGTTCGACAGGCTTGTGGCCACATCGCATGAGTTTGCGCAGTGGTGCCTGAGCATGGCGCAGTGCCATCTGTTCATTTTCGAAATGAAGAACCGTCTGATTGCAGGCTCGGCCAAGGAGCGCTACGTGTCGTTCCTGAAAAACCGTCCTGAAATCCTCAATCAGGTGCAGCTTAAAGTGATTGCATCATATCTTGACGTTACCCCGCAGTATCTGTCGAAACTGCGCAAAATGGAGCTTTGATACGGCAGCTGCAGCACATTGCCGTATCGGATCCAACAAGTGAAAAAAGCACCGTCGGGTGTGCAGG
>UQER01000039.1 GCA_900540205.1 uncultured Porphyromonadaceae bacterium | reverse complement strand
ACAGTGCGTCCGAAACTCTATATCGCCTGCGGTATCTCAGGTCAGATCCAGCATATTGCCGGAATGCAGGAGAGCGCAATGATCATCTCTATCAACAACGATCCCGACGCTCCTATCAACAAGATCGCCGACGTTGTCATCACAGGCACGGTTGAAGATGTTGTGCCGAAACTTATCAAGTACTACAAGAAAAATTCGAAATAAATAAGCCATGGCTAATTTTTATACCGACAACCCGGCGCTGAAGCATCATCTGACCCATCCGCTGATGCGCAAGATAGTCGCCCTCAAGGAGCGCGACTATACCGACGCCGAGAAATATGACTATGCTCCCATGGACTACGAAGACGCCATCGACAGCTACGACCGCGTGCTCGATATCGTCGGCGACGTCTGCGGAACTACAATTGCTGAAAACGCCGAATCAGTCGATCAGGAAGGCCCGAAGGTTGTCGACGGACACGTCGAATATGCTCCGGGAACTGTCGAGAACCTCGACAAGTGCCGCAAGGCCGGTCTCATGGGCATGGCAATGCCGCGCCGCTTCGGTGGACTGAATTTCCCGATCACTCCGTATATCATGGCCGCTGATATCGTCAGCCGTGCCGACACAGGCTTCGAAAACCTCTGGGGCCTTCAGGACTGCGCCGAGACGATCTATGAGTTTGCCGACGAAGATCAGAAACAGCGTTATATAACCCGCGTCTGCAACGGCGAGACCATGTCGATGGACCTTACCGAGCCTGATGCAGGTTCCGACCTCCAGAGCGTAATGCTCAAGGCAACCGAGCAGCCTGACGGAACATGGCGCCTAAACGGTGTCAAGCGCTTCATCACCAACGGCGACAGCGACATACATCTCGTGCTTGCCCGCAGTGAAGAGGGCACCCGCGACGGTCGCGGCCTGTCGATGTTCATCTATGATAAGCGCGACGGCGGCGTTACCGTCCGCCGTATCGAGAACAAGATGGGTATCAAAGGCAGCCCCACCTGCGAACTTGTGTTCAAGAACGCCAAAGCTGAGCTTTGCGGATCGCGCCGCCTCGGCCTTATCAAATATGTAATGGCCCTGATGAACGGCGCCCGTCTGGGCATCGCCGCACAGAGTGTCGGCGTGAGCGAAATCGCCTACCGCGAGGCTCTGGCATATGCCACCGACCGCAAGCAGTTCGGCAAAGCCATCATCGAGTTCCCCGCTGTTGAGGATATTCTCGCCACAATGAAGGCCAAGCTCGACGCATCGCGCTGCCTCCTTTACGAAACCGCACGCTACGTGGATCTCTACAAGGCTTACGAGGATATCGCACGCGACCGCGCACTCACTCCCGACGAGCGCAAGGAGATGAAGCTCTACAACAAGCTTGCCGACGCCTGCACTCCGCTGGCCAAGGGCCTCTCGAGCGAATACTGCAACCAGAACGCCTACGATTGCATCCAGATTCACGGCGGTTCGGGCTTCATGAAGGATTATGCCTGCGAACGCATCTACCGCGACGCCCGCATCACCTCCATCTACGAAGGCACAACACAGCTTCAGGTTGTGGCAGCCATCCGCCACGTCTTCACCGGCACATACTCGCAGCTCATAGCCAACTATGCCGAAATGCCCGTATCCGACGAGCTGAAAGCACAGAAAGCCGTTGTCGACGGTCTCGTTGCAAAATATGAGGAAGCCGTCAAGGCCGTTCACGAAACCAACGATCCCGCCTATACCGACTTCATGGCACGCCATCTGGTTGAAATGGCCGGCGACCTGGTAATGAGCTATCTCCTCATCACCGACGCATCACGCTACGAGAGCGCATCGCTCACACGCAGCGCCAAGGTGTATGTGAACCTCGCTGCTGCCGATGTGGCCAAGCACACCACTTTCATCGCCACTGTGAAACCCGCCGACATGCCCCTCTACAACGCATAACGCCGGGACAGCATAGCAACCCAACAACCGGGGCGATGCACCAGATGTGGTGCGCCGCCCCGGTTGTTTTATTTAATTCAGATGCTGTTCGCGTGATAGGAATTCAATTCAGACGCTGTTTGCTGTTTGCGCGCCTGAGACCTCAAAGAGCGGAATATGACGGTGAGAATGTGTCGCCCTGCGAGGGATTTCCGGTCGACAGGCCTTTCCGCAGCCATCGCTCGCGCTGCTCCGAGGTGCCGTGGTTGAACGAATCGGGCACCGCGTAACCCTGAGCTTTTTTCTGCAGATAGTCGTCGCCGATTTTCGAGGCTGCATCAAGCGCCTCCTCGATGTCGCCGGCCTCGAGCGAATTGAAACGCCGGTTGTCGTTGTTTGCCCAGACCCCGGCATAAAAATCAGCCTGCAGCTCCAGGCGCACACTTATGCGGTTGGCCTCCGTCTCGCTCACACGGCCCATCTGATCATGGGCCTTGTCGAGCGTGCCGAGCAGATGCTGCACATGATGCCCCACCTCGTGCGCGATCACATAGGCGTAGGCGAAATCGCCGTCGGCACCGAGCTGCCGCCTCATGTTCTTGAAAAACGAGAGGTCGAGATAAACGCTCTCGTCGGCCGAACAATAGAAGGGACCGGTCTGTGAAGTGGCACCTCCGCAACCGCTCTGCACGGCATCGGTGAACAGCACCAGCTTGGGCGGCCGGTAGGTCAGGCCGTTCTGCTTGAAAATCTCGCCCCACACATCCTCCGTTCCCGCAAGAATCTGCTTGGCAAACACTGCCAGCTCTTCATCTTCGGCCGAAGGTGTATATGTCTGTTCCGTGGCATCGCCCGAAAGGAGCGCCCCACCCTGATTGGTAAGCACCTCCAATGGGTTTCCGCCCGAAATCCATGCAAAAACCGCTGCCACAATGACAGCTACAATCCCTCCACCGGCAAGTTTGCCTCCGCTCAGGCGCCTTCCGCGCCTGTCGTCCACATTGTTGCTCTGCCGTCGTCCGTCAAGTCTCATAAATTCAGTGTCTAAATTGCGCGTAAGGCGCGGTTAACATTTATCATCTCCATAAATACAACCTGATTTGCATCAACTTTGTTGCATACAGTCTATATTTATCATGCATCGGGCAAGCGTTGCAGTCCGGAACAGGCTTTATGCCGGTAAACCATAAAGCATTCCGGACAACACAGGCTCATGCAAATTTAAGGTAAATTTTGTATCTTTGCGTTGACCAATCTAACATTTCTTACCAGAACATGAAAACATCTGCTTTGTGGCTTGTGGCAGCGGGCTTGACGGCCGTGTCCGCGCATGCCGACAATCTGACACTGAAATACGATGCTCCTGCCAAATATTTCGAGGAGACATTCGTGATAGGCAACGGCACTCAGGGTGCCGCAATCTACGGCGGACGGACATCCGACCGTATCTCGCTAAACGACATCACCCTATGGACAGGCGAGCCTGAAACCAACGCCCCTGCATCCACCGACCCACGCCCGATAATCCGGGATATACGTTCGGCCATCGACCGTCAGGAGTTCGCCAAGGCCGACTCTCTGCAAAAACTACTGCAGGGACATTACTGCCAGAACTACCAGCCACTCGGCACCCTCACCATCACCTACGACAACGCCCCGGCCGACAGTTTCTATTACCGGACCCTCGACCTGCACAAAGCCCTTGCCACGGTAAAGGCCGGCTCGCGCACGGTGAACTATTTCGCATCGATGCCCGACTCGGTTATGGTAATCCATATCACCGACCCGGCAGGCATCAACGCCACCATATCGCTCGACAGTCAGGTGAGATCCACCACCACTGCCGCAGGCTCCGCCATAACGACATCTGGTTATGCTGCCTATCACTCCATGCCCGGATATTCGGAGGACGCGGAGAAGCGTTTCAGATACGACCCGGAGCGCGGCATCCATTTCACCACCATCGTGGACGCCACAGCACAGGATGGGAAAGTTACCGCGGATGGCAACAGCCTGCGGGTAACCGGCGCACACGATCTCACACTCACCGTTGCCGCCGCCACGAGCTTCAACGGATTTGACCGCAACCCCGTTACCGAGGGGCGTGACCACAACAAGATAGCCACCTCCCGCATAGCAGCTGCCACACAGATGCCGTGGACACAGCTGCAGCAACGTGCCGAACAGGCCCACCGCCGTCTGTTCGACCGCGTCACACTCGACCTCGGCACCACAGCCCCGGAAATAGCGGCCCTGACCACCGACCGTCAACTGCTGAGCTACACCGACAACACCGACCGTAACCCCGATCTGGAGGAACTCTACTTCCAGTTCGGCCGTTATCTGCTCATCAGCTGCTCACAGACGCCCGGCGTCCCCGCCAACCTGCAGGGCCTCTGGAACGAAAAACTGCTGCCGCCGTGGAGCAGCAACTACACCACAAACATCAATCTCGAAGAGAACTACTGGGGTGCAGAGACAACCAATCTGCCCGAACTCCACATGCCGTTGCTTCAGTTCGCTGCTAATGTGTCGAAAAACGGCACCCACGCCGCAAGAAATCACTGGGGTGTGGACAGCGGATGGTGTCTGGGACACAACACCGACATATGGGCGATGGCCAACCCCATCGGCATGGGCAACGATTCGCCGGAATGGGCCAACTGGGCCATGGGCAGCTGCTGGGTGGCAACCCACATCTGGGAGCACTACCTGTTCGGCCGCGACAAGGAAACCCTGAAAAAGTATTATCCCGCACTGCGTGGAGCCGCCCGTTTCGCCCTTGAATGGATGTTTGAGCGCGACGGCGAACTCATCACCTCCCCCTCCACCTCTCCCGAAAACCGCTTCATCGCCCCCGACGGCACCGACTGGCCCACCTCCCACTGCTCGGCATCCGACATGGCCCTGATACGCGAATGCCTGATTGACACCCGTGCCGCCGCGCTCGAACTCGACACTGACAAGGAGCTGGTGGCCGAAATCGATGCCGCCCTGCCGCGTCTGCACCCCTACAAGATTAAAGCCGACGGAAGCCTGCTCGAATGGTGGGACGAATATCCCGACAAGGACCCGCAGCACCGCCACCAGAGCCATCTGATTGGCCTCTATCCCGGCCATCATATCTCGGTGGAATCCACACCGGAACTTGCCGCCGCCTGCGCACGCACGCTCGACATAAAGGGCACCGAAACCACCGGATGGAGCGCAGGATGGCGCATCAACCTCCTTGCCCGTCTTGCCGACGGCGAAAAGGCCTACCGGATGTACCGCCGTCTGCTGCGCTTCGTGACACCCGACAAATACAAAGGTCCGGACCGCCGCCGTGGCGGAGGCACATACCCCAACCTCCTCGACGCACACACGCCATTCCAGATTGACGGCAACTTCGGTGGCAGCGCCGGCGTGGCCGAGATGCTTGTGCAGTCCACACCCTCCACCATCACACTCCTGCCGGCCATTCCCGCGCAATGGGAATCGGGCAGCGTGAGCGGCCTGCGCACACGCACTGGCCATGAAATCAGCATGACGTGGAGCGACAGCAAAGTGCAGACCGTCACCCTCACTCCCTCGGCAACCACGCTCCCCTCCGACCCTGTCACACTCCGGGCCAACGGTACCGAACGCACCGTCGCACCCTCGGCCGACCCCGTCACAATTAGCTTCAACTGACATCTCACTAACGCTGCGGGAGCAGTGCCGGCTTCTACACAGAGTATTCCGGCCCCGCTCCCGCAGCGTTTTGATTTGCCGCTATCGGCGGAAAATAGTAAATTTGCATTTATTACCACGGCAAATGGCCCGGTAGCCACGCATTGCAATGCACATGCCTATGGGTGGAAGCCCACAACGTCGTGGAGAAAACGAAGAAATTGCCGGTTATGAACATCAAACCGTCTGTCATAGTGCGTTTTGCCATCATCGGCCTGTTATGGCTGCTGGTGTGCGGATGGTATGTGGCGGCTCTGAAAAAGAGCGGTAACCCCATCACGCTCATGTCGCTGTTCCCGCTCATAGCCTCGGCATTCATCGTTTTCATCCCTTTATACAAGAAATACATCCGCAATGACGGAAAACAAGACAAACGATAACAGCAATCTGCAGACTGCCGCCCCCCTGCTCCCCAGCATCGACTCTCCGGCCGACCTGCGTCGGCTGAGTGTGGACCAGCTGCCGCAGGTGTGCGCGGAAATCCGCGATTTCCTTATCCACTCACTCTGCGACAATCCGGGACATTTCGCATCGTCGATGGGAGCGGTGGAGATTACCGTTGCGCTGCACTATGTGTTCCGCACCCCCTACGACCGCATCGTATGGGACGTGGGGCATCAGGCCTACGGCCACAAACTCCTCACCGGTCGGCGCGACCGCTTCGCCACCAACCGCACACTCGGCGGCCTCGCGGGCTTCCCCAACCCGGACGAAAGCCCCTACGACACATTTGCCGCCGGACATGCCTCCAACTCCATCTCAGCCGCTCTCGGCATGGCGGTGGCCACAGTGCTCAACAACGAGCATCCGCGCCGCAACGTGGTGGCCGTGATAGGCGACGCCTCTATAAGCGGCGGTCTGGCCTTCGAAGGCATCAACAATGCCGCCAACACCCCCAACAACCTGCTTATAATCCTAAACGACAACGATATGTCGATTGACCCCAATGTGGGTTCGCTGCACCGCTACCTGGCACACATAACCACATCCAAGGGCTACAACGACATACGTTACACCATCTACCGCGTGCTGCGCAAGCTCAAACTTGTGTCCGACAAAGGGAAAGGGAAAATAATGCGTTTCAACAACAGCCTCAAGGCGCTGCTGTCGAACGAACAGAACATCTTCGAGGGGCTGAACATCCGCTATTTCGGACCGGTGGACGGCCACGATATAGCAGGACTGGTGAAAGTGCTCAGCGACATAAAGGACATGAACGGCCCCCGGCTGCTGCACATCAAGACCCAGAAAGGGAAGGGCTTCACGCCTGCCGAACTCGACCCGGCCACATGGCACGCCCCGGGACGCTTCAATCCGGAAACCGGCGAGATTCTCTCCGGCAACAAAAACGGACAGCGCCCGGCCGCGCCGAAATATCAGGACGTCTTCGGCAACACCCTGCTCGAACTCGCGCGCGACGACAGCAAGATTGTCGGCATCACTGCCGCGATGCCCTCCGGCACATCGATGAACATCCTGAAAGAAGAGATGCCCCGGCGTGTGTTCGACGTGGGTATTTCCGAAGAACACGCCGTAACATTTGCCGGCGGCCTCGCCAAGGATGGACTGAAACCATTTGTGGCCATTTACTCATCTTTCCTGCAGCGCGCCTACGACCAGATTGTGCACGACGTGGCACTCACACGGCTCCCGGTAACATTCTGCGTGGACCGCGCCGGACTCGTCGGCGAGGACGGTGCCACCCACCACGGCGCACTCGACCTGATTTATCTCACCTCGGTGCCCGGCATGACTGTGGCAGCCCCGCGCGACGAAATCGCATTGCGCAACCTCATGTACACCGCTGCAACCACCGAACATGGCCCGTTCGCCATACGGTATCCGCGCGGCAGCGGCCATAACCCCGACTGGCGACGCCCAATGACGGCCATCGAAATCGGGAAAGGCGAAGTGCTTGCCGAAGGAACCGACGTAGTGCTGCTTTCCACCGGCACCATAGCCTATGAAACCGAGCAGGCACGTATGGAAGCTGAAAAAGCCGGAGTGTCAGCCGCCCACTACCATTTCACGTTCGTAAAACCGCTCGACACGGCGCTGCTTGAAAAGGCCGCCGCGCTCCATGTGCCGGTGATAACCGTGGAGGATGGCTCGGTGGCCGGAGGATTCGGTTCGCTCGTGGCATCATGGTTTGCCGAGCACCATCCGCAGGTGCAGGTGACACGCCTCGGCATCCCCGACAAATTCATTCCGCAGGGCACCGTGGCCCAGCTTAAAGCCATTTGCGGCATCGACGCCAAAGGCATTATCGGCAGCATAAACGCCGTCCTGGGCAACCACGCCGCCGTTCAATCTAATTGCTCCGTATTATGCGAATAGTGATTGCAGGCGCAGGCGAGGTGGGCTCGCATCTGGCAAAACTGCTCTCGCGCGAAGAACAGGATATCGTCATTCTTGACCGCGAGGCATCCAAACTGGCCGAACTCGACGCCAACTACAACCTCATGACCCGAGTGGGTTCGCCCACATCATTCCGCGACCTACGGGCTGCGGGCGTGGACACGTGCGACCTTTACATAGCCGTCACCCCGTTCGAGAACACCAATCTCGTGTCGTGCGAGATAGCCAAACGCCTGGGCGCAAAGAAAACAGTGGCCCGCATCGACAACCACGAATTCCTGTATGGCGACAACCGAGAATTTTTCGTGCAGAAAGGTGTTGACCACCTCATTTATCCCGAAATGCTCGCGGCCCAGGAGATTGTCACAGCCCTTCGCCGACCCTGGGTGCGCAACTGGTTCGAACTGCACAACGGCGAGCTGATTGTGGTGGGAGTGAAACTGCGCGACAATGCATCGCTGATAGGCCGCAAACTGCGCGACCTCACATTCGATCAGCACAACTACCACGTGTCGGCCATACGCCGCCATCACGAGACCATCATCCCGCGAGGCGACGACGAAATTCAGGAAGGCGACATACTCTATTTCACCACCACGCGCGATTATGTGGACGAGATCCGCAAAATATGTGGCAAACGCGCCTACAAAATCAGGAAAGTCATGGTGATGGGTGGCGGACGCATAGCCGTGCGGCTTGCGCATCTGGCATCGGGCGAATACAACATCACCATCATCGACAACGACATCGAAGTGTGCCGCAAACTGCCGGAAAAATGCTCCGGCTGCGATGTGAACATCATCCACGGCGACGCTCGCGACAACGACCTGCTCACAGAGGAAAACATCGACACCATGGATGCCTTCCTGGCCCTCACCGAGCACTCCGAAACAAACATTCTGGCATGCCTCACAGCCAAGGAATTCCACGTAAGCAAAACCATTGCAGAGGTGGAGAACATACAGTTCATCTCCGAAGCCGAGGGTCTGAACATCGGCACCATCATCAACAAGAAACTGCTGGCTTCCTCCAAAATATTCCAGCTGCTTCTTGCCGCCGACGAGAATTCATCCAAGTTCATGGCACTCGCCGACGCCGAAGTGGCCGAACTCGAAGCCCGCGAAGGCTCCCGGATCACAAAAGCCAAGGTGATGGACCTCAAGCTCAGCAAGGAGATGACACTCGCCGGGCTTGTGCGCGACGGGAAAGGGATGCTCATCGACGGCCGCACCCAGATTCAGCCCGGCGACCACGTGCTTGTGTTCTGCCTTACGGGCTACATCCATAAGGTGGAGAAAATGTTCGTCTGAAATCCGCCTTCCGCCCATCATCTTATGAAAGTCATAAAATCAGGAATCAACTTTTTGATGCTTACACGCGTCACCGGCCTCCTTGTCATGATCGAGGCTGTGTTCATGCTTGTGCCGCTTGTCACAGCCGCCATCTACGGCGACGGCGACCTCGTGCCGTTCGCCATAAGCGCCGGCATCACTGCCGGTGCCGGAGCACTGATGACATTCGGCGTGCGCCCGTCGCGCACCAACATGGGCAAACGCGAAGGCTTCCTGCTCACGGCCATGGTGTGGGTGGTTTTCTCGCTTTTCGGCATGCTTCCGTTCATTATCAGCAGCGTGCAGCTTTCCGTAAGCGATGCCTTTTTCGAATCCATGTCCGGATTCTCCACAACGGGAGTATCCGTAATCGACGACATCGACAATCTCAACCACTCCATCCATATGTGGCGTGCGCTGATGCAATGGATAGGCGGTATGGGAATCATCCTGTTCACCCTCGCAGTGGTACCGATGCTCAACTCGTCGGGCGGCATGCAGATGTTCAATGCCGAAGTCACCGGCATAACACATGAGAAACTGCGTCCGCGCGTAAGTTCCACGGCCAAACGCCTGTGGCTTATCTACGGACTGCTTACCCTGCTGCTTGTGATACTCTACTGGGTGGGACCCATGAATGCTTTCGACAGCATTTGCCACGCATTCGCCACCATGTCGACCGGCGGATTCTCCACCCGGCAGGAATCCATAGCGTCGTGGGATTCGCTGTATGTGAAGATCATCACAACGGTGTTCATGTTTATCGGCAGTGTGAATTTCGCGCTTATCTACAAGGCATCCACCGGCCGTTTCGGCACGGTGTGGCAGAACCAGGCTTTCCGCGTTTTTGTGAAACTCATAGCCGTGCTGTTCATCATCTTCGACGTGGCCCTGTGGTTCAACCCAGAAGTGCCGCGCACCATCGAGAGTTTCACCATCGACCCGCTGTTCCAGATTGTCTCGGCCATGTCGTCGACAGCCTACATGGTCAACGGATTCCAGCACTGGGGCTTTCTGCTGCTCGGCCTGACGTTCATAATGATGCTCTTCGGCGGATGTGCCGGATCGACATCGGGCGGCGCCAAAATCGACCGCGCCATCTTCCTGTGGAAAAACTCATGCAACGAGCTTAAACGCTGCATCCGCCCCAACCATGTGCTCAGCGTGCAGTGGAACGGAGCCGCCGTGTCGCCCGAACTGCTCAACAAAGTGCTGGTGTTCATTACCATATATATGTGCGTGATTGTGGGCGGCTCACTTTGCCTTTCGGCTCTGGGCGTTCCTCTTACCGATGCATTTTTCTCTTCACTGGCTTGCGTGAGCAATGCCGGATGTGAACTCGGAATGCCCGGCTACGGCGAAGCCTATTCCGCCGTCCCCGACGCAGGCAAATGGGTGCTCTCATTCCTTATGCTCACCGGCCGTCTGGAGCTCTTCACCGTCCTCGTTCTGTTCCTCCCCTCTTTCTGGCAGAAGTGAAAGCAGAAAGTTCGGCGGCAAGGAACGGAGCTGTGGGCGATGTGGTGGAAGCCACCTCTTCGGGAGTGCCCTGCGCTATGATGCGGCCGCCGTTTTTCCCGCCGGCTGGCCCCATGTCGACCACATAGTCGGCACATTTCACCACATCGAGGTTATGCTCTATGACAAGAACGGTGTTCCCTTTATCCACCAGACGGTTCAACACGGCCAGCAGCACTTTGATGTCCTCGAAATGCAGTCCGGTGGTGGGTTCGTCAAGCACGAAAAGGGTTTTGCCGGTGTCGCGTTTGGCCAGTTCGGTGGCCAGCTTCACGCGCTGGTTCTCGCCACCCGACAGCGTGGACGACGGCTGCCCGAGCTTGATGTATCCAAGCCCGATTTCCTGCATTATCTTCAGTTTCTTGAGAATTTTAGGCTGATGCTCGAAGAACTCCACTGCCTGATTTATAGTCATATCGAGCACGTCGGCTATGGATTTCCCCTTGAAACGCACTTCAAGCGTCTCACGATTGTAGCGCTTTCCACCACACGCCTCACACGGCACGAGCACATCGGGGAGGAAATTCATCTCGATAGTCTTATATCCGTTCCCCTTGCACACCTCACAGCGGCCTCCGGCCACATTGAATGAAAAGCGTCCGGGCTTGTAGCCTCGTATGCGCGCCTCGGGCAGACCGACGAAAAGCGACCGTATATCGGAGAACACACCCGTATAGGTGGCAGGATTGGAGCGCGGCGAGCGCCCGAGCGGCGATTGGTCCACGGTCACAATCTTGTCGATATGCTCCACTCCCGTCACTTCCTTGTAAGGGAGAGGCTCCTCAAGCGAATGATAGAACTTCTGCGACAACAGCGGCTGGAGAGTGCCGTTGACAAGCGAGGACTTGCCGCTGCCCGACACTCCGCACACACAGGTGAACGTGCCCAACGGGAGACGGAAATCCACCTCCTGCAGGTTGTGGCCGGTGCAACCGGAAAGTTCAAGCCACTTTCCGTTGCCGGGACGGCGCACCTGCGGAACATCGATACGCAACGTGCCGTTGAGATAACCTGCAGTGAGAGTGTCGGTGCGCAGCATCTCGGCCGGAGTGCCTTCAAACACCACTTTCCCACCCTTGCGGCCGGCCTTGGGGCCGATGTCGACCACATAATCCGCCTCAAGCATCATGTCCTTGTCATGCTCAACCACTATGATGGAGTTGCGCGCGTCGCGCAGACGCTGCAACGAGGTGATAAGGCGGCGGTTGTCGCTCTGATGGAGGCCGATACTCGGCTCGTCAAGGATATAAAGCACGTTTACAAGCTCGGAGCCGAGCTGCGTGGCCAGACGTATGCGCTGGCTCTCTCCGCCCGACAGAGTGGCGGAATTGCGGTTAAGGGCAAGATAGCCAAGCCCCACATCCACCAGAAACGCCAGGCGCGAACGGATTTCTTTCAGAATCTCGCTCCCTATGGCTCGTGAGCGGTTGTCGAGACGTGTCTCCACGGTCTTGCTCCACTCCCACAGGTCTGAGATGTCGAGGCGCGACAGTTCGGCGATATTTTTTCCGTCCACAAAAAAGTGCAATGCCTCGCGGTTGAGCCTGTCGCCATGGCATTCGGGACACACGGAGCGCGAATAGAATTTCTCGCTCCATCGCTGCGCCTCGGCCGAGGCATCGTCGGTCTGCTGCATCTCGATGTACTTCACCAGTCCTTCGTACGACATGAAATAATTCGAGATGGAGTGTGTTTCCGATTTCACCTGCAGGCGGTCGGTGGTGCCGTTGAGAATGTCGTTGAGTGCCTCCTCGGGGAGCTGCGACACGGGCGTTTTCAGATCGCAACCGTATTTTTCGCAAATGGCTGCAATCTGCCAGAAAATCATGGCGTTCTTATATTTGCCCAGCGGTACTATCGCGCCGTCGTAAATGGATTTTTTTGTGTCGGGTATAATCTTAGCCACATCGATGATGTTGACCACACCAAGCCCCTTGCAGCGCGGACACGCCCCCAGGGGCGAGTTGAACGAGAAGTTGTGCGGTGCAGGCTCGCGGTAGCTCAGCCCCGTGGTGGGGTCCATGAGTTCCTGACTGAAATGCGCCGTCTGGCTGTCGTCAAGGTCGTAGACCATCATCTGCTTGCCGCCCTGACGCATGGCGGATGCCACGGATTCGCGCAGGCGCTGCAGGTCCTTGGGGTTCACTTTCAGTTTGTCCACCACAAGCTCGATCGAGTGGTTCTTGTAGCGGTCGAGCTTCATGCCGTAGGTTATCTCGCGCATCTCGCCGTCTACGCGCACGTTGAGGTAGCCTTTTTTCTGCAACTGCTCGAAAAGGTCCTTGTAGTGCCCCTTGCGGTTGTGCACCAGCGGCGCGAGCAAATATACCTTATGGCCTGCATAGCGGTCGAGAATCATCGACACGATTTTCTCCTCGGTGAATTTCACCATCGGCTCGCCGGAGAGGTAGCTGCGCGCCTGGCCGATGCGGGCGTATAGCAGTCGCAGAAAATCGTAAACCTCGGTGGTGGTGCCTATGGTGCTTCGGGGGTTGCGGTTGATGGTTTTCTGCTCTATGGCAATCACGGGGGAAAGGCCGGTGATTTTGTCGACGTCGGGCCGTTCAAGCGAACCGAGCATATTGCGCGCATATGAGGAGAATGTCTCTATGTAGCGCCGCTGACCTTCGGCATATATGGTGTCGAACGCAAGCGATGATTTGCCGCTGCCGCTCAGGCCGGTGATAACCGTCAGAGAGCCGTGCGGGATGCTCACGTCAATGTTCTTTAGATTGTGCACCCTCGCCCCTACCACTTCGAGCCGCGGACGGGGCGACGTTTCTGTATCTGATTTTATCGGATTATTACTCATCTACCTTACTGGAACCTTCCTTGTGGAAATATTTGTTTGCCTTACCGGGCATCAGCGCACCCAGTCGGGGTTATATAGATCGTTCTTTCGGAGTTTTTTCGCTGATTTAGACATGCTGCCATTTTTGGGCACGAGAATTGTATATGATTTGCCGCCGCTCACGGGCAACGACTTTGCGCGCAGCCACGGGTTAAGCTCGCGGAGCATGGCGTAGGTTGTGCCATGGTCCTTTGCCCACTGGGGGAGATTGTCGATAGTCGAGGTCACTTCCACCTCAGTACAGACGTAAGGGCGGTAAAACTGGTCGGCAAGCAGGTTGAAACCATATTTTACGGGATCCTCCATGATGGCCTTGGCGGCATATACGCGGTAGGGATAGCGGGTGGTTTCCTCCACCAGATAGAGGTCGAAAGCCGACTGCGCGAGCTGGTCGGTCAGTTCGCCGGAAATGCGTCCCTGGCCGCCGTTGTACGAAGCCATGGCCGATTCCCAGTTGCCATATTTGGCATAGGCCGCTTTCAGATAGCGGGCTGCCGCTGCAGTGGCTTTCTCCAGATTGTAACGTTCGTCGACGTAGTCGCTTACCTCAAGCCCGTACTGCTTGGCCGTGGACGGCATGAACTGCCATATGCCGGCGGCCTTTGCGGCAGACACCGCACGCGGATTCAGCGTTGACTCGATGGCGGCGAGATACACCAGATCCTCCGGCACGCCGTTGCGTTTGAGAATCGGCGCGATGATGGGGAAAACGCGGTTGGCACGCTTGAGCATGAGCAGCGTGGAGGAGTGGCTGTAGCACATCTGTGTCAGCTCGCGATCCAGACGTTCGTACATATCGGTGCGGTCGAAACTCTGGGTCTTGCCGGCAAACCGGATTGATTCGGGCACGGGCGGACTGACCACAGGCTGAAACCATGTGGCATGCGTCACGGTATAGGCCGGCCCCTCGGGCGACGGAAGGGTGCGGGAGGCCGCCTGGTCTCGTGAGGTTGAACTCAGATGGGCGGGTTTCGCCGGTTGTGGAGTGTGTTTTTTGGCCTCTGCAGGTAAAATGGCCATAAGGAGAAGCGCGAACGCTGCGAGTGTCTGTTTCATTGCTGAGGCTGGATGGTGGTGTTATTGTTTTTGTAATTCAGGATGTTGATGTCGCCGGCGAGCTTGTATTCCTGCCCGTCGGTGCCGGTGGCGGTAATCACATAATAATAAACACCTGAAGGCACCAGTTTTCCCTTATAGCGACCGTCCCAACCTTGCGCCGGATGCGTAAGATGCGCCATTTCAAGCCCCCAGCGGTTGAAAATATGGCAATCGAAATCGATGATTGACTTATACGAGACCTTCCACTCGTCGTTCACGCCCTCACTCGCTCCGGGCGAAAATGCATTGGGGCAATCGAGGTGCGATTCACCCACATACACTTCATAGGTCTCGCCCGTGTAGTCGCACGAATTGTCGTTGTTTCCGGCGACGAAGCGCACGTAGGTGGTGCCGTAGTCGCTGAACACATGCGTCACCTCATTCTCCTGTATGCGGAGGTCGATGAGGTCAAACTCGCGGTCGCGCGCGAACTGCCATTCGCGGTAGACCACGGCATCGGATGTGGCTGCGGTGAAAGTCACCTCCACCGGGCCGGAACCTCCCAATGCCGAGGTGTTGTCCTTCTGCTCGTTGTCAATGTCACGTCCGGCGGGTTGAGCCGATGTGACCACCCCCACAGCCGTGGCTGTAAACGAGGGTGATTCAATCTGCACGCCCTCGCCCCACTGGGTGAGAAAACGGTCGCCCGACAGGGTGAATCCCGTGTCGCACAGCGGCGCCTCGGTGCGTATCACATCCGATGCGTATTCAAGCACGTTGTCGGCCACGGAGGGGACGTAGGAAAATGACTCCTGGTCGAACACCAGTGTGTTATATGTCAGATGAAGCTCACGCGACAAGGTCTGCCCCACACCGTTCACCGAGAAAAACTGGATGCGGTCGGCGGTGCCTCCGAACTGCAGGGCGGTGCGGTCGCACTCCTGCTGGCCGGGCACAACGTCAAGACTCTGCATAGAGCATGGATGATTCATATAATTCACCACCCAGAAACAATAGTTACGGCCTCCGGCACTGACGATATAACCCATGTCGGCGGAATTCATCGTGATTTTCGATTTGCCGTCCTGAACGAACGACACCATGTCCTCTGCAAATCCGCCTCCAAGATTGCTGAACCGCTGCCAGCGCACTTCGGCAACTTGTGAAGGAACATCCGGAGTGAACACCGCCGTGGCCGAGCCGGCATAGCTCACCACATACACCTTTTCAAGCCCGGTGGAGGCCGCCACATCTACAGCTATGGGCGCACGCGCCGCGTCCACCCCCTCGAAGGTCAGATCGGCAGCAGCCACCCGCCCAAAAGCAAGCAGGCATGCCAGTGCACAGAGCCGACGGCAATATATCATCAATTTGTTTAGCTTGTTCTGCATTGTTCTCATTATCTCCTGATTCATTGCGGTCAGACCGACGAGCATTCATTCTGCCGAAACGTCGGCGCCAATCCACAAATTTACAAAATTATCCCCACTCCGCCAACTCCCCCAGCATAGCATTGCCCCCATATTATCAGATTTACATGCAGACCTCAGGACTGCAAAAGTTAACACAAAGTAAATGGCAGCTGCGTATAGCGGACGCTCAAATCCCGCCATATATAGCTGCCACAAGCAATCAATCTAACGCCAGATGCTTAAACATGCATTCATGCGTGTTGGCTCATATGCCATAGCCTTTACTTCATCAGGTAAGTGCCTCCGTTAGGCAATGTAACGTTGAACTGTAACGGGGTAATAGCCTTGATGGTAATGTATTTGATACACGGCTTGTTACATTCCCAACCCGGGAACAAATTTTTGTTCTCGTCATATTCATCACCCTGCCAGCTTACAGAGGCAAAGTAACAGATGATTTCACCATCCCGGAACCCGGCTTCCCACTCCCCGACCGCAATAAGTGTAGGTTTAATTCTCCCGGAATATTTGGTGTTTACCTCTACATCTGAATTCTCAAAATACGTTACTTTGTTACCATGACCAAAATACAACGAATACTTTCCGGTCAGGCTTTCTATCCTTACCACGGAAGGCAGATATTCCTGTAAATCCGGTTTGAGCGGAATATCACTTGAACGACCGGCCGTATAATTATAAGTATAACCGTTGGCGTTAAGCACCAATCTACTTTCGTTACACTCCTTGATAAACCATGTCGTACACTCAAAAACTATCGTCCGGTCTTCACGGTTATAATAATCCGAATAATCATGAAGACCATAGTAGACATACTCATTTCTCGTATTTACAACATAGGTTTCAACTCTATCGGAAGTAATATTTAGTATATTTTTCCCATCGTCACTAATCCACGTATTTAAAAGTGATTTCGAATAATCCGGATTATTTCCATTGCCTGCAGAATCAGATGCCCCTGAACGCGAAAGGACAAACATATTGAATTTTCCCTCAGGAATCAGACGGTCTGCTGATATATGGAGATTAAGACTGAAATTCTCATCATAATCTCCATCGCCAAAAGACGTGGCATATGCCCCATTGCACCGCACTACTTCATCCGATACTTCATATCGGAACAACGCTTTGGAAAAAGATGTCGGAGCTTCATAATCCAATTCGCCTGTTCCGTCTGGATTAAAGGTAATTGTCAGGAATTGAGTTTTATACCCGGCAGCCGGGTTATAATATTTATACTCTCCATACCATGTCCCTACTATGTCATATCCTGATGCAGACTCATCGTTATCTTTACATGAAAAGCACAATAACAATGAAAGGACAATTAATATGTAGCTTGATTTCATCGCTGTGTGATAATTAAGTAAGCAAAATCCCGACATCACGTGCGGTCGATGCCGGGACTTTGAGTAGTGGTAAATTAATAATTATTTTTTTGTAAAACGGTACTCGGCACCGTGATAGGAACTCATCGACGAGTTTTTCCACACCATGGTACTTCCGGAAATTGTGACGGTGTAGGTCGTACCCCAGTCGTTGGCAACAGCACAATCAGAAGGGACTACAATCTGAGAACCGTTATACTCATATTTCCCATTGCCGCCAAGATGACCGTTGATGTAATCTTTATACGAACCATCCGCACCCAATTCCACTCTGATAGTTGTTCCGTCATCATCACCGTCGTTATAAAAAACGGTGCCTTGCCATGTACCGGCAATTTTTTCCATTACACTGTTAACGGGTTCGTCTTCATCGTGGTCGTCGCCACACGCTGTCAGGATTACTGCAGCAAACACAAATGTCAGAATTCGTGTGAGCCAAATGTTTTTTTTCATTGGTTTATCAAAGTCATATCCATCCCCAAACATGACATTTAATAATACAAAAAAAAGCGCAGGATGATGTTCTTGTCTATTTTACAGGAGGCATCGCCAAACGCCTTACACGAAATATACAGTCCACTCCCACGCCTAATCGGATATCTGATTCCCGCGTCGGGATGTGGATATACGACAAGCATGAGCGATTCAAACTGCTTATTCTTCGTGTATATGAAATTGGCGATTTCCTGTAAAGAATAGAGCACGAAACGCTTCGAAAATATGTCCGCACACATATTGTGTACGCTGCAAATTTAATACATTTTATAGTATCCTGAAAACCGGATTATAAAAATCTTCAGGTTTTAACAATAGAAACAGTGCGTCATTGCTTTTGTCACGCAATCAATATTGATATATGAGTTCTTCAAAATGAATAGTAAAAAATCTATATATATATAGCGAAAGCGGTGCGTCCGGGAG
>UQER01000038.1 GCA_900540205.1 uncultured Porphyromonadaceae bacterium | reverse complement strand
CAAGACTCATCAATCAATCTAAATCAAAATGTCAAAGAACTCTCTTTATTTGATGATTTCTAAACTAACGCGATTTTATCGCACCAGTAGTAATATCGGATGAATGATTTTAAATGTTGAATGCGTTTAGGCAGGGTGTTATTCAATTTGTCGGGAAGGTATTCATTATAGTTGGGCGGCTGAACAGGCAATATCTGATTGGATTACACCGTTATGATTTTGTTATAATTTTGCTTGAAATCATATCATAAATCATGTCATAATGAAACCGTTACATTTTCTCTTCCTTGCTTTATGCCTTATCCTGTGCTCGTGCAACAACAATGATGAACCTGATTTGGAAGTGACATTGCCTGTTTCTGCAACTTATATTCCAGTATCGATTGAGTTTGATATAAACAATTTGGAGGAAGAGCAGAAGCGTGACCTTATATATCTGGTGAATAATGAGCATATCATAAATAATGAGGCCGAACTGCCAAATGATCCCCTGGGTTTCAGCGAGGCATATCATAAAATTAATTTCAAAGAAAATACCTTGCTTGTTAAGTATGTATTGCATGATTATACCATAGATACATATTCCAACAGATATTATCGTAATACACAAGAAAATAGTTACAATTGGGTTGTAAATATAGGCACGGCATCTGATACAGATATTGAGACCCAAGATTTATGCTTTACAAGATTTGCGATACTCGTGCAAAAAGTCCCCGCCGATGCATCGGTCACATCATGGTTCAGTTTAAAGAGTATCGGTTGGTTTCCACAGGACTGACAATTAAAGCACAAAGGATTTTACCCTTCGAAAATCTTTATCTTAAATAGCTTCCTGCAGAGTACAGATAATCTATCTTTTCATGTCAGCGTATAATCCGCTTTCTTCATGAGCATTGCTCGCATGCGTATGAAAAGGGATTCCGAACAAAGGGGCTGACAGAATTGTTATATAGGGTGACAAACTGAGGAGCGGCCGGAGGTGGGCGTGGTGTCAGTTTGTCACCTTTTTTATCGCCACGTGTCAGTATCTGCGCGCGGAGCGCAGTTTGGCACGGATGTTGCAACAGACCATTGTGAGCGCGACTCTGAAATCGCCCTCACCATTCGGACATAATGCAGTTGTAGTGCGTCAGAAAGCTGAACGGCCGCTCTGCATTCCCGACCTGAAAATGGTTAATGTCCCAACCTGAAAACTTTTAAAATAATATCATAGAATCATGACAATCAAACCGCTTGCCGACCGTGTGCTCATCAAGCCCACTCCGGCCGAAGAAACAACAATTGCAGGTATCATCATTCCCGATTCAGCAAAAGAGAAACCTCTGCGCGGCACCGTGCTCGCCACCGGCGACGGCACTGCCGACGAGAAAATGGTTGTAAAACCCGGCGACGAAGTGCTTTACGGTAAATATGCCGGCACCGAAGTGGAACTCGACGGCGAGAAATTTATGATCATGCGTCAGAGCGACGTGCTCGGCATCTTTGAGAAATAATAACAACAACTACTAAACTGACATACTGAAATGGCAAAAGAGATAAAATTCGATATCAAGGCCCGCGAAGAGCTGAAAAAAGGCGTTGACGCACTGGCCGACGCAGTGAAAGTGACACTTGGCCCCAAAGGCCGCAATGTCATTATCGAGAAGAAATACGGCGCACCCCACATCACCAAGGACGGTGTAAGCGTGGCTCGTGAGGTGGAACTTGAGGACGCTTTCCAGAACATGGGCGCACAGCTGGTGAAGGAAGTGGCTTCGAAAACCGGTGACGATGCCGGCGACGGTACAACCACCGCAACTGTGCTCGCACAGGCCATCATCACCCACGGACTCAAGAACGTGGCTGCCGGCGCAAATCCCATGGATGTGAAGCGCGGTATCGACAAGGCCGTTGCCGCCATCGTGGAAGGCGTGCGCGCGCAGGCTGAGGAGGTCGGCGACGATTTCAAGAAAATCGAGGACGTTGCCCGCATCTCGGCCAACAACGACGAGGCTATCGGCCATCTCATCGCCGAGGCCATGAAGAAAGTGAAGAAAGAGGGTGTGATCACCGTCGACGAGGCCAAAGGCACCGAGACTACAGTCGACATTGTGGAAGGCATGCAGTTCGACCGCGGCTACATCTCGCCCTACTTCGTCACCAATACAGAGAAGATGGAGTGCGAGATGGATTCGCCCTACATTCTGCTCTATGACAAGAAGATTTCGAACCTCAAGGATATGCTTCCCATTCTGGAGGCCACCGCACAGAGCGGCCGCGGACTGCTCATCATCGCCGAGGATGTGGATCAGGAAGCCCTGGCCACTCTGGTTGTGAACCGTCTGCGTGGCTCACTGAAAGTGTGCGCCGTCAAGGCTCCCGGCTTCGGCGACCGCCGCAAGGAGATGCTTGAGGATATCGCCATCCTCACCGGCGGCACAGTAGTATCGGAAGAGAAGGGCATGAAGCTCGAAGGCGCTTCGCTCGATGTTCTGGGTACCGCCGAAAAGGTTTCGGTCAACAAGGAGAACACCACCATTGTGAACGGCGCAGGCAATAAGGACGCCATCGCAGCCCGTGTGGCCCAGATCAAGGCTCAGATTGAGCAGACCAAGAGCGACTACGACCGCGAGAAACTTCAGGAGCGTCTGGCCAAACTGGCAGGCGGCGTGGCCGTGCTCCACATCGGCGCACCCTCTGAAGTTGAGATGAAGGAGAAGAAGGACCGCGTGGACGACGCCCTGAGCGCAACCCGCGCAGCCATAGCCGAAGGCATCGTGCCCGGCGGAGGTGTGGCCTACATCCGTGCCATCAAGAATGCCGAAGGTCTCCGTGGCGCCAACGACGACGAGGACACCGGTATCCACATCGTGCTCCGTGCCGTTGAAGAGCCGCTGCGTCAGATTGTGGCCAATGCAGGTGTTGAAGGCGCCGTGGTTGTGCAGAAAGTGAAGGAAGGCAACGCCGACTTCGGTTACAACGCACGTACCGACACATATGAGAACCTCATGGCAGCAGGCGTTATCGACCCCGCCAAGGTGACACGTGTAGCCCTCGAGAATGCCGCTTCGATTGCCGGCATGTTCCTCACCACCGAGTGTGTGATTGCAGAAAAGAAAGAGGATAATCCTCCCATGCCTGCAGCACCCGCCGGAATGGGTGGAATGGGCGGCATGATGTAATCGTCAGCACGCGCTGAAACGATTAATTCCCCATAATATCGGGGAAATTCCCCATATACGTTCAGGGGATGGGAATCCACCGGTTCCCATCCCCTGAACTGTTTTATCCCCCCACACCCCACCCATCCCATGAAAATATATCATCGTGCATCGAGCATCATGCATTGTGTATCGTGCATCATCCACTGTGCATCATCCATCGTGTATTGTGCATCTAAAAAACATAAGTAATCATTGCAGATTCAGAAATTGTTGCTAATTTTGTCGCGAAATGGTTGCCCGACCTTGTGGAGACAAGGTACTGCCGGGCATGAAAAGGGAATGGGGTGAGAATCCCCGACAGTACCCGCTGCTGTGATTTCCACCGACCGCATGGCTCCCCTAAGAGCGAGAGCCGTAATGAGTCGGAAAGTCCGCCGCTTTTATGTCACTGGCCTGTGTGGCCGGGAAGGCGCGACCGGACCGGAATAAGTCAGAAGACCTGCCGTTTTGCCTGCATACAAGATCGCCCCGGGCAATGGGTTGAGCTTCCGACATATTCCAGACAGACCGAACATAATGCCTATGTTTTTATGCGGATAGCCACACGGTGGCTGCCGACAGGTCCTGTCAGCTGATTGTTTGAAAACCGATGTGTCCCGATTGCGCCTGTAGCAGGCCCGACCGGGATTATTTTTTTATCGAACCAATCGGCGACTGACAGATGAAGACTGCGGCATTTCTTTTATTGTTCATAACGGCTTTCCAGGGGCTATATGCGTCGGGACGGCGTGATTCCACAACCATCGACAAGCGTGACCATATGCTGGGCGAAGTGGTGGTCACAGCCGAGGCGCCGAAGGTGGAGGTAATTCCGGCCCAGGAACTTAACGGCGAAGAGCTGCAGCGCCTCAACAGCAACAGCATAGCCGATGCATTGCGCTATTTTTCGGGCGTGCAGGTGAAGGACTACGGAGGAGTGGGCGGAATCAAGACGGTCAATATCCGTTCGATGGGAACGAACCACACAGGAGTGGTCTACGACGGGGTAGAACTTGGAAACGCCCAGAACGGACAGATTGACCTCGGTCAGTTCTCGCTCGACAACATCGAGGCCATCTCGCTCTATAACGGCCAGAAAAGTGAGATTCTGCAACCTGCCAAGGATTTCGGTTCGGCCGGTTCCATCTATATCCGTACACGCACCCCGCACTTTGAGGAGGGTGAGACCTACCATGCGCGGGCCACGTTGCGCACCGGTTCGTTCGACCTTCTCAACCCGTCGGCGCTTGTGGAACTGCGCCTGTCCGACCGTGTCAACACATCGCTCAGCGCCGAGCTTATAAATTCGAGCGGCAAGTACAAATTCCGATACCGCCGTGTGAATCCGGCCGGCGAACTGGCCTATGATACCACCGCCGTGCGTGAGAACGGCGATATCAATGCCACTCGCATCGAAGCCAACATCCACGGCATGCTCAATCTGGGCTCATGGAACGTGAAGTTCTACAACTACAATTCCGAACGCGGCGTGCCGGGCGCCATCGTCAACAATGTGTGGCGCCGAGGTGAACGCATCTGGGACACCAACTCGTTCGCGCAGGCGCGATACACCCAGACTTTCGGCCGTTTCACGACGCTCAACAACCTCAAATACGCCTATTACCGCACCCACTACGTCAACAACGACGACAAGCAGATAAAAATCGACAACCTGTACAAACAGAGGGAGATATATTTTTCATCGGCCAACGAGTTCTCTCTGTTTCCGTGGTGGCGCCTGTCGGCTGCCTACGATTTTATGTGGAACACACTCAACGCCGATGTCTATGGTTTTGCGAAGCCCCACCGTTACACCAATATGCTCTCTGTGGCCATGTCGCTGGTGTACAGACGCCTGCGCTTCCAGGGCTCGCTGCTCGGAACGTTCATCCACGACACTCTCGACGGTCAGGAGGCGGCTGCCGACAAGCATGTGCTCACACCCGCGGCCTTCGTGGCGGTGAACGTCTGCCGCGGGCTGTCGGTCAGGGCGTTCTGCAAGAAGTCGTTCCGCATGCCCACGTTTAACGACCTTTATTATGCCGACATGGGCAACTCGAAGCTCAATCCCGAGAGTGTGATCCAGTACAATCTCGGATTGCTTTTCGAGCGCACATCCAAGGGGTTCGTGCCGAACATGCGGTTCAGTGCCGATGTCTACTATAATGACGTAAAGGACAAGATTATAGCATACCCCAAAGGGCAGCAGTTCCGCTGGACCATGCTCAATCTGGGCAAGGTGGACATCCGCGGAGTGGATGTGTCGGCACTTGTCACCCTTAACCCAGTGCGTGAACTCTATTTCACTTTCCGCGCGCAATACACCTATCAGCGTGCAATAGATATCACCGACCCCGCCGACAATTATTATCGCCACCAGATTCCCTACATCCCGCATCACTCAGGCTCGGCGGTAATCAACGCAAGCTGGCGCAAGTGGAATCTGAACTACAGCTACATCTACGTGGGTGAGCGCTACAACCAGCAGGAGAATATCCGCTACAATTACACCCAGCCGTGGTATACGAGCGACATTTCCGTGAGCCGCGACCTCACGTTCGGCAAGGTGAACCTGCGGGCGCTCCTTGAGGTGAACAACCTCCTGAGCCAGGACTACGACGTGATTCTCAACTATCCCATGCCCAAGCGGAATTTCCGCGTGACACTTACAGTCGAAATCTGACACAGACACCACAGACATGAACAAACCTATAATTTTTCTTTATATTCTGTCGCTCCTGACGGTCGCCACGGGTTGTCGCGAGGACGAACTCGTGGTGCCTACGGAGTACGACATCATAGGCGACGAGAATTTTGACAGCGCCGTCCGCGGTCTGTATCTCGTCAACGAGGGGAACATGGGCTCAAACAAATGTACCCTCGACTACTATGACTACCGCACCGGGCTTTATTCCCGTAATTTCTATTCCGAACGGAACCCCTCTGTGGTCAAGGAACTTGGCGACGTGGGGAACGACATAGGCATCTACGGATCCAAGCTATATGTTGTGGTGAACTGCTCGCACAAGATGGAGGTGCTTGATGCCCGTTCCGGCGTACGCATAGGGCAGGTGGACATCCCCAACTGCCGCTATGTGCGTTTCTACCGTGGCAAGGCCTATGTAAGCTCCTATGTGGGGCCGGTGCTTATCGACCCCGATGCGCCTAAGGGTGCGGTGTTCGAGGTCGACACCCTCTCGCTTGCCATAACCCGCAAGGTGAGCGTGGGCTACCAGCCCGAAGAGATGGAGATTGTGGACGATTACATGTATGTGGCCAACTCCGGAGGCTACCGTGTGCCTAACTACGACAACACCGTGTCGGTGATACAGATGGTGGATTTCAAGCAGGTAAGGCAGATTCCGGTAGGCATCAACCTTCACCGCCTGAAAAAGGACCGCTTCAACAAACTGTGGGTCACGTCGAGAGGCGACTACCAGAGCCGCCCGTCACGGCTGTATGTCATGGAGCGCAGCCGCATCAGCCAGCAGATGCAGGTTACGGACACACTGCCCTTCGGAGTGTCGAACATGGCCATTCACAACGACAGGCTCTATTTTTATTCCACCGAATGGAACAACTACACGCAGTCGAACACCATTACCTACGGCATAGTGGACACCGCCACGAAAAAGCTCATCAGCAACAGCTTCATCACCGACGGAACCGAACGCGAAATCACCATCCCCTACGGTATAGCCATCCATCCCGAGACCGGGGATATTTTCGTGACCGATGCCAAGAATTACGTGAGCAGCGGCACTCTCTACTGCTTCACCCCCGACGGGCGTAAGAAATGGAGCGTGCGCACCGGCGACATTCCGGCCCACATCACATTCCTCTATCAATGAAAAATCTGAAAATGAAAAAACATACGCTTTTCCTGTCCTTGCTTGCGGCAGCCGTTCTGTGCGGATGCACCGACGACATTCTCACGGTGAATCTCGGCATCGATGATGTCTATTACGTGCCGCGGATGTCGAAACTGCCTCTCCGCACGGCCCTTACAGGACGTGAATACCGATGGACGCTTGACGGCCGGACCGTGTCGACGTCCGATTCCTATATCTTCATGCAGCAGAACGAGGGTGTCTACCGGCTCACGTTCGACATTATCGATCCCGATACCCCATATCATTTCGAATTTCAGGTGACGGTGCTGCATGAAGAGGTGGAGTATAGTCCGTATATCTCCAAGGTGTATGAATACTGCCCTGCTCCCGGGCAGTTCATCAACGAGATTCCGAAATATGTGGAGGGGGACACGTACGACGACATCCTGCGCAAGGTGGAGGAGTCGATATGCGACAAGAACCAGGTGCTTGTGTCGCTCGGAGCATTCGGAGGATATGTGACGTTCGGATTCGACCACACCGTGTGCAACGGCGAAGGCTACGATTTCCTAATCGAAGGGAATGCATTCTATGAGCTGACCCGTCCGGAGGAGAAGGGCGGCTCCTGTGAACCCGGGATAGTGATGGTGAGTTACGATGTGAACTGTAACGGAATTCCCGACGACCCCTGGTATGAACTTGCAGGGAGCGATTACTCCAATCCGCTCACGCTGCATGATTACTCCATAACCTACTATCGTCCCGATCCTGACCGTGAGGTGATCGCCGACAATTTCCTTACTGATGTGAACTATATCCGGTGGACAGATTCGGAGAATGACGTCGGTTACGTGTCGAAAAACCCTTTTCACGGGCAGGACTATTTCCCGAAATGGCTTGACGACGAACAGCTGACGTTCAGCGGTACACGCCTTCCGCAGAATGCCGTCGACCTCAGCGGAGCCGGAACATATTATGTGCTCTACTCCTTTCCGTGGGGATATGTTGACAACCATCCCAACGACTTCAGGGACCTCAATTCGTTCGATATCTCCTGGGCAGTGGATGCCGACGGCCGTGCGGTGTATCTCCCCGGTGTGGATTTCGTGCGGGTCTACACCGGCATCAACCAGTATTGCGGATGGCTGGGCGAAACCTCCACGGAGCTGTCCGGAGCACGCGACCTGCATATTCCGCTGTATGCACCGTTGCCCGATGTGCCCTGATTGCAAGGCTCCCCTTACATTGCCCTCAATGGAACATAACAATACACCAATCATAAACCTTATGCAAAGAAAACTGCTTTTGCCCGCGCTTCTGCTTGTCGTTTCAGGCAGTCAGGCCGTAGCTGCCACCGATTATTCCGCGGGAGTGTTCATTGTCAACGAGGACTGGTACGGACACCAGAACTCCACGATAAACTATTTTGACCATAATGATGCCGACGGCAATGTGTGGCAGTACCGCGTGCTGCAGTCCGAGAATCCAGGAAAGGAACTGGGATGCACCAACCAGTTCGGCACTATCTATGGCGGGCTGTTCTTCAATGTAGCCAAACAGGAACGCGACCCCGGGGCAGGGGTCACCGGCGGACGGATCAGCATAGCCGATGCCACCACGATGAAACTCCTATACCAGTCGGAGATTATCGACCCCTCCGGACGTCAGTGCGACGGGCGCGCCTGTCTCGGGGTGGATGAAAACACGTTCTATATCTCCACCTCCAACGGCGTGTGGATTTTCGATGTGCCTACCCGTACGGTGACCGGAATGGTGGAGGGGACAGAGAATCCCAACGGAACAGACGGCAAACCGAACAGCGATCCTACAGGGTCACTTTATCACGGACAGTGCGGCTCGATGGTTCGCCGTAACGAGTTTGTCTACGTGGCGCATCAGTCGGCCGGCCTGCTGGTAATTAACCCCGAGTCAGCACGGGTGGTGGAGACCATCACAATGTCCGAGGTGAACGAACGTGCTTTTGCCGACGGATATTTCGTGGAGGAGGTGAGGGATCTGAGCAAAGGTGCAGGCATCGGTTCGGTGGTGCTAGGAGCCGACGGAAATATCTGGTACTCGGTGGCCAAGGACATACAGGGACTTGGCGCAACGCTTCCATACATTGTGCGCGTGGACCCTGACACGCACAGCCAGACCATAATACGCATCCCCGACGGCGTTTATCCTCCCGCAAACTCATGGTATGCCTGGACTCCCGACGGCTTCTGTGCTGCAGCCAAGAAGAATGTGCTTTACTGGAACGGCGGTCCCAACTCATGGTTTTCAAGTGAACGCATCTACCGCTACGATATCGACAGCGATGAAGTGTCGCTCATTATCGATTTCAATGAGGAGGCAAAAGCCGAGGGGCTTGACGATACCACTAAATGGAAACTTTACGGATGCTCCATGCGTCCGCACCCTGTGACAGGCGAGCTTTACCTGTCGCTGTTCCATCAGTTTCAGGATCCCACCTACAAACTGCGCCGCACGGATGCCGAGGGTGTGAAGCTCGGCGAATATCCCATGATCTCAAACTACTGGTTTCCTTCAATCCCTGTGTTTCCCGACAATCATGCGCCCGAGGTGCATCAGCTTCCCGTTGCCGATGTCAGTGCTGCTGTACCCACGGTGATAGAACTCAAAGGACTGGCCACCGATGCCGACAACATGGATGCGGCAATAGTTTATTCAGTGGCATCGGTAAGCAATCCCGAACTTTTCAGTGCCGTGATGACCAATGGCAATCTTGAGATACGGCCCGTTTCAACCCTTCCGGCAGGCGAGTATTGGGCGGATGTGAAAGTGAACAGCAATGGCCGGCTTGCCAATGCCCGCGTTGAGTTTGACTGCAAGTCGTCGGGTATAGGTGACGTAGAAACCGGAGATACAGGAGTGATGGTGCGCGTCGATGGCAATTCCATCCTCGTGGATGGTGCCGACAGCTTCGAGGTATACAACGCCGCCGGCTGCCGCGTAGTTCCTCAGGGGCTGCTGCCGGGCATATATGTGGTGCGCACGCCGGACGCTGTTGTGAGAGTGAAAATCTGAAAATCATATACGATAACATATTTTTAACCTTTAAACCAACCTTTTTATGCGAACCATTATCATTGCGTTATGCATGGTTCTGGCAGCCGTCTCTCCCGGTTTTCAATCGAAGGCTCAGACAGGCTGCAAACCTAATCCGCAAAGTAAGGACTACACAGGTGTGTCGCGCCTTGAGGACTACACCAACAATCATGTGTGGAGCGAACTGTTCACACTTCCGAGTGGAGTAAATGCCTATGCCAGCACTGACCTTGCCGAGCAGGGACTTACGTTCACTTGCGACAACAGCAATCCGAATCTCGTGCTGGTGGAAAACTGCGGCTACGATGCCACGCTGACCAGTCGTAAAAATCAGTTGCGCTACCGTGTGTACGCCGACAAAAGTGGCGAAGCTCTCCTTTCGGTGCATTGCACCTACGAGGGAGTGACCACAACGAAGGAAATCAAGATTACCGTTACCGAAGCGGGCGATAATCCATTCATTCCAAAGAATCCCTCTCCATATAATATGAATGGCCTCCGGCCGACTTCTCAGATAAAACGCAATACGGCCGTGAGCAATTTCTTCACACTTCCGCCGGGATGGAACGATGTGAAGAAATGGGAAGAGTGGGGTATTACCTGGGGGTTCACCGTGTCCAATCCCGAGCTTATTTCAAAGGTGGAGCCGAAAGTGCAGGGTACAACAGCGCAGGTTGACCTCACGTTCGAGCCCATCACCGGTGAAAGCGACATAACATGCTGGATAGAGCGCAACGGCGTGCGAAAGGAATCGACATATCATTCCTCGATGTACGGTGTGCGATGCAGCAATGATGAGGCTGCTGTGCTCCGTATCGATGAACCTACGCAGATTGATGTGCTTTCCAATGACAAGAAACTGTCGGGCGTGGACTTCTCGATTACATTTGTCCGGCAACCCGAACACGGCACCGTGGAAATTGGCGAAAGCGTGGACAAGAACAACAAGCCTATCGCTGTAGTGAACTATACTCCTACCGATGCGGCGAATATCCCCAACTGGACTCCCGATTCTTTCCGTTACCGTTACACCCTCGAAGAGGGGAAGGGGGAGGACAATGAATATTCCGAGGCTGAGGTAACGCTTGTGATTCGTAACAACCCCGCCATCGCCAGGATTCATGAGTTCGTACCTGCTCCCGGTCAGTTCATCAACACTGCCCGCTTTCTGGGAGCTGACGCCCAGGCTCTCGTGGGTAAGGGTGGCGGTGCCGGTTCATCGTCAACGCCTGCCACTACCGGACTGATTTCACTCGGTTCGTTCGGCGGTTATGTAGTGTTCAGCTTCGACGAGCCGGTGAAAAACGACCCGCGCAACCCCTACGGTGTTGATTTCATTATAAGTGGCAATGCTTTCAAGGCCGATGCCAAAGGCTATTGGAGTGAACCGGGTGCGGTGATGGTGATGCGTGATGACAACGGTGACGGCGAGCCCAACGATACATGGTATGAGCTTGCCGGCTCGGACTACTGGTTCAAGACAACCCGCCGAAATGTGACCTTCTCCTATGAGGATCCGCAGTACACCGGGCGTCACGCCGTGCCTTACACCACATCCGACGGTGACGCACGTGCCATGGCTTCCAATATGTTTCATCAACAGAGCTATTTCCCCGACCCTGTGAATTATCCGGATGTGAAACTTGTGGACGGGAAACTTTCGCTCACAGGCAATCATATCAAGGGTGTCTACGACCGGCGCACGCCGAGCTACATCGAATCTTACCGCGCCTTTCCCTTCGGATATGCTGACAATCATGCCACTACAGGCGACCTCACCGTTGCCCGCAATCCATATTATGCCGAAAACGGGGAGGATCCCACCGACGGGTTCGATATTTCGTGGGCCGTGGACAAGGACGGCAATTATGTGGAGCTTGACGAGATTCATTTCGTGAAGGTCTACAATGCCGTTTCAGAGGTGTGCGGCTGGCTGGGTGAATCGTCAACCGAAATCGGCGGCGCATGCATTGCCCGTGCCGATCTCAACCAGACTGCTCCCGGCGACTATTACATTAACTATGCCAACATAGTGCAGTTGCAGGTTCCCGTAGGGCATACGTGTGAATATGAGGGCTTCGCTTTTCACAACGGACGTCCGATGAGGGAGCTTAAAGGCACATGGACATCGTCGGATCCCGAGGTGGGTGTGTTCGATGCCGACGGTGTGTTCACCGCAAAGAAAGTAGGTTTCACCAATGTTACTTTCCAGGCAACAGACAAGGCTCCGGCCGACAAATTCGAGATTGAGGTGGTGACCCTGGCAAAAGTTGTGATTGACCGTGAGGGCAACGCCTCCGAAACATCGAACGAGAAGATGGAATGCTTTGTGGGAGAACGAGACTGGATCAACGTGGAGAGCGAGACTTCAAATGTTGACGAGCTTAACGGAACCAAAAACAACCGCTATGTATACGACACGTATAAATGGACATCGTCCGACCCCTCTGTAGTGGAATGCGGCGATACTGGTTTCTTTACGGCCAAGGCCGGAGGCAAATGCACGTTGACCGCGACATCGCAGACTGACCCTACTTTGTCGGCTTCGATTGAAGTGACAGTGAAGGAGCTGCCACAACCGGAGAAGTATAACAATTATCTCGTAATCGAGGACCAGAATCTGACACAGGAAACGCTCAATGCTAAAGAGTTCTCGTGTGCCGACCTTTTCAGTGCCGGAGGCAGGGTTGTCAATATCAGCCTCACATCTGTTGAGCCTAAGGAATATGCCGAAAATTTTTATGTTAAGAACAACCGCCTGTACAACCGCCTTACCAAAGGTGATTACCGCGAGTACCGCCTTGCATTCGAGGGAGAGCTGAACGGTGTGACGGTTCCAATTGAAGTGCCGGTGCTCCACACAACCACCTACAACACCATCATGCCTCAGGAGGTGTTTGCACCCGAAGCGATTGTTCTTGACAGGAACACACGTACCAACAGCATTGATCTTGCCACTGTGTTTCCCATTTCGGGACAACCGGAATTATACAAGGCTGAGTACAAACTCAATAATGTCCATGAAAGCCTGACGGCCACTCTGGAAGGTTCGGTGCTCACCATCACTACTGAAGAGACAACCCTCCCTGAGGATGCCACGGTGACTGTACAAGGCCGTATCAGCCGCGCCACACAGCGCGCTACCAAAGCCGCCGCTCCGGCATCCGTACCGGTTGCGGCCAAGTGGGAGACAGTTACGGTGCCGGTTCTTATCAGCGGTACCCAGACTGCCATAAATGAGATCATCGCCGACAAGGACGGCGCACCTGTGGAGATTTACAATCTTGATGGCGTGCGTTTCAATCGCCTCCCGTCGGCTCCCGGCATCTACATCATCAAAAAGGGCTCAGAAGTCTATAAAATCATCAAATAACACGGACTGCTTATAATTCCGCAAAGGGCGGTGTGCCGGGATATCTGGGATTCGGCACACCGCTCTCATTTTTGTATGCTGAAAAGCCTCATTTTTGTATGCTGAAAAAGTTTTCGTACCTTTGCAGGCGGTGTGGAGGCCGGCGCGGCTTTCCCGCCTCAGATAAATGCATCCACGACAGTAACAGAAACTTAGATAATGATACTCAAACGTCTATACCGATTCATGCTGCGCAGTTTCCTGCCGCTGTTCCTGATGACGTTTCTTATCTGTCTGTTCATCGTGCTGATGCAGTTCCTCTGGCGCTATATCGACGAGCTTGTGGGCAAGGGGCTGGAGATGCACGTGATAGGCGAGTTGTTCTTCTACGCCGCCCTCACTATGGTGCCCATGGCGCTCCCGCTGGCCATCCTGCTTGCATCCCTTATGACGTTCGGCAACCTCGGCGAACGGTTCGAGCTTACGGCCATGAAGGCGTCGGGCATTTCGCTGATGAAGGTGATGCGTCCGCTCATTGTATTCATCGGACTGGTGGCCATAGGTGCGTTCTTCTTCCAGAATTATGTGCTTCCGGTGGCTCAGGCCAAGATGTGGACTCTGCTTTACTCCGTGCGCCAGAAATCGCCCGAGCTGGAGATTCCCGAAGGGGTGTTCTACGATCAGATTCCCGGCTACAACTTCTTTGTGGAGCATAAGAACCGCGAGACGGGCGCCCTTTACGACCTCATGATTTACGACGTGAGCCGCGGATTCGAGAACGCACGAATCATCCTTGCCGATTCAGGACATCTGAAACTTGCCGACGACAAAGAGCACCTGTTCCTGCAGCTCCACAGCGGCGAGCAGTTCGAGAACCTGCGCGAGAACAACGCAGGGGGCAATTCGCAGAATCAGCCCTACAGGCGCGAATCGTTCAAGCTCAAGGAGATTCTCATGAAATTCGATGCCAACTTCAACCGTATGGACGAAAGCGGCATGCGCAACCAGTATGTTGGAAAGAATATCAAGGAGCTCGATGCGACAATTGATTCCGTGAATCTGCGCGTTGACTCCATCGGAGCGGTCTATGCCCGCGACATAAAGGAACGTGACTATATGCGCGTGCCTTACTACTCCACCCGTTATGAAGGGGGCGAGCCTGTGCGTGAGGTTCAGCGTCCGGTGGTAATGACCGAGGCTATCGACGTGGATTCGCTGTTCTACCGCGAGCGTCCGAATATGGCCGGTTCCTACATGGCGCAGGCCCTGCTGAAAGCGCAGCGGGTAAAGCAGGACTACGAGTTCAAAAGCTATTCCATGGAGGCCGACCGCGAGACCATACGGCGCCACGAGATAGAGAAGCAGAAAAAATTCACCCTCTCGTTCGCCTGTCTGATTTTCTTCTTTATAGGCGCGCCGCTCGGGGCCATTATCCGCAAGGGCGGACTGGGCACACCGCTTGTCATCTCGGTATTCCTCTTTATTGTGTATTACATCATTGACAACACCGGCTACAAGATGGCCCGCGACGGCAAGGTGGAGGTGTGGATGGGCATATGGCTGAGTTCGGCCGTACTGCTCCCGCTGGGCGTGTTCTTTACCTATAAGGCCATGAACGATTCGGCCGTGTTCGACATCGACGCCTACAAGAACTTCTTCCGCCGCCTCACAGGAAAGATGAAGCGTGAGCTTGAGGTCAAGGAGTTCACCATGACAGAGGTGGATCCCGACCGCGCCATAGAGTTGCTGCGGCGTCTGCAGGATGCATGCCTGCAGTTGCGCAAGGCCTACCGTGGCATGAACCTGGGCCGGCGGCTTTATTACCTTATCAAGAAATTCCCCGAACGCGACGATGCTCAGACAGTGCTCAACGACACGGTTGACTATCTGTCGAACACACGCCGCAAGCAGATAATTTCGGCAGTCAACATGTATCCTTTCCAGCTCACCGTCCGCACGGTAGGGGAGGCAATGCGCGTGAACTCCCATCTGATAAAATTGTTTGAACAGGAAAAACAGAATTCAACAGCAACCGATAATGGCTGAAAACGAAATAAAACTCGATTCTATCGAAAGCGCCCTTGCCGATTTCCGCGAGGGCAAGATGGTGATTGTGGTCGATGATGAAGACCGTGAGAACGAAGGCGACCTCATAGTGGCCGCCGAGAAAATCACGCCCGAACAGGTGAATTTCATGCTCAAGAACGCCAGAGGCGTGCTGTGCGCCCCTGTCACTCTCGAACGCTGCAAGGAGCTTGATCTTCTCCCCATGGTGGAGAACAACACATCGATGCTCGGCACCCCCTTCACCGTGAGTGTCGACAAGATTGAAGGATGCACCACCGGAGTGTCCATCCACGACCGCTGCGCCACCATCCGAGCTTTGGCCGATCCGGCATCCACTCCCGAAACATTTGGCCGTCCCGGCCACATCAACCCCCTTTATGCCCAAAACCAGGGTGTGCTCCGCCGCACGGGGCATACCGAGGCCGCTGTCGACCTTGCCCGTCTGGCAGGATTGCGTCCGGCTGCTGCCCTCATGGAGATTATGAGCGACGACGGCTCGATGGCACGCCTGCCGGAGCTGCGCCGCCGTGCAGACGAGTGGGGCCTTAAACTCATAGCCATCCGCGACCTCATTGCCTACCGCATGCAGAAGGAATCGCTGGTGGAGGAAGGGGAGAGGGTGCACCTTCCCACCGAATACGGCGATTTCCAGCTCATCCCTTTCCGTCAGAAAAGCAACGGACTGGAACACATCGCCATAATCAAGGGGGATGTGAACACCGATGAGCCTGTGCTGGTGCGTGTGCATTCGTCGTGCGCAACGGGCGACATCTTCGGCTCCATGCGTTGCGACTGCGGCGAGCAGCTGCATGAAGCGTTGCGCATGATCGAGCGTGAAGGCCGCGGCGCCGTGGTCTATCTGAGTCAGGAGGGACGTGGCATCGGCCTGATGGATAAAATCCGCGCCTACAAGCTTCAGGAGCAGGGTATGGATACTGTAGAGGCCAATCTGCATCTCGGCCACAAGGCCGACGAACGCGATTACGGCGTGGGTGCACAGATTCTCAACCGCCTCGGCATCCGCAAGATGCGGCTTATGACCAACAACCCCATGAAGCGTGTGGGGCTTAGCGGCTACGGTCTGGAGATTGTGGAGAATGTGCCCATTGAGATTGCACCCAACGAGTACGACCGTTTCTACATGTCGACCAAGAAACACCGCATGGGCCACGACCTCCATCAGGTGGACTGATTGGCGAGACTGAACAATATAGCTGAACTGAAAAAATATAATTGCGGCCGGGCGCCCCGTCGCGGGCGGGTTCCCTTTTGAGAGGAGCCACGCGTGAGGAAAGTCCGGGCAACAAAGAGCACCATGCTTCCTAACGGGAAGGTGCGGGTAACCGCACAGACAACGTGACAGAAAATAACCGCCCCATTTATGGCGGGGGAGCTCCCCGAAAGGGTTGAGCGCATGCACCCCACCGGGGTAAGGGTGAAAAGGCGGGGTAAGAGCCCACCGACGCCATTGCGAGATGGCGTGCCGCACGTCTGATGGGTTGCAAGGTCAAGTATACCGGCAACGGTCGGCGTAAGCCGTCCAAATGGGCTGCTCGCTCATTGCCGGGGGGTAGACCGCTTGAGCCCGCGGGCAACCGCGCGGCGTAGATAAATGACGGGGCGGCACGGCGCGACAGCCTTCGCGGCAGTCGGAGCCTCATTGAAATAGTGCCGACATAACCCGGCTTATAGCCCGGCCGCTTTTTTTACGGAAGGCGCTGCATCCAGAACGACAGGATGCAGCGCCTTCTCTGTTGATTGCCGGAACTGAGGCTTATGCTTGCAGGTGTGGCCGCATGGAGAGCGGTGTGGAGAAAATAAATTGAGCCATGGCTAACAAATTCCCGATGCCGGTTGTTTTAGAGATGTAGCAATGAAAGATACGAATGCTTTGAATTATTGTCAACTAAAAATTATATTATTACTATGAACACCGCTCCTCTTCAAGGAATCAAAGTGGTCGACTTCACCAATGTGCAGTCCGGCCCTTCTTGCACACAGATGCTTGCATGGCTTGGTGCAGAAGTTATCAAAATTGAACGTCCCGGCTCGGGCGATGCAACCAGAAACGAACTTCAGTTCGATCCCGATTGCCCAAGCTATTATTTCCTTCAGCTCAACAGCGACAAGAAATCGCTCACACTCGATGCCGCCACCCCGGACGGTAAGGCCATCCTTACAAAACTGATTCAGGGCGCAGATATCTTTATCGAGAACCTCCACCCCGGAGCCATGGACAAACTCGGCTTCAGCTGGGATGAGGTGCACAAGCTGAACCCTAAATGTATCTACGGTACAATCAAGGGATTCCCTCCCACATCGCAGTACAAGGACCTCAAGGCATACGAGCCTATCGCACAGGTGACGGCTGCAGCCGCAACCACCACCGGATGGTACGAAGGCGAATACAACATCCCGACACAGAGTGGTGCCGCACTGGGCGACTCGAACACGGGTATGCATATGCTTATCGGCCTGCTGGCAGCCCTGCAGCTGCGCAACAAGACCGGCGAGGGCACCTACGTTTACCAGTCGATGCACAATGCCTGCCTTAACCTCTGCCGTATCAAGACCCGCGACCAGCTTACTCTCGACAAGATCGGTTATCTTACCCAGTTCCCGCAGTATCCTAACGAGAAATTCCCCGACTACGTTCCCCGTTCGGGCAACACAGAAGGCTCGGGTGTACTCGGCTGGACCTATAAATGCAAGGGCTGGCAGACTGATCCCAACGATTACGTATATGTAATTTTCCAGCGCGGTGCCAAGGACTTCGAGAAAGCCTGCAAGGCATTCGGTTTTGAGGACTGGCTCACCAATCCCGATTTCAACACTGCCGATGCACGTGACCGCCACAAAGCTGAAATCATTGCCCGTGTAGAACAGTGGACTCAGCAGTACACCAAATTCGAGGTGGTACAGAAACTCGCCCCGTTCGGTGTGCCTTGCGCCCCTGTGCTGAACACCAAGGAAATCATGACCGATGAATCGCTCTACGACGGCAACACACTTGTCCGCATCAATCAGGGCGGCAAGGTAGGCGAATTCGTCACCGTGGGCGTTCCGTTCACCATCTCCGGCTATCAGCCTACATATGGCCCGTGCCCGACCCTCGGCGGAAATACCGACGAAGTGCTCAAGGCTCTCGGCTACACCGACGACCAGATTGCTTCGTTTGCCAAGAACGGCACCACGGCGCCACTGGCCAACGGGCAGATGTGATATTCCTGCCGGAATGTGCATTGACAGATTCCGGTATATCATAAATCCCCAATCGAGATGAACCGATCCTGTTGAACCGGCAGCAACCGCCCGAGGACGGGAGCACAGCTGATTCATAAATCTTCAAATATAGTTTTTAGTTGTTAGTTTTTGGTTGTCGGCCGAGAGACTGTCTAACAAGTTTGGGCAGTCTCTTTTTATATTCTAAATGGCAAAAAA
>UQER01000037.1 GCA_900540205.1 uncultured Porphyromonadaceae bacterium | reverse complement strand
CGGGGGTGTTGCCGGTTATGGCGCTGCGGGGGTTGATGAGGTCGGTGGCGTTGAGGCTCGTACCGCACGCCTCGCACTGGTCGCCATAGGCGCGGGGGTTGTGGCAGTGGGGGCATTCGCCGGTGACATAGCGGTCGGCGAGAAACTGGTTGGCTTTTTCATCGAAAAGCTGCATGGATGTTTTCTCAACGAACTTACCTTCATCGTAAAGACGGCGGAAAAATTCGGAAGCGGTACGGGAATGGATGTCGGAAGTGGTACGCGAGTAGATGTCGAAACTTATACCCAGTTCCTCAAACGAATCCTTGATCAGAGTGTGATAGCGGTCTACAATGTCCTGTGGTGTGACGCCCTCGGCCTTTGCCTTGATGGTGATGGGCACACCATGCTCGTCGCTTCCGCCAATCATCACCACATCCTCGCCGCGCAGGCGCAGAAAACGGGTGTAGATGTCGGCCGGCACGTAAACTCCGGCAAGATGCCCGATGTGCACCGGGCCGTTGGCATAAGGGAGAGCTGTTGTGACAAGGGTTCGTTTAAATTTATGTTCCATTTCCTAGGATATGATTTTTCGTAGAGACTGATTTTTTCTTTAAATCGCAAAGTTAGCGATTTTTTTGCTTAATCATGCAAAGTGCATAAACGCATAAAGTCATTTTTGAAACTACATTACTTTTGCGCCGGCTTATCACCGCGCGAACACTGCTCGGGACGGCGGGGATTGGGCGGGAACCAGCCTTTGGCCACACGGTCGCGCTGTTCGGCAATCTCCTTCACCGACCAGAACGACGAGAATGCCAGCACCCCAAGCAACGTCTGCCACATCACATCCTTCATGAGCACAGACGCCACAAGCGCCGCGACACCCAGGATGGCGAACCACCACCGGCAGCGCATGCCGAAGTAATAGTACCCCTTGATTACAAGCGGATGGAAGAGCCCGATAATCAAAAACGTAAACAATCCGAGCAGCACGCCCGTGAAGTGTAAGGAACCTACCATTTCAGTCGTTTGAGGTAAGTAAGTATTCAAATTTATTTTTTCTCCGCACTATGGCGTTTATATGATGCCGCAAGGCGTTTGTGATAGCCTCTTGACCTGGCTTTGGGTCCATTATATTTCAGGGCGAACTGCAGCCAGTTGTGCCTGCGCACGGCATCAACCATCCCCGAGTTCTCAATGAACCGCGCGAAAAGCTCAAGCTGAGAGCGTTCCGACCGACTCATAAGCTCCACAAACTGCTGCACGCTTTCGCAGCCGCATTTACGCCAGTTGAACCCTCCGATCTGAAACATCCCCCAGAAGGTGCTCTGATATGCCGAAACAGTGTCGACATCGCAGGCGGCATCGAGGCGCGCCTGCTGAGCGGCCTGATATGAGCCGTAGCGCCGGGCATCCGGACGACGGAAAATTTCGGGATGAGCCTTCCTGGCCTTCGTCAGCGACACGCCGCAACGGGGTGCGAAACGGCGGTACATGGTAAGGTCAAAATTGATGAGAGGCTTGCCTGGAGCCCAGAAGCCTTCATGCCGGCGTCCAGTCTCAATATCGACCACGGCCTTTATGGCGGCCACATCCACATCGAGCATCTGCGCCACCTCTTCGTAGTCCGCCTCAGTGAGCCGGGTGTAACGGCTGTCCTCGGCCGGGTCGTGATGCACAATGGCCGAATCGACCCATGCATGCGGATTCACCTCCGGCTTTGCCTCAAAAGTAGCAACAGTTGCGGTGCAGTCAATGCCTGGCACACGCGCAGGGTGCTCCTGTGCATGCCCCAGCGAATCGGCAACACAAACTGAAATGTTCCCGGCCGTAATTGCGGCGACCGGGAACAATATCAGTATTGCCGACAGCACTATGCGCCGTGCGGAGAGTTTCATTTGCCGGCCACTTTCTCGATGGTGCGGCGGAGCTGACCCCAGAAGCGCTCAACGGCGGGAATGTGCATGCGCTCCGAGGGGGAGTGCACATCCTTCAGCGTCGGGCCGAACGACACCATGTCCAGACCGGGATAGTTCTGCTGGAACAGCGAGCATTCCAGACCTGCATGTATGGCCTTGATGGCCGGACGCACGCCATAGAGTTCCTCGTAAGCGTCGCTTGCAATCTTCATGATGGGCGAATCGAGGTTGGGAGTCCATGCGGGATAGCCTTCGCCATGCTCCACAGTGGCACCTGCCAGGGTGAACACGGCCTCTACCTGATTGGCGATATCGATTTTGCGTGAATCCACGCTCGAACGCTGCGAGGTGGTCACCACAATCTGGCTGTCGGCCTTCATCTTAACCGAAGCGAGGTTGGTGGAGGTTTCAACCAGACCCTCAAGGTCGCGGCTCATTGAAATCACCCCGTGAGGAGCGCAGTAGAGCGAAAGGATAAGATTGCGGCCAGTGGTCTCGTCGACTGTGAATTCCGGACGGTCGGCGCTTTCAAGGTTGAGTTTGAGCGAGGTTTCAAGACCCTTGTACTCTTTCTCGATGTCGGCCACATAATTGTTGAAGGCGATGCGGACCTCCTCCTTGCGCGAAGTGTGGACGCCGAACAGCACATGGGCGGCACGGGGGATGGCGTTGCGCAGGTTGCCGCCGTCGATTTCGCAGATCACCACCTCATGTTTCTTCATGAGGTTGAACAGGAAGCGGGCGACGAGCTTGTTGGCGTTGGCGCGTCCCAGATGGATGTCGCCACCCGAGTGGCCTCCCAGACCGTCGCGCACGTCCATCAGAAAATAATGGAAATCATTGGGAGCGAACGAGCGGTTATATTTGAATGTGGCCACGGTGTCGATGCCGCCTGCACAGCCTACGAACACCTCGGCATCGTCCTCCGAATCAAGGTTGATCAGGATGCTTCCTGTAAGCTCTCCCTTTTCAAGATTGTTGGCGCCGGTCATGCCGGTTTCCTCATCCATTGTTATGAGCACTTCGAGCGGACCGTGCACCAGGGTGTCGTCAGTGAGGATGGCCAGAGCGGCAGCCACGCCGATGCCGTTGTCGGCACCCAGGGTGGTTCCGTCGGCACGTACCCATTCGCCGTCGACGATGGTCTTGATGGGGGTTGTCTCGAAATTGAAATTCTTGTCGTTGCTTTCGCACACCATGTCCATATGGCCCTGCAGAATCACTGTGGGAGCGTTTTCATGACCCGGTGTGGCGGGCTTGCGCAGAATCACGTTGCCGATTTTGTCGGCATGCGCGTCTATGCCGTGAGCTTTTGCGAACTCCAGAATGAACTTTCTGATTTTCTCTTCCTTTTTCGACGGACGGGGGATTTTCGTGATCTCGTCGAAAATTTCAAACACAGCCTTGGGCTGAAGATCTTTAACTTGCATATCCTGTAAATGATTAAATATGTTTGCGGAACGGAACCGCGGACGGCCGCGTGGCGGCCATTTTCAAACCGCGGTTTAAAAATGGTTTGAGAATGGAAAAATCTGTTAAATTAAGCAATTCTCTGCGCCTAAGTTACAAAATAAAATTTACATATGGCTAAAAATTAAGGCAACTTTCCTATATTTGCACACAATTCAAACCGGAAGGCTTCCGCGCCAGCCCACAGCCCCGGCGCATAGAGCCTTCATTGTTCACGGCACACCAGCATGAAACTCCTGCTAATCACCATTGCACTCGTGGCTCTGGCCGTGGTTCTGCTCGGAGTGAAGGTATTGTTCGTCAAAGGCGGCAAGTTCCCTTCAGGCCATGCCCACGACCTGCCGCAACTGAAAAAGAAAAATCATAAAAAGTAATAAACCTCACACATGAAAACAACAGCTTTTGCTGCCGCCGCTCTGGCACTTCTCGTAATGGTATCCTGCTCCAACAACGAAACCAAGACATCTGAAAAGCAGGCCGAGACAAAGACCACTGCCAAAGTTGAGTCGACAAGCTTCGAACCCACCACCAACATACGCTATTACAACATGGACTCGGTGATGGCCAACTACGAACTGGTAAAGACCTTCAACGAAGCCAACCTGCGCACAATGACCGAACTGCAGAATGCACAGCGTTCGCGCGAAGGCGAGCTCAACCGTCTGGCATCGTCAATCCAGCAGAAAGTTCAGAACAACGGCTATCTCTCTGAAGCATCCTACAATGCCGACATGGCCGAACTAAACAAAAAACAGCAGCAGGCACAGAACTACCTCGGCTCCCTGCAGCAACGTGCACAGGAAGAAGCCGTGCGTCAGCAGGAGGAATTCCTCGACTCGCTCAATAACTTCCTGGCCGAATACAACAAGACCCGCCATTATGACGCCATTCTCCTCTTTGCTCCCGGCGAACTCTTCAATCCGGCTCTCGACATCACCAACGACATAATCGAAGGCCTCAACGCCAAATACAAAAAAGCCAACCCCACCAAATCCGACGACAAAAAAGAGGAGGCAAAGAAATAACCGCCTGTTGACCCTCAACAGAACCAGGCCCCTCAGCCCCATTATACAGTCGGCGTGTCAGACCATCTGACACGCCGACTTTCTTTACCCCCTGCACACCGCCGCAACCCTCATCTCTCCGTATAAATTCAGATAAGCTCGGATTAGCTTCAATAAGAGCTATTAAATTCGGATAAACTCGGATAAATTCTGATAATTCCTATAAAAACTTATCAGAGCTTATAAGAGCTTATCCGAATTTATCCGAATTTTTCAGAGAAGATTATCTGAATTTATCAGAGTTTATAAGAGCTTATCAGAACTTATAAACGCCTATCATTCATGCGGAATTTCCCCGCCATCAGGGCTTCCAGCGGCTTCTCACCGCTTTCATCAGCTTCCCCGAAAACAGAAAATTCAAAATTTTGCAGATTTTTTAGCGAAATATTTTGCGGATTAAAAAAAACGTTGTAACTTTGCAACCGCAAACGAGAGGGAAACACCGCTGAAAAGCGAAGCCGATCAAGCGAGAGAGGCAGTTTCCAATCAAGTTTTGCAATCAACTTCTGGTGCGGTAGTTCAGCTGGTTAGAATACCTGCCTGTCACGCAGGGGGTCGCGAGTTCGAGTCTCGTCCGCACCGCAGGAGAGAGAGGAGAATGAGTAATTTTTAAGCTTCGGCTTAATGTTACTCATTCTTTTTTTGTTTTCCGGGAGTAAAATCATTTGTTTTCAATGTAGAGGGTGTTGCATAACCCCAATGTGTAGGAACGCACGGTCTGTGCGTCCCTACAACTCATTTGGAACCAACACGTTGACATGGCTAAATAGTCGTTACGTAATTTCGGCTTGGGCCAAAAGAATGGCTTTTTTACATTGAGCCATTAAAAGCATAACCCCACAAGAAGGGGCTGCCGCAAAAAAACGCGGCAGCCCTTCCTTTATCTCTTGCTTAAGCGCAGCCGATGGTGCACTCTGTTATGGAGCTAATGAGGCACTCTGTTATGGAGCTAATGATGCTTTCTGTTATAGCAAAAATGATTCTTACGGTGTGGTGCCGATTATTTCGGCAGCTGGGGTGGCGCGGAGCACCGTGAAAGAATACGGGGGCAATTCGAGCGCTGCGGGGAAAGCTGCAAGCGATTCCTCAACCGGGCGTGCATCCGTGTCGGCAGGAGCGCCTGAGAGGGTGGTTTTAACCACAGTGGCATTCTGCAGCCCATCCACAGCGGCACCGGCATTCAGTCCTGTGGTCACCGCCACCGGCAGCAGATTGGCCAGTTTCACGATGTATTCATTGCCATTACGCACCACGGATACCGCCACACGCTTCTTCACATCGTCGGTGATGCCGTCACCATCAAGTTTGAGTGCCGAGGCCACATATTCATTGCCGGCATTGCGGCCGTAAAGTTTCTGCACATAATAGTCGACGGTGGGTTTCACTTCCGCGCTGTTGAAATAAATCAGGTCGGGACGCCACTGTGTGCGGCCTTCACGCGCCAGCAGAGGCGCATACGAGGCCATCTCCACAACGTCGCCGTTGCGCTCCACAGCGGTGAGATAAAGAGCCTCTGCGAGGGCTGTCTCCACATTGCTCGGACGCCCGTCGAGATGTGCCGCCCATTCGCCGAGATAGACATGCGGTTTGGAGCGGTCGTAATTGTCGTAGAAATCCTGATTGTGGATGAGCCATCCGGGCTGCACATAATAATGCTCATCAACCATGGGTACGCCCTTTTCGGTGGCGAGTTTCCACCCAAGATCGTAGTCCGTGCCTTCGTAGAACGGACCAGTGGTGCCTATCACCGTAATCTCGGGATGCGCAGCCTTCACGGCGTCGAAAATCATATTGAAACGCTCCACGAACACCGGTGTGATCATATCCTCGTTGCCGATGCCGATATATTTCAGGTTAAACGGCTTGGGATGGCCCGCTTCGGCACGTTTGCGACCCCATACGGTGGTGCGTGCGTCGCCGTTGGCATATTCTATCAGATCGAGTATATCCTGAATGTAGGCTCCCATCTGCTCCATCGGGATGCCACCCTGCTGGCCGTATTTCTCAACAATCCCCTTGGCCCCCACCGGCGGACGCGAAGAGTTCTGGCACGGCACGCCTGCCGCAACCACGGGGAGCGGTTCGGCTCCAAGGTCCTCGCAGAACTGGAAGAACTCATGATAACCCAGGCCGCGTGTCTGGTGATAGCCCCATGTGTTGGTGCGGGGGGTGCGTTCCTCGAGTTTCCCGATTGATTCCTTCCAGTTGTATATATTGTCGATGCCGTTGCCATGCGCGAGACAGCCGCCGGGGAAACGCACAAAACGGGGCTTCATGTCGGCCAGCAGCTGGGCGAGGTCGGCACGCAGGCCGTTGGGGCGCCCCATGAATGTGTTGCGCGGGAAAAGCGACACCATATCCACATCAACCTCGGCATCAAAACGCGGGGTGACTTTAAGGCTTGCATCAGCCACATCGGCATCCGCCACCAGAACGGCCTTGTATTTGCGCCAGCCCGCTCCTTTCAGAGTCACCGAAGCCGATGCGATGCTCCGGCCGCTCTTGTCGACAAGCGCCACATCAAGCTTGCCGCCCTTACCCTGAGGCAGACGCGCCGCAATTGAGAAATCATATTTCTCGCCCTTGCGTACGGCAATACCGTCGTAACCGCCATTGGTAAGGGAGGTGCCCCGGAGCACGGCGTAATGAGGATTGGAGGGGTGCAGCGGCGACTCGGAAGCTACCTCTATAGCCACCTCATTACCGGAAGCGTCCCTCCCCTTCCAGTAGGAAGTGGCGCTCCATTTCGATTTATCTTCCGAAGTGTACTCGAAATCACGGTTCTGCACCAGCTCGGCATACAGACCGCCATCAGCGGCATAGTTTATATCCTCGAAAAAGATACCCATCAGATTGGTGCTGATGTTCTTTGCCGAATCGGGGAACAGTGTGAGGGTGGCCTGCAGGGGCTTGAGCGAAGCAAAACGCACGCCGTCGCCGCTCATGGTCTGTGCATGCAGGGCATCGCGGTAGGCGCGGTGGTCGCCGAACTGCTCGAGACGGCGCACGAGCGATGCGGGAACCTTGCGCTGCCATCCGCTGTAAGTCCGCGAGCCCACCTTCGCCGTGGCCGCGCGGCAGCCGTTATCGGAAAATCCCGGATTTACGGGAGTATCGGTGTAGACCTGCGCACCCCATTCCATAAGGTCGGGCGATTCGACAACAGCCATCGCCTCCTCCCCTTCGGCAAGCTTCCATGTGGCCACCCACATACCGTCGGACGGACGCTGCATGAGCTTGGGCTCAAACATCTTTTTCATGTCGCCCCATGAGCCGAAATCGGAGTTTACGAATGAGTTGCCCCGGTTCAGCTTCTGCCATTTCACGCCGTCGGCGCTCCAGGCGAGCTTCAGGCCGCCATCCCCGTTGGGATTGGCATACGAGAAAATAAACACGGAATCGGGACGGTTGGCATGAGCGGGATGCACTGCACCTGCGGCAGCCGCTACAATCACGCCGGCAAGCGCCCTGCGCATAATGTGACTGATGGATATTTTATTCATGGTTTTCAAAAATCGTGTTTACAAAGGTACTTAATCCACCGCTCAATACCTAATATCAGGTATGCGGCACATCTGTCGGCATGCCGGCCGGTGGCAGCGTATACCTAAATGTAGGTATTTTGCTGTGGCATACATGCATTTGCCGATTTTTTGTATTATTTTTGTTGCGGTAAAACAACAAGTTGCTTCAACGCCCGCCCGCGAGGGCACGCCTCTACATATTGATTTTTTGAGTAAGCTTTTTACGCAAGCCATAAAAGCGGTGCCCCACCCCGGAATCACGGGCGCAGGCCCGCTTTTTTGCAATCCTGCCATTGCGGGGGGCCGTACTGTCAGCCGGCCCGGTCGGGCAGCACCGTGAGCTTTATTATCTCCAGACGGTTGGCCGATTTCTCAAGCACCTCAAGGCGGAAATGGTCAAGCTCCACCACTTCGCCCTTGGCGGGAATCAGGCCGGTCTTGCACAGGATATATCCCGCAAGAGTCTGGTACTCGTCATCCTCCGGTATGTCGAGATGGTATTGTTCGTTAAGATGTTCTATTTCGAGACGTCCCGAGAACTCGTAGATACCCGGGGCAAGCTCCCGTTCCACAAGCTGCACATTGTCGTGCTCATCCTGTATGTCGCCGAAAATCTCCTCCACGAGGTCTTCAAGCGTGACCATACCGGCTGTACCGCCGAATTCATCCACAATGATGGCTATGGAGCGCTTCTCAGCCAGGAGCCGGCGCATCATCTTGTTGGCCATAAACGTTTCGGGAGCATAGACCACCGGCTTCAGGTGCTGCTTCCAGTCGCATCCGGGAGTAAACAGCTCGCTGACATGGATGTAGCCCAGCACATTGTCGATGTCTTCGCGGAACACTATGATTTTCGAACGTCCGGAACTTGTGAACAGGCGGCTGAGCTCTTCGGTGGTAACCTCATCTATGTCGACGGCCACAATCTCGTTGCGCGGCGTCATGCAGTCGCGCAGGTGCGTCTCGGAGAAATCAAGTGCGTTGTGGAAAATCTTCACCTCATTCTCCACCTCGGTTTTTTCCTCGGCCTGCTCGTCGATGGTCTGCTCGAGATAGTCATTGAGATCGCCCATGGATATGGCACCCGTCTTGTCGCCGGTGGATTTGATGCCGAACAGCTTCATGAGCATCTTCGACAGCCATGTGGTGAACAGCGACACCGGATAGAGCAGATAATAGATAAGAGCCACCAGCGGGGCGAACAGCCGCAGCGAACGGTTTGGGTTGATGCGGAACACCGTCTTGGGAAAAAACTCTCCGGTGAGCAGAATGACACCGGTGGAAATCAGCGTCTGCGCAATAAGCACGAACGCCTGGTTGGGATAGATGGATTCAAGCCAGGGCTCAAGCATTTTGGCCGCCCCCATACCGTAGACAACCAGCACGATATTGTTGCCGACGAGGATGGTAGAGATGAAAAACTCGGAATTGGAGAAGAACGTGTTGAGCGCACGCCCCACCAGGCCACCTTTCTGCACGTCGAGTTCCACACGCACACGGTCGGAGGTCACGAATGCAATCTCTATTCCGGAAAACAGCGCTGAAAAAATCAGAGCCAGGATGGTTATTATGAGCCAGGATGAGTCAATCAAGATATTCAGAGTTTTAAAATTGTCAGTATATGTTGCGTCCGGCGTCCGCCGGATTCCGGTCACATTGATATAATGCCTGAGCTACTCTTTCCCTCCGCTCATGAATGCGTTGGTGGGGAAGATGCCCGAAGGGCGACGTATCACGTAGTCGGTCATCTGCTCGTTCGATTCAAAACCATATCCCTCTATGATGCGGTCCGAACGCTCGATGTGGATAAACGAATCGGAGTAAACTTTGCGGGTATTCTGGTCCCAGAACAGCTGCTGGGTGCGGAAGCGGTCGCCGTCCACATTCTTCATGCGTACATTCCGGTCGAAACGCCACAGCTTTCTTTTGCTCAGATAGGTGGCGGTGTCGGCGGTGAATGTGCCGTTTTCAGCCATCGAATCGTTGAGCTGGACGATGAAAAGGCCGTCGGGGAAGTTCCAGTGCGGTTCGGCCGCCTCCTCGAACATCAGCCACAGCGGGGTGGTGATATGGTAACGTGTATAACCGGAATCGGAAATGGTGGTCGACACGTCGATGGTGCGCATGGTGGGGAAGGTCTCCGGGTCAGCTGAAAGCGCGATTGTCTCCCGGTGGTCGTCGGAACATGCGCATATGCATGCGCCAACCGCCACTGCGAAAAGCAGCAGCGGCAGCGACATCATTTTATCTTTAAGCTTTGGGAGCATGGTTGTATGCAGCGACGTACGTATCGGTGCGTATCAACGCAGTTTGTTGCGGTAGAACCACAGTTCGTTGACATTCACACCGAGCGTAAGCACAAAATAGTTTTCCTTTACGAGCGGATTGGGATGTGCCTGGCGGTTGCGGTATTCAAAGCTGAGATTCAGCATGGTCTTTGTCCATGGCGAAGGCAGACCGAAACCGAGGCTTACGCCACGTTCGCGCACGCTGTTGTCGCCAACCTTTATATAATCATTGCAGTAGAATCCGCCCACGCGGTAGTTAACACGCTGCAGCCAGCTGCCACGCGTGTTGTTGACGAACTGCAGACCGATGCCCACCTTCCAGCGGTCGTTGAAATTACGTGAATTGTCAAATCCCTCGATGGTGGCGAAGCTTACCTTTTTCCAGGGCTGATAGGTGAAATCAACCTCGGCCATGAGCCGGTTGCCCCACTGGTAGTTGAGACCCACGCCCCATGTCTCGGCCATCTGGGCGTTGCCGTTTAGGCGGATATCGGCAATGGTGTCGGGGGCCTGATCGGCGCTCACATCGTATTTGATGCCGTAAGTGCGGCCTCGGAACGACTTTTTGGGAGAATAGACCGCACCCACCGTGACGCGATGGCCGGGGACTATGTCGCGGCCATACTGCAGGCCGAAACGCAGATTGTAGTCGCGCACCTCAATCACTCGCTCGAACAGCGATGTGGAAGTGCCGTAAACATATGTGTCGTTGATGAGTGTTCCGAACAGATAGCTTGCATTAACACCCAACGAAAAGCCTTTGAAGGGTGTGGCGCCGAAACCGAGGTAAAGCTGATTGAGCGCACCCGAACCTGAGCGGGTGTCGGTGCCGTTGGCAATCTCGTCGCCGAAACTGTAGCCCACCTGCGAGAACGGAATCAGACCGGCCGATGCGCCGAGCCATTTGGTGATGGGCACCTGCATGGTTATATAGTTAAGGCCACCGGTGAAATTGTCGCCTTTCTGATCGCCGTCGGTGGTTTTCAGAATCTTTGCATCCACGCCCATGTCAAACAGGAACGTAAGCGAGTCCATGCCGGCGTAGCTTGCAGGGTTCATGAAGTTGATCTGACGCCCCGAGCGCATGGCCACACCAACGCCGCCCATGGCTTTCTGCACTGTATTTGCCTGGTCAGAAATCAATCCGTAGCCGAAACGCGAATAGGGCGACACGGTTGAATTCTGTGCCACTGCAGAGATTACCGACGCTGCCAGAGCAGCCAGACAGATGATTAGTCTATTTATTTTCATTATATAATAATATACTGAGCAGTCCCTTGGTGACCAGACATTTGTCCACCGTCACCGGGAAGTCGAGAAATTTGCTTACATGCGCGGCCCAACCGCCGGTGAGAACCACCTTGGTCTGCGGGGGCAACTGCGAGCGGTAATAGGATATTTCGGCCACCACACCCCTTACGGCACCTGCGCGCATGGCAGTGGCCGTGTCGTGACCGAACAGCGGAATGTCGCCGTACCCGTCGATCTGCGGCAACCGGGCCGTGAAATTGTGGAGCGAGCGCAGGCGCATGCCTATGCCAGGAGCGATGTTGCCGCCCACGAAAACGCCGTCGGCGTTCACATGGTCGTAGGTCACGGCTGTTCCCATGTCCACCACCAGCAGATTCTCGCCCGGCAACAGACTGCACGCACCCACTGCGGCCGCGATACGGTCGCTGCCGAGTGTCTGTGGGGTGGTATAGCCTATCTTTACGGGCAGGGGCATATCGGAGCTTACCTGCCGTGCCGACAGTCCCATGGCCGTGAGCCACTGTACGTAACGGTCACCGTTGCCGGTCACCGAGCAGCACAATGCCCTGGCTGGGTGGAAACGGTCGACTATTCTGGCCAATTGCTGGCGGGAAAGCTCCCTGGCGGTCTCTTCGTCCACCAGCGTGCTTCCGTCCCAGATGGCAATTTTTACAGAACTGTTGCCTTGGTCGATGGTCAAATTCAAGCCCATTTGCGGGATATGATTTGCTGAATAATGGGGCAAATTTACAAAAACCTATTAAATAATCGTTTACGCCCCGTTATAAAATTTTATAAATTTGAAGTGCCACTTCCGGTCAGGCGGGATAAACGAGATTGGCCTCGGTAGGGGAGGCAAGCACCTCGTCGAGATAACGGCGTGCAGCCGCGCGGGCATCTTCGAGATTCATGAAGGAGTAGTTGCCGCAGTCGCGCGGTGTGGCACCCGGCACTTCACCTTCGAAGCCCGCTATAAAGCCGAATGTCTCGCGCAGCAGCGGGAGGATATCGCGCGGTTCATACTCTCCGTTGAGGATGAGATAATTGCCTGTGCAGCATCCCATAGGCCCCCAGTAAACCACCTTTTCACCCCATTCGGCGTGGTTGCGGAGAAATGTGGCCGCCAGATGCTCCATGGCATGCAGCGCCTGGGGTGAAAGTGCAGGCTGACGGTTGGGTTCGGTCATGCGCACATCGAAAGTAGTCAGCACATCGCCCGAAGGGGTCACGTCGCGGCGGCTCACATACACGCCGCGCAGCAAGTCAAGGTGATTGACTGTGAAACTTGCTATTTTTTTCATAAGTAGTTGTGCGAATCAAGTCAATGGTGCCGGTGCGTCAGCCTATCAGGGCGTGAAGCATGGCAAAGGTGGATTCAGGCGCGAGCGACCAGAAATCGGCATACTGCTCGTGATGGTTGGGCACACCGGGGGTGTCGCTCACCACACGGAGCGCCAGGAATGGGACGGAGCGCAGATAGCACACCTGTGCGATGGCGCCCGACTCCATGTCGACAGCCAGCGCCGTAGGGCGCACAGCGAGCACCGCGCGGAGGTCTTCCGGCGTTGATATGAACTTGTCGCCCGATGCAATCAGTCCGAATTTCACACCATCCCTGCCACGCACTTTGTCAAGGTCGAAAGTAGCGTTGTCGCAAGCGAACGTGTCGGGCAAACCCTGCACCTGCCCTACCGGCAGACCCGGGCCGCACCACACGTCATAATATCCCACTTCCGTGCCGATCACCACATCGAGAATGCCGGCTCCGTTGCCCGTACCCCCGGCGATACCGGTGTTGATCACAGCGTCGGGCCGGAAATTGTCGATGAGCGTTATGGCACCCACGGCGGCATTCACTTTGCCGATGCCGCAACGCATGGCGGTGACGGTGGATGCCCCTATGCGGCCGGTGACGAACGTGAATCCGTTCGCCTCGGTCTCCTCTATCTCGGTCATTTCATTCTTGAGCATGTTCATCTCAGAATCCATGGCCACTATTATTCCGTAAATCATTTCTGTGGATGTTTTTCAATGTTGAACGCTGCAAAGTTAGGCAATATGCCCATATTTCATTACAGATGAATCAACAATTTGTTAATTTTGTACATTTATATTTTATAACAAACAACAACTCTAATCCAACTACGGACATGTCGAATAAAGGTAACGTTTTAATCTCTTTTGTGATTCTTGTGCTCGGGGGTGTGTTCATCTGGCTGTATGACCGTGACATCCTGCCCCGGTTCATTGTGCTTCTGTGCGGACTGGCCTTTGTGGTCCCCGCCGTGCTCAGCCTGCTGTCAACGTTTTTCACCGGAAAGAACAGCCGGCGCGGTTCGGCCATGCGCATCATCCAGATGGTGTGTGGCGTAGGCGGCCTCGGGCTTGGACTTTGCATCATGCTTATGCCCGATGTGTTCCGTCCGCTGCTTTTCTATCCGTTCGGCGCCCTGATGATTGTAGGGGGCCTGTTCCAGGTGTTCCAGCTTTCAAACCGCAACCGTCCCACCAATTATCCCGGATGGCTGTATGTAGCCCCGATTCTTGTGCTTGCTGCCGGCATCGTGACGCTGTGTCTGCCCGCACTGCATGGCGAAAGCGCCGAGCGCTGGCTGGTGCTTGTGTCCGGCATTGCCGCGCTGCTGTTCGGCATCAACGGAATAATCATATCTGTGGAAAATTTCCGCCACGCCCGTGAAGTGGCACGCAAGGCCAAAGAAAGTGCAGCCACAGAAACCGAAAAGAAAGACGAAAAGGAATCTGAGAAGGCTCCCGAAAAGCCTGAAAAGGATGCCGACACTTCGGAAAAGCCAGCTGTCAGCACAGCCGAACCCACGGCGGAATCGTCGGAAACGGGCACAAAAAAAGGGTAAGCTAACCACATCGCGCCGCTACAACCCCCTACCGTTGCTTCGATCAAGACCTGGCGGAGTTCAGGGGGAGCTGGCCGTGTAGCACTTACCCGGCTGCAAAGGTAGTGAATTTCTGCAATTCTGCAAAACCTTTTTCGGGAGAAGCCGAATTTCCGGAGCAAGAAACTCGACAGTTCTCAATGACAATGCTTTCATCAACTTCTGTTTAAAAAGAAAAAATATACCGTACATTCGCTTGACCTTTTCCCAAAAATCTCACAGAAACGGACGCTCCGGATGCTCTCAATCTTTGGCGATATTCAGACTTCCAGGGCCATCGGTCTCATATATGAACGAACCGAAAGATGCCGGGCAGCACATGCCATGCGTCAGCAGCAATATTGCAGCGGATAATGTGATTCTGATTTTCATGGACAGTTGTCTGTTTTATTACTGTTGCCTATTCCATTAAGGTGAGATATGCAAAGATATGGAAATAGGCCGGCCCGGACATGCCACATTTGCGGCATTTTTTGATAAAAATTTCCGCACTGCCCCCCAGTCTTTTGAAAGAATTGCCTAACTTTGTTGTATACCTCTCTCCCGACATGCCTGTCTCCCGGGTCAAAATTTTCAGACAAATGACAGATTTTCAGCAACTGCTCATATCCATAAAAGACCGTGCCTTACGGAGCGAAGGCGCTTCAATCGACGAATGCATCGCACTCGCCGAGGGGTGCGACACGGACGAAAAGCTCGATGCCCTATGCGATGCCGCCGACGAGGTGCGCATTGCAAACTGCGGCAACCATTTCGACACGTGCTCGATTGTCAACGGCCGCTCCGGACGCTGCTCGGAGAACTGCAAATGGTGCGCTCAGGCTGCCGGCCACCACACAGGCTGCGCCGAATACAGCATGGTGGACACCGACGAATTCAACCGGCTTGCCGCTTACAACGACGCCCACGGCGTGCACCGCTACTCCATTGTGTGCTCTGGCCGCAAGGTCGGCATCGCCGACATACGCCGCTATTGCGACCTTTACGCTCAGGCCCGGCGTGACACTTCGATGGAATTCTGCGCCTCGATGGGACTGCTTGGACGGGAAGAACTGCAGGCACTGTACGACGGCGGCGTGCGCCGCTACCACTGCAACCTTGAGACGGCCGCATCGTTCTTCCCCACACTCTGCACCTCGCACACACGCGCCGACAAGCTCCGCACCATCGCCCTGGCGCGTGAGGTGGGACTTGAGGTATGCTCCGGAGGAATAATCGGGATGGGCGAGACCATGCGGCAGCGCCTGGAGATGGTCGAGGAGGCCATAGAGGCCGGAGCGGTATCTGTGCCTGTCAACCTGCTCAACCCTATCAAGGGAACACCGCTCGAAAACACACCCTTGCTCGACGAGCGCGAGGTAATCCTCACACTGGCACTGATGCGCCTGCTTGCCCCGACAACCGTGCTCCGCTTTGCAGGCGGACGCGCGAGGCTTTCGGCCGAGGCCACCTCACGGATGCTCCGCGGAGGTGTGAACGGCGCAATCGTGGGCGACATGCTCACCACCGTAGGCAACGGCATGAAAGGCGATTTCGAGATGTTCCGCGCGCTCGGATTCGACACCACACCCGAAGCCGACACTAAATGACTGCTTGCCTCCGGGCAACCCCATACATTGCAAATCCATTCATTCCCCACGCCATGGACAACTCTCAACTCGACAACAAGGCCAATTTCGCCATCACAATCGGACGCCAGTTCGGAAGCGGCGGCCGTGAACTCGGCAAGATGCTTGCCGAACGGTTCGGCATAGATTATTACGACAAACAGCTGCTGGCGCGCGGTGCGCAGAAGGCGGGACTCTCCACCGAACTTTTCGAACGCACCGACGAGCGGATGCCCAACCTCATGGGGAGTGCCGTGTCGTTCAGCATGGGCTACGGCCAGATTCCATGGTACAACGGGCAGGCCATGATGAGCGATTCGATCTACAACTCCATAGCCGATGTGATCAACACCCTGGCCGAAACTGCTCCCAGTGTATTTGTGGGGCGGTCGGCCGACTTCGTGCTGCGCGAGAGCCATGTGCCGCATGTCAACGTGTTTATCCACGCCCCGATGAGCGAACGCGTGGCGCGCATCCTGCGACGCAACGACAAAGCCACCGAAAAAGAGGCGCGAAACCTTGCCGAGAAAACCGACAAGCTCCGCGCGTCGTACTATAATTTCTACACCGACAAACGCTGGGGCGACTCAAGCGGCTACGACATCACGTTCGATTCGTCGGTGCTCCCGCTCGAGGCCATATGCGACATCATCGCCCTCTACATCCGTCGTCGCTTCGGCATTGAGCCGGTAAGAAAATAATCGTCCGTAAAAGATTTCACGACAAAGCCGGTGGTGCGAAGTGGTCGCGCACCAGGCGTGCTTTTGCCGGCCCGATTACCTCGGCAAGCGCGTCGAGCGATGCCTCCGATACGCGTTTCGCACTCTTGAAATGCCTCAACAGGGTCTGCTCCGTGCCCGGGCCTATCCCTTTTATCTGCGAGAGTTCGCTGACAATCGCCGACTTTGAGCGGCGGTTGCGGTGATGCGTGATGCCGAAACGGTGAGCCTCGTCGCGCAGCTGCTGCACCACCCTTAGCGATTCGGAATTCTTGTCGATATACAGAGGCACTGAATCGCCGGGGAAGAAGATCTCCTCCAGGCGCTTGGCTATCCCCACCACCGAAATCACCCCGCGCAGTCCGATCTCGTCCAGGGCTTCCACTGCAGCACTGAGCTGCCCCTTTCCACCGTCGACCACGATGAGTTGCGGCAAATCGTCGGGAGCCTCCTCCATCAGCCGTGTGTAGCGCCGTGTAAGCACCTCCTTCATCGAGGCGAAGTCGTCGGGGCCTTCCACGGTCTTTATGTTGAAATGGCGGTAATCCTTCTTCGACGGACGCGCATCGCGGAACACAACGCAACTGGCCACCGGATTGGTACCCTGGATATTTGAGTTATCGAAACACTCCACGTGGCGCGGAAGCACTTTCAGACGGAAATCGGCTTTCATGCGCTCCAGAGTGCGCATGGTACGTTTCTCCGGGTCGAGGCGTTCCATCTGCTTGAGGGCGTCGATCTTGCTCTGACGGGCATTGCGCACCGACACGTCGAGGAGCTTGGCCCTGTCGCCGCGCTGAGGCACAGTGTAGGTGGCCCCGGCAAACTCCGCATCCGGTTCCAGCGGCACAATCACCTCGCCGAACTCTATGCCGAAGCGCGAACGCACCTCCTCCATGGCGTAGGCCAGCAGTTCGGCCTGACTCTCCTCCATTCGCCGCTTGTATTGCAGCGTGAGGCTGCGCACCACAGCCCCGCGGCGCACATGCATATAGTTGATGAACACATCCTTAACGTCATCGTCGATGCCGAACACATCCACATTATCGAGTGTCTGGCTCACAATCACGCTTTTGGCATTGTAGCGCTCCACAAGCTGATATTTCTCCTTGAGCTCCTGAGCCTCCTCGAAGCGCAGTTCGGAGGCGAGGCGTTCCATCTCCGTGCGCAGATAGTTCATCAGCACACCCGTCTCACCACGCAGAATCATGCGTATGTGCTCTATGTAACCGGCATAATCCTCGGCCGACACCTTCCCCACACAGCAGCCCAGACACCGTTTCAGGTGATACTCCAGACAGAGCCGGCCCTTTCCCCGGGACAGCGTGTCGGGGGTGATGGGCACACGGCACGTACGGATGGGATAGAGCTCCCGAGCCAGTTCGAGCACCGCGCGCGCCGCACCGGCCTCGGTGTACGGGCCGAAATATTTTGAGCCGTCCTTGAGGCGCTGGCGTGTCATGAACACACGCGGAAACATCTCCTTGGTAATGCAGATCCAGGGATAGGATTTGTCGTCCTTGAGCAGCACATTGTAGCGGGGCTTGTACTCCTTTATCATGGAGTTCTCAAGATTGAGGGCATCCTGTTCGGTGGGGACCACAATGTAGCTCATGTCAGCTATGGCACGCACAAGCAGATTTGTGCGGAGCACATCGTGGGTGCGGTTGAAATAACTCGACACCCTGCGCTTCAGATTCTTGGCCTTGCCCACGTAGATCACCGTCCCCTCGGCGTCGTAGTACATGTAGACACCGGGAGTTTCGGGGAGGATGGCTATTTTCTGCTGCAGTTCAGGCGACTTGTCCTTTGAATGTTTTCCCATATTTCGTGCATTGTGCCGATTGCGAAAACAAAAATACGAAATAACGGCAAAAATTAAAAATGGCGGCAGCATCACGAAGGGGGGCGCATGCAGTCACCGTCGGTCAAAACCATGGTGATTATTCAGATGCGATGTAAGGCCTGCATGGCCGTTTTATGAGCTTGTGCGTTGTGCGGCGATGGATAAAAAGATTTTTGCCCTGTGCCGTTCGGGCTGACAAGCTTATCCCGTCCGGGAATCGGTTTGGCTTTCGCCCCGCCGGATGACTGCACATGCCCCCTTGATGCTGTCGCCGAAAAGTTTCCGGAGTTGCCGATACGTCAGTCTATCAGGTCGGTCGTCCAGTTCAGCTTCTGTATGGCCAGATCCGTTTCACGCAGCTCCTTCGACAGTCCGTCGCAACGCTTGCGCAATCGCGACACATCCACTGTGGGGAGAATGCGGATATCGGTTGACTGCCTGCGCTGGGCAATGCTGCTTGCGGCGTTGAGGAAACGCCGCAATGTGTCGGCCTTGGAACGCAATATGTCGCGTCGCGCCATAAGGGCGGTGATTGTCACGCCGTCCTCTCCGGCAGCGCGTGCGTTGGTCAGGTTGATACGCGTCATGAGCCGTTCAAGCTCACCGGTGAGTGTATCCAGTTCGCGGAGCAGCGATTCGGGATTTTCGGCAGGTTCAGTACCCTCCTGCACCGTTGCGTTGTTTTCAAGCCTTTGCGGCATCTGGGCAAGCCTACGCTGCAAATCTGCCCTGATCTGGAGTGCTTCAGCAAGTTTCATAGAACGAGACGTTTAGTTGTAACTGTTATTTTGTAATTCCGCTATTCCGCGTTCAAATTTAATAATAACCTGTCAAGCGCACAACACCGGCCGAAGGCATTTGGTTTGACTTCCAATTCAGAAATTGTTGATTATCTTTGCAGCCCCGAACAAACGTTTCACTCAAACAACATATATGACACTACCCCATTGGGAGGGTGTGGAAATGCAGATCTCCACCCTCAGCCACCCCGATATCATCCTGCCTGAAAGCGTGAGCCTCGTGCTGCCGCAGCAGACGCACACGGCCAATGTGGCACTGTGTACTTCGGCCGACCAGACTTTCGCCGACACCGACGCCCTGATTACATGTGACCCGGCCATAGCCGTGGGAGTACGCACCGCCGACTGTCAGCCCATACTTCTCTATGCCCCCGACATACGTGCCGTTGCAGCGGTGCATGCCGGCTGGCGCGGCACCTTTGGCCGCATCGGAAGCAACACCGTGAGGCGCCTACGCGCCCTCGGAGCCGACCCGGCACGAATGAAAGCTCTTTTAGGCCCCTCCATCTGCCCGGAATGCTACGAAGTGTCGGCCGAACTTGTCAAGCAGTTCCGTGAAGCCGGTTTCCGGCATCTCTCTTCGCCCGACCACCTCGATCTTGCCCGGCTCAATGCCGAAGACCTTGCGGACGCAGGTATCCCCCTCTCCAACATAACCTTCACCCACCAATGCACCCGCCACACCACTGCCTCCCCTGAAAGTGCCGCTCCGTTCCTCTACCCCTCCTGGCGCCGCGAACCCGGCACCACCACCCGTCTGATTTCAGCCATCCGCCTCACATAATCATACCCGTTCCTCCTGCTGCCGAGTCGTGAAAGGACGAATGTGACATAGGTATATTTATTAAAATTAACTGAATTTTATGTGCACGGGCCGGGATTCGGCAGGACAACACAGCTCATTTTAAATTAATTTGCTTATATTTGCAGATTAGAACCCTTTATATTTGTTTTATTAGAAGCGGATAAAATTTCATGTCAAGTTTTTAAGCGACTCCCCGACGTTCAATTTTATCAGCTACTTGGTAACCCTTTGAAAAATAGATAAAACAGGACTAATGGCAAAAGTTATCATCATCGGCGCCGGCGGCGTAGGTAGCGTGTGCGCACACAAATGCGCGCAGAATCCTGAAGTATTCAGTGAAATCGTCATCGCATCGCGCACCCGCAGCAAATGCGACGCACTCGCCACAGCCATCAAGGATGCCGCCGCAAAGCGCGGTCAGGCCAACCTTCCAGTAATCACCACCGACACTGTCGATGCCGACAGCGTGGAGCAACTGTGCGAGCTTTTCCGCCGCCACAAGCCTGAAATGGTCATCAACCTGGCCCTCCCCTATCAGGACCTAACCATAATGGATGCCTGCCTCGAATGCGGCGTCAACTACCTTGACACGGCCAATTACGAACCGCGCGACGTGGCTCACTTCGAATACTCCTGGCAGTGGGCCTACCGCGAACGCTTCGAGAAAGCCGGCCTCACGGCCATCCTCGGCTGCGGTTTCGACCCGGGTGTGAGCGGTGTGTTCACCGCCTACGCGGCCAAGCACTATTTCTCGGCCATGGAGACGCTCGACATCGTGGACTGCAATGCCGGAAACCACGGCAAGGCGTTCGCCACCAACTTCAACCCCGAAATCAACATCCGCGAGATAACCCAGAACGGCCGCTACTACCTCAACGGCGAATGGGTCACCACCAAGCCGCTGGAATTCCATGCCGAGCTCAACTACCCCAACATCGGCCCGCGCGACAGCTACCTGCTGTATCACGAGGAGCTGGAATCGCTCGTGCACAACTTCCCCACCATCAAGCGCGCACGCTTCTGGATGACTTTCGGACAGGAATACCTTACCCACCTGCGCGTGATTCAGGACATAGGCATGGCCCGCATCGACGAAATCGACTACAACGGCCAGAAAATCGTGCCCCTGCAGTTCCTCAAAGCCGTGCTGCCCGACCCGCAGAACCTCGGCGAGAACTACACCGGCGAGACCTCGATCGGATGCCGCATAGCCGGCACCGGCAAGGACGGCCAGCCCCTCACCTACTACATCTACAACAACTGCTCGCATCACGAGGCATACCTCGAAACCGGCATGCAGGCCGTGAGCTACACCACCGGCGTGCCCGCCATGTGCGGCGCCATGATGTTCCTCACCGGCAAATGGAACAAGCCCGGCGTCTATACCGTGGAGGAGTTTGATCCCGATCCCTTCCTGGACGCCCTGGACAAGTACGGCCTGCCCCGCAGCGAAAACCATAACCCCGTGCTGGTGGATTGATGAACCAGCGGGATATGCGGCCGCCTTTTGCGGCACTCGGCGGAACCATCCCGCCGGAACTGGAAAAACTGCCTACCCCCTGCTACCTGCTGGATGAAGACGCCCTGACCCGCAACGCGGAAGTTCTGGGCGGCCTGGCCCAGCGCACCGGCTGCAAGGTGCTGCTGGCCCAAAAGGCGTTCAGCAATTATGACTGCTACCCCCTGCTGGCACCACACCTGGCCGGTACCGAAGCCAGCGGCCTGTTTGAAGCCCGCCTGGGTGCGGAAGAGATGCCCGGCAAGGAAGTCCATGTGTTCTGCGCGGCCTACCGGGCAGACGAGTTCGCGGAGCTGCTGCAGTACGCCGACCACATCGTGTTCAATTCGCCCAGCCAGCTGGCAAAGTTCGGCCCGGCAGCAAAGGCGGCGGGCAAGAGCGTGGG
>UQER01000036.1 GCA_900540205.1 uncultured Porphyromonadaceae bacterium | reverse complement strand
TTTTTCATTTTCAATTCCTTAAGTAAACAGCATTGGGTCGCGACCTGTCGCGACTGCAAACGAGCTGCAGAACATAAGCCAGACTGAGATTGTCCACACATTCTGCCGGGTTGCAGTCGCGACAGGTCGCGACCCTACAACAGGATGATAACATTGGCTATCATCCCATTAAACTTCACAAAATAAATTTACTCGGTGACGTCGCCGTAGCGGAAAGCCAGATCCTCAGGCGATTCGTGGTCGTCGTCATCATCCCAGTCATATTCGGCATCGAAACCGTCATCCTCCACTTCAGCGAATTCATCGTCATCGTCGGGCGACGGTTCGTTCTCGAAAATAAACTCATCCTCCTCGCGCAGGCGGTGATGGCCGTCGAGCGGACGATGGGTGATAGGTGTTTCCTCAATGCGGTTGGCATCGTCGGTGATGGCTTTCCACAGGGCATCTTTCAGTTCGGTTATCCCCTCGCCGGTAACGGAGGAGATGAACACCGTGGGAAGGTCGGTGGGCAGCGTGGGGCGTATCTCGGCTTTCAGCTCATCGTCGAGCATGTCGCTTTTCGAGATGGCGAGCACGCGCTGCTTGTCCATCAGCTGCGGATTGAAGCGGCGCAACTCTTCGAGCAGCACTTCGTACTGGGCCTTGATATCGTCGGCATCGGCAGGCACCATGAAGAGCAGCACGGCGTTACGCTCTATATGGCGCAGGAAGCGGAGCCCAAGCCCCCTCCCCTCGCTTGCACCTTCAATGATGCCGGGAATGTCGGCCATCACGAACGAGCGGTTGCCGCGATAATCCACAATGCCGAGCTGCGGCTCCATTGTGGTGAAGGGATAATCGGCAATCTTCGGGCGTGCCGCCGAAACCGCCGACAGCAGCGTGGACTTTCCGGCATTGGGAAACCCGACGAGACCGACGTCGGCAAGCAGTTTAAGTTCCAGAATCACGGCTTTCTCTATGGCCGGCTCACCCGGCTGGGCATAGCGAGGCGTGCGGTTGGTGGCCGATTTGAAATGCCAGTTGCCAAGACCGCCGCGGCCGCCGCGCAGCAGTTTTATCTCCTGACCGTCCTCTGTCACCTCGCAGAGATAGCGGCCGGTGTCAGCCTCGAACACCACAGTGCCGCAGGGCACCTCTATCACCTTGTCCTCGCCGTCCTTGCCGAAACTACGTCCGGCGCCGCCCCTTTCGCCATTGGTGGCAAACACATGGCGGCTGTATTTGAGCGGGAGCAACGTCCACATGTTCTTATTGCCGCGCAGAATCACATGTCCGCCGCGGCCACCGTCGCCTCCGTCGGGACCACCCTTCGGCACATATTTGGCGCGATGGAAATGCATTGAGCCTGCGCCCCCTTTGCCCGAACGGCAAAGGATTTTCACATAATCTATAAAGTTGGAATCTGCCATGATTCTATGTTTATGAATGTATTATATTTTCGCCATTAAATTTACAACACTTCTCAGCCCAGTTTGGTTAGCGAGCGGTGATGCTGCATGAGATCGCTGGCATGCCGGAATTCCTCGGGCGAACCTATGTCGATCCACGTGCCGTTGATGGGATAATATGTCACCTTGTCCCCGCGCCCTATGGCATCGAGCAGGAAATCCGGAGCATCCGTGCGTTCGCCATGCGGCAGACGCGACAGCAGCGAATTAGCGAATATATAGATGCCTGCATTGGCGAAATGTGTGGCAGTGGGTTTTTCCGCTATCCCGGTCACCCGCGGGCCATCGGTGGTGAGGATGGCATACGGCACCGACATTGTATAGGGTATGGCGGCAATGGTGGCCTGCGCCCCCTCGCTGATATGGTGCAGATACATCTCCTCGAGGTCGATGGTGGTCAGCAGGTCTGAATTCATCACCAGCGTATGGCCCTGCGGCGGGAGATTCACAAGCGACACCGCACCGAGAGTGCCCAACGGCGATTCCTCCTCGATGCAACGGGCCATTATGCCGTGACGCGGACGCGAAAAGTAGCCGCGCATCATGTCGGCCAGATATTTCACTGTGACATACACGTCCTTCACGCCATTGCGTGCCAGGTTCTCTATATTATAGTCGATTATGGCACGGCCTCCTATCTCAAGCAGCGGCTTGGGGGTATTCAATGTGAGCGGACGGAGCCGTTCGCCGCGTCCGCCGGCCATAAGCACCGCCGTGAGAGGCAGCTGCGACCGCACCGTGCTCAGATCCACCAGTCCGGCAAGCCTCCCGTCGGCATCTATTTCAGGCAGCAGCCGTATTCCCGCCTCGCGGGCACGGCGCATGGTCTGCAGGCGTTCGTCGGCCGAGGCCGATGCATGCAGCGCCATGAACCGGCGGTGAACAAGGTCCTTCACCGGGTCGCCAAGTCCTGTGCCGCGCAGCAGCCCTCGGCGTATGTCGCCGTCGGTAAGCGTGCCGGTGATTTTTCCCTCCGGGCCGGCCACAACAAGCGTCATGGCGCCCCCCGACAGACGATTGATTTTGTCAAGGGCGTCAAGTATGGTGGCCTCTTCAGGAATTATATGTTTCTGCATTTCGTTCATGCTCTGAATTATTTGTCGGCCGCCAGCATCGCTTCGGCTATGGCCCAGTCAAGCGGAGTGTCAAGATCGACGGAACGCTCGGCTGGCATCGCATAAGGGAGACGCATAGGGAATGCACCCATCGGCATGGCCCGCAATGAGGCCGGATTTATGACATAAACAGCACCGTTGAATTCCCATGCCTTCGGCACATCCTGACGGCGGGTGTAAAGCCCCTCGCCCTTGGATATATGCAGCGCGCCGGTACGCTCGTCCGTCTCGAAACAGTTGTAATACGGGTTGGCCGAAGCCTCCTTTACGCTCACAGCCATGTCGGGCCTACGCTCCTCATAAAGCTTCATGCATCCGAGCACATCGTCGGCCGTACGGAACGGCGATGTAGGCTGCAACAGCACCACGCAGTCAAAGTCCACCCCGTGTGCCGCGGCATAGTCCATGGCATCGAGCATCATCTCACGCGAACCGGCCGTGTCGGTAGCCAGCGCTGCCGGACGGCGATACGGCACGGCCAGGCCGCACTGTTCGGCCACGGCGGCAATACCGTCGGAATCGGTTGAGAGTAGAATGTGCTCGTCTGACAGGCCGAAACGTGCAGCCACCTCACGGGCCACGTCAATGGACCATGCGATAAGCGGGCGGCCGCCGAGCGGCTTGATGTTTTTATGCGGAATCCCCTTGCTCCCACCGCGGGCCGGGATTATGAATAGCGGTTTCATCTGAAATATCCTTTAATTATTCCTCCGGAACCTGCATGCTCATGCATCGGATTCGGGCACGGGCAGGTCGTGAAAACGTTTTGAGCGCATCGCTTCCAGAGGGGTGTTGAGAATGGCATCAACCATCACACGCAATGTGTCGGGACGTCCGTAAGGGTTCGTGCTGCGTCGCGCCAGTTCGCGCCCTTCGTCCGACAGGGCAAACAGTATGGCATTCCGGATTGAACCGGCGTCGGCATCGCAATGTATCACCGATTCCGAAGCCAGACGGCCTTGCTGACGGATACCGATATCCACGGTAGGGATATGCATTGACGGCACTTCAACTATGCCGCTCGACGAATTGCCCACCACCGCACCCACGTAGTGCAATGCAGAAAGATAACGTTTCCATCCAAGCGACGGCACCGCTACGGCACGATGGCTGTTACGTGCCACATACTCCTCAATCATCGAGATTATCACCTCGCCGTCTGGGTCATTGTTCGGGTAGGTGAAAATCAGGTTTGAATCAGGGGACGCATCAAGCGCCTCAAGCAGGGCGGAACAGCGTTGGGACACCGGCACATCATCAAGCGTGGCCGGATGCAGCGTCACCAAGAGTGTACGCTCATCGAGTCTCAAACCGATGGAACGTTCAAGTTCCTCACGCGGCAGAGGCGGTTCGGCAACAAGATTGTACACACCTATGGCGCCGGTGTTAACCACCATCGCCGGATTCTCGCCCAACTGAATGACGCGCCTGCGGTACGGCTCGGTGGCCGTGAGATGCAGGGCGGCAAGCTTGGTTATGGCATGGCGTATGCTGTCGTCGAAAGCACCTTCAGAAATTTCGCCACCGGCCACATGCACAATGGGGATGCGCATCACCGTGGCGGCAGTGGCCACGGCAAGCATCTCGTAACGGTCGCCAAGCAGCAGGAGCATATCGGGATTGATGCGGCTAAAAGCATCGGCCATCCCGGCCATGCATTCGGCAGTGGCGCGCACGGTGTCGGCGCCAGAGGCCGACGCCGCATGCATCGGCACCTCGGCGGCAACGTCGAATCCGTCGGCCACAATCTCATCTACCGTGTGGCCATAGCGCGCATCAAGATGCATGTTTGTGGCTATGATACGCACGTCAACGCCCGGCTGGAGGCTGAGAGCCCGTGCAATCGGGCGCAACAACCCCCAGTCGGCGCGTGTACTGGTGGCAACAGCAATGGTCAGTCGGCGTGAACCCATCAGCTCGGATTATTCCATGGCCTCACGAAGAGTCTTGCACTTGGCAATCTCCTCCTTCACTTTCTCCTCAGAGGCATGTTCCTCCAGGGCCTTCTGCAGCTCGTAAGGAAGACGCATGCGTACAATCATGTCGTTAAGGGCTTTGCCTACACGCATGTTGGCATCAACCAGACGCACGCGGTATTCATCTGTAAGCTCAATCTTGCCGTATTTCTTGCGTACGTTGCGCATCTTGATGCTGTTGGTGATCTGCTGGAGGTCCTGAAGCTGCTCCTCGCGCTCGATCTCGTTGATTTTTTCAGCCATCTCGTCGAGTGCGGCCACTGCCTTGGTGATACCCTCCTCACAGAATTCAGGCGTCATGGGTTTATCGTCGGCGGCCGAGGCGTTGAAGCCGAAGGTCATGAACATCACCATGGCCATCAGGCCGAACATTTTTGCAAATTTACTTTTCATCGGTTTATGTTTTTTGTGATTAATGTTTCTGCTGTTTGTCCACCTGAACCAGTTCCACCTCTTTCACCCGCAGACGTGCCGCCAGATAGCGGGCAAGCTCATTGCGCGATGCGGCGGATATGGGTTTGGCATAGTTAACCAACGCGATGTTGGCCGTATCAAGCCCTCCGGTGTCGATGCTGCCGAACACAGCCTTTGTGATGGCGATCTCGGCCACCTGCGGGAAAATAACCTTTAGCTCCGGCGCAAGACGTGCCGAGATGGAGTCGTTGGCGTTGCGTGCATCGAGCAGCGTGCGCAGCGAATCGATCTGTTGCTGTTTCTGCACAAGCGAGGTCTGCGCTATCTCATAAATCTCCTTGACAGAATGCCCTGCAAGCGAACCTGCGGAAGCAATGCCGTTGTCGCCCTGCACTACATTGAGTTTCGCGCCCTGCAGCCCATAGAAACGGAGTTTGGCCGACAGGGCGAGTGTGAGCGAGTCCTGCGGCAGCACTTTGCCAATGAGGGTCACGTTAATCTGTTTCTGGCCGTGTGCCATAACCGCGCTATGGCTGAGCACCTGTGTGGCGGGGAAATGCATCTCCTCGCTCACGAAACGGTCGGCGCTCTGCTGGAAACGTTCAACCCTGAGCATGTTGTATGTCAAATAGATGCTCGGGAGCAGAGTGAGGATTGACACTGTGTACACAACCTTGCGCAACTTTTTGGCACGCACCGGATTGGCCGTATGCGCACGTGCGAAATGCATGAGCTTTACACCGATAAAGGTTGCCAGACAGATATAGATGGAGTTGATAAGGAACAGATAGAGCGCCCCGAAGAAATATGGCATCTGCCATGTGGCAAGCCCATAGCCCACGGTACAGAGCGGCGGCATGAGGGCCGTGGCGATGGCAACGCCGGGAATCACATTGCCTTTGTTTTTCGATGCTATCGCGAAGATGCCGGCACCTCCTCCGAAAAAGCCGATTAGCACGTCGTAGATTGTGGGCGATGTGCGTGCAAGCAGCTCGCTATGTCCCTCGCTTACAGGTGAGATGAGAAAATAAACCGTTGATGCCAGCACAGAAAAGACCGCCGCCACAACGAGATTGCGCAACGACCGTTTCAGCAGCTCGAAATCCTCGACCCCTATTGCAAGCCCGAGGCCGATGATAGGCCCCATGAGCGGGGAGATGAGCATGGCGCCGATAATCACGGCCGTGGAGTTGGTGTTCAGTCCCAGCGAAGCAATCAGTATGGCGAAGATAAGGATGAGGATGTTGGTGCCTCTGAACGAAACACCCTCGCGGATGGATTGCTCCGCATCGGCCTGAGGTATAAGGAATCCGTTGAGCGAGAAATAGCCCTTCAGATTGGCAAATGCCGTTTTAAAATTGTTCATATGCTGATCAATAGTAGGTTGCAGGGTGCTTTATACATCTGCGGCCTATATATTCTGTTGGTTATCAATCAAATTAATCACATCGTCGGCAAGCGAGGCCGCATGCGGATCGAGCCAATGTACCTCCGGATCACGCTTGAGCCATGTGAGCTGTTTCTTGGCGTAAACCCGGGTGTTCTTGGCCATGCGGGCTATGGCCGTGGGCAAATCCCAGACGCCGTCGAAACAGGCGAACATCTCTTTGTAGCCCACCGTATTGAGGGCATTGAGATGCCTGCGGTCATAGACCCTGCGGGCCTCCTCCACCAGGCCGTTCTCCACCATAAGCTCCACCCTGCGGTTTATGCGCCCGAAAAGTTCATCCCGCGGATAGTCTAACGCCACTTTGACAATCCTGAAGGAACGGGATTTCGGCTGTCCGGTGCGAAGGCTGGAATAGGGGCATCCGGCCTCCCAGCATATCTCAAGGGCATGCACAAGGCGTTTATGGTTCTGCCGGTCGACAGTGGCGAAATAGTCCGGATCAAGCTTTTCAAGTTCACGGCTCACGGCATCAATGCCTTCACGTTCAAGCAGTCCGTAAGCACGCGCCCGCACCTCAGGGGAGATGGTAGGCAATTCGTCGATGCCTCGGGTCACTGCATCCACATACATCATCGAGCCACCGCAGAGGATGGCATAATCGGACGCGGCGAACAACCGTGCGAGCAGGTCGAGCGTTTCCGTCTCAAACTGTGCGGCACTGTAATAGTCGGTGAGTTCAAGCGTGCCGATGTTGTGATGCGGAGCAGCAGCGAGCTCATCAGGCGTCGGGGCTGCGGTGCCTATCGGAAGTTCGCGGTAGAGCTGACGCGAATCGGCCGATATTATGTGGCATCCCAGACGTCGTGCCAGCTCTATGGCCAACGCAGTCTTACCGGACCCCGTAGGTCCGGTGACCACAATGAGCGTCTTTTCTCCGGCTGCCTTCATCAACGGGCTGCAACCAGACGGGCAATCTCCACCACAACCCGTTCGGCTTTCTCCATCGACGGGATGGGCACGAACTCATTGCGCCCGTGGAAGTTGAGACCGCCGGCAAAGATATTCGGGCACGGCAGACCTTTGAACGACAGCTGTGCACCGTCTGTGCCGCCACGGATGGGCTGCACTTTCGGCTCCACGTCAGCCAGACGCATGGCTTCCTCGGCAATGTCGATTATGTGCATCACCGGCTCAATCTTCTCGCGCATGTTGAAATACTGGTCCTTGATGTCGATGGTGGCGCAGCCGGGGAATTCATTGTTGGTTTTGCGCACCAGATGTTCAAGTTCTTTCTTACGGCGCTCGAAACGGTCGCGGTCATGGTCGCGGATTATGTAGGTCAGTGTGGTTTTCTCCACGTCGCCCTCGATTTTGATGAGGTGGTAGAAACCTTCGTAGCCTTCGGTGTGTTCGGGGGTCTCCCATCGCGGCAACATCAGAATGAACTGGTTGGCTATGCGTATGGAGTTGATCATCTTATGCTTGGCGTAGCCGGGATGCACATTGCGGCCAACGAACTCCACGCGTGCCACGGCGGCATTGAAGTTTTCATATTCGAGTTCGCCCACTTCGCCGCCGTCCATGGTGTAGGCCCAGTCGGCACCGAAATGCTCCACATCGAATTTATGAGCGCCCTGCCCTATCTCCTCGTCGGGGTTGAACGCGATGCGGATTTTTCCGTGCTCTATCTCGGGATGTGCCATGAGATAATCCACGGCCGAGATGATTTCGGCAATGCCGGCTTTGTCGTCGGCACCGAGCAGTGTGTTGCCGTCGGTGACAATGAGGTCCTGACCCTTGTAGTGGAGCAGTTCGGGGAACTGTCCGGGCGACAGGACAATACCTTTTTCAGGATTGAGAGTTATATCACCGCCGTCGTAGTTCTCCACGATGCGCGGATTCACATTGTGTCCACTGAGGTCGGGCGACGTATCAAGGTGCGCGATAAAACCCACGACAGGCACTTCGCGGTCGACATTTGCAGGCAAAGTGGCCATGAGATAGCCGTTTTCATCAAGGGTCACATCTTCCAGACCCATCTGCTGCAGTTCCTTTTCAAGAGCCTGCGCAAATTTGTACTGACCGGGGGTAGAAGGGGTGAGATTGGTCAGTTCGTCGCTCTGAGTGTCGAACTTCACATATTTCAGGAAACGTTCGGTAACATTCATAACATCTGTTGTTTTTAGGGTTGTCGGCAGGCCGCCCGAAAGCGGATGCCGTATGGCGTTAGATAATTCACAAATTTAACGAATTTTGCCGAAACAGCAAAAAACGGCCGAAAAAGCGCATCCAAGGCGTTTTTTCTGCCGTTTATTATCAGAGCGAGCAGTGTATGTATCCCCCTGCCGGTCAGTTTCCGAAACTCAATGTGGTGTAATAGTTGCCGCCGTACTGCGAATTGAACGACAATGTGACGTAACGTCCCGACGGGCCGAACCAGCTTGACGAAATCACGGCTCCTGTGTTGGAGCAGCTCACCGGCATGCCGTACTGCGCCACAAAGGTGTTGTAGAGCGCATTATAACGCGACATATCGTAATACGACGTAGGATACGTGAACTGGGAGCCGCAAAGCATTCCGTTGTTATAGTAAAGCGCGGCATCGGGCCACATATAGTTCATCTGGGGCACATCGTTCATATAAATCACATTGTTACCGTAGCTGCTTACGGCATACCCGTCGTTGGCCAAAGCCGTAAGCGACGCGCCGATGGCTGTGCCGAGAGCTATGCCGAGAATTGTGCCGAATGCCGGACCGCCACCGGCATAATGCCACCGCGGAGGAGGCACCGGACGATGGAAACCGTTGAAGAACGGTACGGGATGACGGTACCCGTGGGGATGACGGTGTGGAGGACGATGAGGACGCACGGGACCTACCCCGGGACGATAACCCGGACGGGATGGCCTGTACGAATGGTTATGGCCTGGGCGATAATCGGGGCGATAGTCAGGACGATGATTGTTGCCCGGGCGGTGATTGTTGCCCGGGCGGTTGTTACCGGGGCGATGGTCCGGACGAGAATTTCCACCTGGCCGGTTGTGATTGCCCTGGTTGCCGGGATGCTGAGGACGGTCGTTGCCGGGACGGTTGTGATTGCCCTGATTGCCCGGACGGTTGTTTCCGTTGCCGGGACGGTTATGGTTACCGCCATTCTGATGACGATAATCAGTGGTGCCACCATGCGCCGGACGCGATGCATGCTGGCTTGTAGTGTTGCCTGAATGGTTCCCATTAGCCTGACGGCCTCGAGTCTGCGCATCTACAACGGGAGCGGCGAGCATAGCCATCGCCACGATGAAGGATGTAACCGAGTGCAATATCTTTTTCATAATCTGCTCCTCCTTTCTCTAATTGGTCAGCTTCATATTGATCAGCTTCCAAGGATTTTTTTGGTTGGCATTCGTAGATTCTTACCGGACAGCTGTCGGAATCCGTTTATCTGATTAGAACGTCAAGCCTCCCCAAAGTTTAAACGCCAACCAAATTTAAAGAGTTTTTAGAATTCATCTCCTATATTTATCAAAGGGCGAATATTACTGTGATTAAAGAAAAACGCAACCTATAAGTTGCATTTTCACTATTTTATAATTAACTTTGCATCAATCCCAATTGTTGATATGACATGAAGTTTGTGCAGATAATAGATGGTTATGATCATCTTTGGGCAGTCAAAGCTCAGGATAAAGAGGCCGACGAGCTCACATTATTGTTCCGGAACTGGACCAATGGTGAATACCTGCTTGACTTTTTTATGGAAAACTTTGAGGACTTACAACGACATTTCCATATCGAACGTCTTGATGAAGCCGTAAACGACACATTTGAAGATGCCGAAGCCTTGCAGGAACTCGTTCTTGAGATTCCGTACACCGAACACCTTGACGACCTTTTCAAGCCACTTGATATAACGGATGCCCGCGCACATGAATTGAGCAGAGAGAAAGCCCGCAACTGGAACCGGGACCGACATGCAAGCTGGCTACGGATATATGCCATCAGACTGGAACCGAATGTTTATGTTGTAACCGGGGGCGCCATCAAACTGACCCGAACTATGCAGGAACGAGAGCACACCGCCCTTGAATTGCAAAAACTAAACCGTTGCAAGGAATTTCTAAAATACAACGGCGTTTTTGATCAAGACAGTTTTGTTGAACTTACAAACGAATAATAAAATGGCAAACGACGCAATCAAATTTTTGGAAGCTCACAAAAGTGATATTCCCTCACGTTTTGTTGAGGATGCTGTCTGGCGCAAAGAGAATGCGAGCTGGCTCCGTTGGTCGCGACAGCTTGCCGTCGCACTTATCGGCTATATGCAGGACAATGGCCTGAAAAGAGCAGACCTGGCTGCCAAATTAGGTGTCAGTCCGCAATATGTCAGCAAGCTGCTTTCAGGGACTGAAAATCTCAGTTTCAAAAGTGTTGCCAACATTGAAGACAAACTCGGAATCAGCTGTTTTGCTCCAATGTAGGCATCCTCCTCATGCAGATATTTATATCGCGCACCATATAATCAGACATTCTGCGATAAAAAAACAACAAATGTTGAAAACTATCAACATTTGTTGAGGATTTTACCCGCAGAATCTGATAACTTTGCCGGAAACTATCAGATGTATGAAACTCAATCTTCTTGCAATATCATCATTACTGAGCATCTGCAGCGCCGCGGCACAGACAGAGGCTAAGGATTCAATCAGAACACAGGAACTTGGCGAAGTAGTCGTGGAAGCCCAGATGCAGTCCACCTCCTCCACGGTGTCGACATATATCCCCACATCCAAGCAGAAAAATGCATCGCAGACCGGCACCGACCTGCTCAACCGCATGGCCATCCCGCAACTCTCGCTCGGCATGGGCAACAGCGTGCAGACTGCCGCAGGAAAACCTGTGGACATATTCATCGACTATCTGCCGGCTTCAGAGCAGGACCTGACCGGCATGCGTATGGCGGATGTCCGCAAGGTTGAATATTACGACTATCCCGACGACCCGCGATTTCAGGGGAAGGCGCATGTGGTCAATTTCATCATGCATAAATATGAATACGGCGGTTACTTCAAGGCCTCGGGCCACGAATTTTTCATAGCCAACTCCGGATCGCTCAATCTATTCTCCAAGCTGCAATACAAGCGCATGACCTTCGACCTGGCCGTAGGCGGATATTACAATAACAGCAGCCACAATTTCAGCAACATGGCCGAAACCTACCGTCTGCCGCAACCGGACGGCACCACCTTGCAGTTCGGGCGTTTCTCCACAACGCATGAGGCACAACTCAGGCGACGCTATTTCTGGCCAACGTTCAAGGCTCTGTATCGCACAGACAAGATCACCATCAGCAACACCGTAGGTGCCACCTTCGACAACCGCCCTACTCAGAACGCCTCAGGATCGGTATATTTCGCGCCGGCCGACTTCCCACAGACCGATTTCATCAGCGAAGGCAGCCGCCGTGAGGATTATGTGACCTACAGCGGCTACTGGAATTTCATCCTGCCTCATGGAAATGTCATCAACTTCAACCCATATTACTCTTACTCGCACAACCGGCAAAACAGCCGCTACATCGAAACGGGCGCACCTGAATACATCAATCTGGCCACCGACAATTCGCACCGGGCCACAGGCAGACTGACCTTACAGCATGATTTCGGCAAATGGGGTGACATCACCGTGATGTTGCAGGCCATATACACCAACAACCGTACACGTTACTCCGGCACTGCTAACACCTCAGAGAGGCTTACCACTCTCCGTATCGGTCCGGGCGTCAGCTACAACTACACCTCCGACAAACTCTACGGGATGGTAGGAGCCGGATTTACCTATGACCGGTCAAGCCTGGGCGACGAGTCCGAGAAAAACACGCAGCCATGGGTGGATGTCGCACTGCAATATGCGTTTAACGACAAAAACTCACTGAACGCCGAATTCCACCACATGAATTCATTACCGCAGTTATCTTACCGCAGTGCGGCCGTCATCCAATCCAACCCGTTGATGAGCTATACGGGCAATCCCAATCTGACGCCATACAAAAGCTATGATTTCGGGGTGAGCTATCTGTGGTTGCCCAACAACCGCTTCCGGTTCTCGGTTTTCGGAACGGCCTATGTGGCCACCAACCGTTTCGCCTACGTGTATGAAGCCTCGCCCACCGGTATACTGCGCACCGTGCAGCAGCCATTGGGCAGATTCGCACAAGGCAGTTACGGCCTGAACGGCACAGCCACATTTTTCAACGGCAAGCTGCAGGTCAGCGGACAGGTGGCGCATCTGATAGCCAAAAGCGGCGACCCTTACGACTGGACCAAATCGCACGCCAACTGGTACCTGCAGGCATTCTATTATCTTGACAACTGGCATTTCGGGTTGCAGTACCAGTCCGACATGTCCTCGGCCGACGGCTTTGTGAAAGGCACATGGGGCAACAGCAAAAACGCATGCACCGCAATTGCAGGCTGGGGCAACTCCGCCTGGAATTTACAGGCTATGCTTGCCAACCCCTTCCGCTGGCACTGGCGTACAGGCACAACTGTGATGACCAGCGCCAACTACGACTTCACGCAGGACACCTACGGCATCAACAACCACTGCTACGTCTACGTGTCGGCCACCTACACCTTCGGTTTCGGCAAGAAAATCGCTGTCGGAAACGAAGTATCCCAGCAGTCTGGAGCCGGGAGCGCCATCCTCAACTGACACTGCGGAGGAATTTTCTGCGGGATATGTTTCATATCAGGCGTATTATCCGTATTTTTGCGGCGGAAGCGTGCGCACCGGCGCATGCCCACCTACATCACACGTTTTGACATGACACGGATACACGACATTTCGAGAAGATTACTGCCTATGCTGGCAGCACTGTGCATAATGATGCTCGGGGGATGCAAAGACAAACATGCCTCGGCCATCGACACGATGGTGGATACGCTCAATTCCCCTGCCATGCAGGCCGCTGAAAAAGCTACCGGGCTGTTCACCGGCTCGAACGCGAAAATCAACGGCGATTCGCTGATAATCGTGTTTGAAATGAAGCCGGAACTGAGCCTGAAAAACGTTGAGACCCGCCAGCTTCCGGTGCTCCAGCAGTCGGCAGTCGCCGAATTCAGGATGCACGCCGCCTCAAACGCAGAATTTGCCGAAGGGCTGAAGGCTCTTGCCGAAAGCCGGATGATTGTAGTTCTGAAATGGCGTGATACCGACGGACACACGGTGCAGATCGATGTTCCCGCCGCCGATTTAAAACAGTAACCATCAGACATAAGTTCTGACGGGAACGCTCAGATGTCAGGTGCGACCGACGGCTCAGACGTCAGGCTCTACCGGAAGCGGAGCCTCTTCGGGGGCGGTTTTCAACCCGTGTTTCAGCCATGAGCCTTTGAAAAGTCGCCACAGGAAGATTGCTCCACGGAAACAAAGCTCAATGCACATGGCCAGCCACACTCCGTCAAGCCCCATAGTCGGCGCGAGAAGCGCTGCGATGGGGAGACGCACAAGCCATATGCTCGAAAAATTCATGGCGGCCGGGATTATGGTATCACCCACACCCACCATCACGCCATACGCCACAATCGACGCGGCAAACATCGGTTCGGCCCACGCCTCGATGCGAAGTGCCGAGACGCCGAGCTGCTGTATTCCCTCGACAGGCGACAACAATGCCATCACCCACGGGGCGCAGAGCCACAGCACAAGCCCCATGAAAGTCATCACAGCCATACCGAGACCGACAGTAAGATAGCCGAACTGACGCGCCAAGTCCTTGCGGCGTGCCCCGTAACTCTGCCCCACAAGCGTTGTGGCGGCATCGGCAATACCGTAACCGGGCATATAGCACAACGCCTCGGCTGTGACAGCAAACGAGTTGGCGGCTATTGCCAGCACGCCAAGCGGCGCCACAATCACGGTAAGCATTATCTGGGCGCCGCATATCACGCCATGTTCAAGCGTCATGGGAGCGGACACCTTCAGGGCGTTGCGCAGCACATTGCCAGTGGGGATGAAGGCCCTCCACCCCGCGGCATCGCCACCTGAACGACGGTTGTCAGCCCCTCGTCCGCCGAAGATGGCAAGTTCGCGCTGGCGCAGACAGGTGTACCACATCACTATCCCCACCGTTACAATCTCGGCGCAGACGGTGCCGAGAGCCGCGCCAAGCACACCAAGTCCGGCGCCGGGCACCGGCAGGGAGATGCCACCCGCATCGATGGTCCGCGTCGGGAAGATAAGAAAGAAGTTGAAAATCACATCGAAAACGCACATCATGGCGTTCAGCGCGCCGGCAGTTTTCATGTTGCCCGAGGCGCGCAGAATGGCGCTCCCCAGATAATTGAGCGTAAGCAGCGGAAGCGCTGCCACAAATACCATAAAGTAAAGGGTGGCCTTGCCGTTGACGGCCTCCGTGCCTCCCAGCCAGCCCGGCAGAGGCGACGCTATGCCTATACCTATCAGTGCCATCACCGTGCCGAACACCAGCGCCGCCGTGATGCCCTGACGAAGCACACCGCGCGCCGAAGCATAGTCGGTGGCTCCGATGCGATGGGCCACCTGAACCGAGAAGCCCACCATGGCCGCCGAGCACAAGCCCCAGAAGAGCCAGAGACTGGTGGACACGAGACCGACGGCAGCACTGTCGTCGGCGCCCAGACGTCCCACCATTCCGGCATCGATATACTGCATCATGATGCTCGACAGCTGCGCCATAATGGCAGGCCACGACAACTGAGCCGTCAGCATCACGCGCTGACGGAAACTTATCGGTGCTCCTGTCTGTATAAGTTTAAGCATTGCTGTCAAGAATCTGTGCCTTGAGCCAACGGGTCATGCGGTGCAGCCCTTCGGCAAGCACGCTGCGCGGACATGCGATGTTGAGACGCAGATAACCTCCGGCACCATACATCTCGCCGCAGTTCACCCACACTTTAGCTTCATGCAGCAGCCGTTCCTCCATCTCCTCCGACGGGATGCCGAATGCACTGACATCCAGCCAGGGAAGGTAGGTGGCCTCCAGACGTGTCAAGGGGCACATTGGCAGCTCCCGGCGCACATAATCGCGCACAAACGCATAATTGTCAAAGATGTAGGCACGTAGTTCGTCGAGCCATGCCGCGCCATCTGGCGTGTAGGCAGCCATCAGCCCCTCCACTCCGAACGGGTTCACATCGCACACTTCGTTGATGTTTATGGCCTTGTCGATCAGCCGCTGTGTTGCCTCGTCGGGGCACACGATATTGGCTATCTGCAGTCCGGCCGTGTTGAAGGCCTTGGACGGCGACAGACACACCACAGCACCGGGGCCATCCTGTGCCGACATAGCCTCGGCATTGGCATACGGAACATAGCCGAGCCCCGGACGTGTTAGCTCGCAATGAATTTCATCGCTCACCACGCGCACACCGTTACGCCGGCATATGTCGGCCATGCGGAGAAGTTCTTCGGCTGTCCAGGCGCGTCCGGCCGGATTATGAGGATTGCAAAGAAGCAGCATGGTGTTAGCCGGATCGGCGGCCAGACGTTCCAGGCCGTCGTAATCCATGCTATAGGTGAATTCATTGTCGGGCAAATCATTGCGGAGCAACGGATTCTCCACAATCCGGCAACCGTTGTTGCGTATCGACGAGAAGAAGCAGTTGTAGACCGGCGTCTGCACAATCACACCTTCGCCCGGCTTTACAAGCGCCTTGATGATGGCGGATATGGCCGGCACCACCCCAGATGTATAGATTACCCTCTGCGGATCAATCACATAGTTGTGGCGCGATGCGAACCATCCGGCAAGTGCCTCGTAATAGCGCGGTGGCACCAATGTATAGCCGAACACACCGTGCTCCACCCTGCGGCGCAGAGCATCGATTACAACCGGCGCCGTGCGGAAGTCCATATCGGCCACCCACAGGGGGATAACGTCGGCATCGGCCTCCGAATCCCATTTATAGGAACCGGACCCGCGGCGGTGTACAATCTCGTCGAACTGCGACATGGCTTTCAATCAAGGTTGGGGGTTATCAAAGTTCGGTTTCAATCACACAGTCGGCGGGCGCCTGCACGTTCTTGTCGAGAATCACCTCGCCGATGGCAAGAGCGCGGATGTGCCCGGTGGTGGGATTCTTCACACTCACGATTGAGGACTTTATCGTGGCCTCAACCTCAGCTTCCTCGAAAGCGAGGTCGCACTCGTCGCCGAAATGACAGTCCTCGAGCACAAGCCCCTTGGCGTAGCAGAGCGGCTGCGTGCCGTTGATGCGGCAGCGCACCAGATGCAGGTTCTTCGAATGCCAGCCGAGATATTCGCCGGTGATTTCAGAATCGTAGACCGTGACGTTCTCGGTTTCCCAGAAGGCATCTTTCGAGTCGATGACGGCATTGCGTATCACCACATTGCGGCAATACTGGAAGGAATAGTTGCCCTGCTGGCGATAGTTTTCGATATCGATGTCGGAACTGTGCATGAAAAGATAGTCGGCTTTATGCACCTCCACGTTGCGCAGCTTTACATTGTGGCAGTTCCACAGGGTCTCGGCTGCATCGGGTATGGTGACATCCTCGATGTGGAGATTGTGCATCTCGCGGAACATCTTGGGAGCGTCGACCTGAGTGCGCAGCATTGTGAGATTGTCGGAGTACCACAGCGCGGCACGTGCTCCCGGAGAGAACACGCAGTCGGTGACACGGAAGCCGTCGGTGTGCCAGAAGGGATATTTCCCCTCGAATCGGCAACGCTCGGCCACAATGTTGGCTGTACGCTTCAAGGCCGATTCGCCTGCATGAAACACGCAGTTGGTGAGCTGCACATTTTTCACGGCAAACAGCGCGCGTTCACCCCCGAACTCCCCGTCGACAACATGCTTCATGTTGTCTGTCATATTTTTATCGCACATAGAAGTATGTTTTTGGTTGGATTCTTTATGTGGATTCTTTTCAGTATGCAAATTTACAAAATATCCCCGCTCCCCACCAACCATTTTCCACTCAAAACCAACCAAAACACCTCATAAACCCATCGTTACCTGAAACAATCAGATTAACCATGAACGTACGATTTGTACAACCAGTTCTTATTTTTCTCACAAGCCTCTATATCAATTGTCTGCAAGTGAGAAATGCTCAAAAGATTATTACTGTACCGGGAAAGATATTCTATGTCCTGTTCATTTTTCAAAACATTCCGCCGATTCATAGAACGGACGGCTTTTGACACAAACTCATATTCCGCTTTAGGATAAAGCAGCTCCAAAGCTTTCAGTTTGGCATCAGAATATCTGACATCAATTGTCTTGCCGTCCACCATTATGATTCCCACACTGATACGTTCCGAAATTTCGGGCCGAATCACTGCATAAATAATACTATATTTCAACTTACACATACCCGTTTTCATTTAAGTAACCGGTTTTTCTCCGGTGCTGTACCTCATCTGTATCGGTCGGATACTTGTAACTTCTGGAAGTTTCATGTGGCAAGGATGTTGAACTCATTCACAAATATACTAAATCTTCACGACAATTTCAAATTGCTATTTCGTAGACGTATCGGCAAACAATCGTTGCCATAAAAAACGGGGCGCGATTTTTGCGGATTCAAAAAAATGACATAACTTTGCAATGCGCAAAGAGATTTGCAGCAGTACATGCACATGCAGACACATCATGCGGTAGTAGCTCAGTTGGTAGAGCATCAGCTTCCCAAGCTGAGGGTCGCGAGTTCGAGCCTCGTCTACCGCTCCAAAGCAAGACGTTGAAGAACGGACGGGATTCCACTCCCCCACTCTTCAACGTCTTTTTTGTATCGCTATGTCTGCCTGCCGGTCAGATGCGGCATTTCACGGTTTTGCCCGGCTTGATACTCACCGAATGGCGTGCTTCACCCGCAGGTGTGTCGGCAAGGATGGTCACCGTTGCGGGATAAACGGTAGGATTGGTTATGGCGAGTTGCAGCCCCTTGGCATCATGGCGAAGTACGGTGGTCTCCACAGCATCGAAGGTGTAAACCTCGCCTGAGGCGGTGTCGGCATATATGCCGGGAATCTCTATCGCCATCAGGGCGCCGTTGGTCTCGTTCCAGCCTGTGAGCCAGCCGTCGGCACGCGAGGCGATGGACAAGCTCTACACACCTAATCCCGACGGCTATTGCGGAGATGAGGACAACGGGCAGACCTCGGCATGGTATGTGTTTTCGGCCATCGGGTTCTATCCCGTATGCCCCGGAAGCAACCAATACGTGTTAGGCACACCGCTGTTCAAGCATGTCAGGATAAACCTCGAGAACGGGAACGCCGTCGAAATCCGCGCCGACAACAACTCCCGCGCCAACCGGTACATCAATTCAATGAGTGTCAACGGCAAACCGTACGATGCCAACTTCCTGACGCACGACCAGCTCACCGGCGGCGCCAAAATCACCTACGAAATGTCACCCACTCCCAACCTCCACCGAGGCACTTCCCCCGCCTCCGCCCCCTACTCCTTCAGCGACGAAACCCGCTGACATCCCCCCAAAAAACATCCATGCCATCTGAATCGTTGATAAATAAAAATCTACGATGTAATGGCAGCGTATTCTCCGGAATTTCGTATATTTGCAATTATTCCATAATCATATATGAAGCTGATTGAACTGAATTTACAACGCATATTTGACCTCTGCCGAACGCACAGAGTCAAATCACTTGCCGTTTTTGGATCTATCCTCACCGACAGATTCAATGACAACAGCGATGTGGATTTGCTTGTAAATTTCGACACCACCGACCATGAAAAATGGGATTATGTAACTAATTTTTTTGATTTTCAGAATGCGTTGGAACAACTGTTCAACCGCAAGGTGGATTTGGTTGTGGAAAAAGGATTGAAGAATAAATACTTCATCGCCAATGTCAACCGTACAAAACAGATGATTTATGGCTGACGAATATATTTTGAAACATCTTCAGGATGTCCTTGATGCCATAAACCGTATCCGGAAAAAAGATCCCTCATTTGACATTCCGAATGCAAAGGATATTATCAACACCCGAAATCGCATCATCCATGGATACGACAGTGTGGAAACAGAATTCCTGTGGGGACTTGTCATTCGCCATATCCCCGCATTAAAAACGGACATCGAGCGTATCATTTCTGATTACGAGAAACAATACCCCTCCGACAACAACATGGACTCCAGCAATCTTTAAATCTTTCCCACACAGTCCATTATATTTTAAGGCGCTCCTTGATGCCCTTCCCTTCGCAAACCATTCATAACCAAACGCTAACGGCAATACAAAAAACCGGCGCGAACCAATTGGCCCGCGCCGTTTTTTTCTCCACAAAGACTCCTTCAGAAAAGATGGAAAATTCCTTTCACACGTAGGTCTGCAATGTCACTAACTTAAGGCTCACCGGCAAAAGTCATCATATAGGCCCGGAGGGCCGAAGCTGTGCCTATCCCCGTACGCAGCAGAGCGGAGTGCAGGGGAGATAGACCTATTTACTACCATCGGCCACGCGCTACGCACGCGGATAAGCACAGACCCGACCCTCCGGGTCTCGGAAAGTGTCTTTACCTCATCTCTTAACTTTATGACATTGCGGCCTGCCACGACTGCAGCCTTGCGGATTCTATGGGCTATTTGCCTACATGGCAGCATGGCAGCATAGCAGCATTCCCCACCGGGCAAACATGTGGTGGAAGTGCTCATGCCTCAGCAAAAATGCAATCAATATCTTTAAGTTAGAGACAGTGCACAGGCCGTGCGTCCATACTTTGTCGACCTGAATTTCGCAGTTTTGCAACTTCCTCCTGCTGGAAATGGAGGTAAGGGGGTTTAGGGGTGGTAGATCATTTCGACTTTGCCGATGGGGAGGGAGGCGGCAAGGAGGATGGGGATGCGGTCGTCGGAAGATACCTCGGCATTCACAGTGTAGCCGCTCATCTGTCCGTGATAGCTGTACTGAAACGCCACTGAATAGGTGGAGTAGGAGCCGAACGCCGTAGCAATATGCGATTTCCCGTTGTACGTTACCACCACCTGCTCAGAGGCACCGCCCTGCATGCTAATGGGGATGGTAATCTGCTGACCGTCCGACAGCCGCTCGAAATCAATCTCCCTGAAATAATAGAACAGACCAAGCATGTCGGCCGTGATGGTGATTGCCTCCATAGTCTCGCCGCTTGCGGAGAGCGTGCCCTGACCGTTTATGCTCCTGTAGTTCGACGGGAGGTCCGGATCAAAGCGTCCGCTCCGGTAAAGCATCACTTTCGGCTTCATGTACCATCCGTTGATATAGTCCACATGCTCGCGGCTCAGGCCTGCGCCCGGCGTCATGGTGGCCACGAGGGTATCGCTCACGCAATATATCCGGCCGTTCCACGGGATGCTGTTGCCGTCGAGCGTAGCCACAAAGCGGTTGCCCTCGGTCTGCATGGTCAGCACTCCATGAGCGATGTTCACATCAATCATTCCCCAATGGTAATGCACATTGTAGTTCAGCTCCGTGTACGGAACCGTGACCTGCGCCTTGCTCAGGAGAACGCAACATAACACAACGAGTATTGAAACAATCTTTTTCATAACATCCCTATGATTACATCCCTATGATTTTAATGGCAGCCTCATTGGCCGCCTGTTTATTTGTATAACAACCCCGTCGGCTAAATGTTTCAATGTCAGGCATCCCACATGATTAAAAATGCGGCACCACCTGTCTGCAGCCCATATGAAACTGCAGACAACCGGAGTGTGAGTTGGCTGAAGGATGGAGTGTGATGGAGCAAATTTTACATTTTATGGAGCACCATTATCAAAAAAAGCCCTGTGACGGCCGTAAATTTGCATATTGGGAATTATGTTTACATGAAACCCTATAATCAATACCACAACTGATCATATCCTTTCATCCATACCTAAAAAACCGCAGATACATTATGATGTCAGGTGCGAAAAAATATCTTTCGTTATTGCTTTTCAGTGCCATTGCAGGCGTTATGAACATCCAGGCTGCCGACGGAGAGAACGGCCTGCCTCTGTACAAAGACAGTTCACAACCCATTGAACTCCGTGTCAACGACCTGATGCGGCGAATGACCCTCCGGGAGAAGGTGCTGCAGCTGCAAAACAACTCGACAAACAACCCGGATGCGATGGAAAGCACCTACAAGGGTGAAAGCACCGGCACCGCTCACGAGATGAGCAAATCGGCAGCCGAGGCAGCCGTGATTTTCGACCGCATGCATCACTATATGGCCGACAACACCCGACTGGGCATCCCCGTCCTCACTTCGGTGGAGGGGATTCATGGCGTGCTGCAGAACGGCTGCACCATTTTCCCGCAGGCCATAGCCCAGGGCTCCACCTTCAATCCCGACCTGATCCAGCACATGACAACCGCCATAGGGAAAGAGGCACGTGTGATAGGCATTCATCAGCTCCTGTCGCCGGTGCTCGACATCGCCCGCGAACTGCGCTGGGGACGTGTGGAGGAAACCTTCGGCGAAGACCCCTATCTCATATCGCAAATGGGCATCGCGTTCGTGAACGGCGCCCAGTCGCAGGGCGTGGGATGCATGCCGAAACATTTCGTTGCGCACGGCACGCCCACCGGCGGCCTGAACTGCGCCTTCGTGGCCGGCGGCGAGCGCGAAATGCGCAACCTCTACATGTATCCGTTCGCCAAAGTAATCAAGGAAGCCGACCCGATTGCCATAATGAGCTGCTACAGCGCTTACGACGGTGTGCCGGTGAGCGGCTCATCGTACTACATGACCGACCTGCTCCGCGGAGAGCTCGGCTTCAAGGGGTTCGTCTACTCCGACTGGGGCTCGGTTGACCGCCTGCGTGTGTTCCACTTCTCGGCCCGCAC
>UQER01000035.1 GCA_900540205.1 uncultured Porphyromonadaceae bacterium | reverse complement strand
ACTAAATGGTTCATTCGTTCAGCTGGGTTGCAGTCGCGACAGGTCGCGACCCTACTATTAGATGAAAGCATTGTCATGGGGAAATGTGGATTTTCATACGTAGACATTTCGTTTCGGGCGACCCATGGAATCGCATTAACTTAATTTTGCACTGTATTTTTAACATGCGATTCCTGCGCGGAAGTTGTGCAATCTGAAAATTATCCCGATATTTGCACCACTACGCAACCCTTACATAAGGAAATCACAAACAAAAACGTAAGAAACTCGTTAAATAATAAACAAGTTAACTTACTTTGCTCCGGATGGCGCGCATAGTGTTGCGCGCCATCCTTTTTCGCCCCTTATGTTATATAACATATTTTTCCGCTTTGTCAGATGACTAAAAATAAATAATTTTGTACGTGATTCTCTTAAAAAATGTGTAGACATTCAACAGCACCTTAACAAGTCCGTGAGAACTGGCGCATGCCATTACGCAGCATGTATCCTATTTATCATTGACAGCCAAGTAGCTGCACCATTCACTCAGAGGAGCGAGCACACCGCAGACTGCTGTTGCACCAGCACTGACCAAACCATTGAAAGGACATTGAAATCAAGAAAAATCTTACAAGAAATTCATTAATACCAAATCTATTTTAAATGAAACATTCACAAACAGGAATCGCCAGGAAAATATTTTTCCTGCTGATCGGTCTGCTCTTCACCTTCGGAGTGAACGCGCAGACTATCGCCGTGAGCGGTACGGTCACCGACCCTACAGGTGAACCGCTGATCGGTGCAAGTATCCTTGCCCAAGGCACATCGACAGGCACATCGACCGACATCGACGGACACTACACCATCAATGTCGCTTCCAATGCCACCCTCGTATTCTCGTACGTGGGCTACGACCCTCAGACAGTCGCTGTCAATGGCCAGACCACAATCAACGTGACCATGAAGGAAAACTCCGTGATGCTCAACGAAGTTGTGGCAATCGGTTACGGTACAGTCAAGAAATCCGACGCCACCGGTTCGGTAGCAGTCATCAAGCCTGACGAAGTGGAAGCCGGTCTGGCAACCTCCGTTCAGGACATGCTCGTGGGTCAGACCCCGGGCGTTGTGGTAACCCAAAGCGGCGGCCCCGAAGGTGCTGCCAACATCCGCATCCGCGGTGGTTCCTCACTGAGCGCCAGCAACGACCCCCTCATCGTGCTCGACGGTGTGCCCCTGTCGGCCAACAGCGTTCAGGGTATGTCGAACCCCCTGGCAATGATCTCGCCCGAGAACATCGAGAGCATGACCGTCCTCAAGGACGCCTCCGCCACCGCCATCTACGGTGCGCGCGCATCTAACGGTGTGATCATCGTGACCACCAAGAAAGGCCAGTCAGGCAAGCCTCAGGTAAGCTTCTCGGCCAACATGTACGTGAACACCGCCCGCAAAACCTGGAAGGCGATGGATGCCAACACTTTCATCTCTACCCTGAAAGCTCAGGGCACCTACACCGACGCCGACCACGGCATCTTCCTGGGTGACACCAACACAGACTGGCAGGACGAAGTGCTCCGCACCACCGTATCGTCCGACTACAACCTTGCCGTAGGCGGCACAGCCGGATGGCTCCCCTACCGCGTGTCGGCAAGCTACACCAACTCGAACGGTATCATCAAGACATCAAAGATGGACCGTGTCACCGTGGGCTTCAACCTCACTCCCAAATTCTTTGACAACCACCTGAGCGTAAACGCCAACGTGAAAGGCTACTACATCCGCAACCGCTTCGGCGATTCGGGCGCAGTCTACAACGCCATCTCCTACAACCCCACACAGCCTGTCTACACCAACATCCCCGTACAGGGCAATGCCGGTCAGCAGTATCTGTTCAACGGTTTCTACCAGGTTACCCAGACAAAGAGCAAGTACAACATGTCGGGTATAGGTTTCATGTCGAACGCCGACATCAACCCTGTGTCGAACCTTCTGGAGAACAACAACTTCGCCAACGTTTACCGCAGCAACGGTAACCTGCAGCTCGACTACTCGTTCCACTTCCTCCCCGAACTCCACGCCAACCTCAACCTCGGTTACGACGTCAGCAAGACCAACGAAACCCACGAGATCGCAGCCAACTCGGGTATCTCCTGGAAAAACGGCTACCAGCAGTTCGGCGGCGGCTACAACGACCAGGCAGGCCTCTATCAGTTCAACAGCAACACCCTTCTCGAATTCTACCTCAACTACAAGAAGGAATTCGAAGCCATCGAATCCGACCTCGACGTGACAGCCGGTTACACCTGGAACCGCGTCTACACCGAGAGCCACAACAGCGGCTCGGTGCCCTACACCGACGAATATTACTTCGCACAGCCCAACCCCAACGCAGCCAACGGCGAGGCTCCCTACATCCTCAATGTAGTGCCCACCGACATCAGCAATCACCCCATCGGCGTGCCCTTCGTTCCCTCTCCCCTTTCGGAGGACGGCGTTTACTACAGCAAGGGCCACCTGCAGCTGCTCTCGTTCTTCGGACGTCTCAACTACCAGTTCAAGAACCGCTACCTCCTCACCTTCACACTCCGTGCCGATGCCACATCGCGCTTCAACAAGGACAACCGCTGGGGCTACTTCCCCGCTGCCGCCCTCGCATGGCGCATCAACAACGAATCGTGGATGCAGGATGCAGCCGGATGGCTCTCCGACCTTAAGCTCCGTCTGGGCTGGGGTCAGACCGGTCAGCAGGACGTAGGTTCGTGGAACAATTACACCGTCACATATCAGCAGAGCCAGGGCTCAGTGCTCTACCCCAACGGTCTCAACGGATGGTACAACCCCTACTTCGCCAACGGCTACAACGACAAACTTAAATGGGAAACAACCACCAGCTACAATGTCGGCATCGACTTCGGTTTCCTCAACAACCGCATCATGGGTAGCATCGAAGGATACTTCCGCAAGACCACCGACCTTCTCAGCTACGTAACCGTACCCGCCGGCTCGTCGACAGTGAACATGCTCCACAAGAACATCGGCGACCTCGAGAACTACGGTGTTGAATTCAACCTTACCGCACGCCCCATCGTCACAAACGACTTTACATGGATCCTGACCTACAACGTGGGCTACAACCACAACAAGATTACCAAACTTAACGACAACAACGCCGTTTACGAAACAGGCGACGGCATCGGCGCACAGGGACAGAAGGCCATGGCAAACAAGGTCGGTTACGCAGCCAACACATTCTGGCTCTACCAGCAGGTTTATGACGAAAACGGCACCCCCCTCGAAGGTGTCTACGTTGACCAGAACGGCGACGGACAGATCGACAACCTCGACCGCGTGCTCAACCATCAGAAGGACCCGAAGGTGACCATGACATTCGGCTCGCAGTTCCGCTACAAAGCATGGGACCTCGGCTTCTCGCTGCGCGCCTCCATCGGCAACTACCTGTACAACAACGTTGAATCGTCGAACGGTTACTACGACCGCATGTTCCAGTACGGTCTGCACAACCTCGTTGAGGCCGACCATTACTTCAGCAGCCAGCAGGAACTCTCCGACTACTACCTGCGCAACGCATCGTTCCTCCGCTGCGACAACATCACACTGGGTTACACATGGGACAACCTCCTGAAGAACAACCTGCGCCTGCGCCTGTTTGCCGGCGTTCAGAACCCCTTCGTGATCACCAAGTACAACGGCGTGGATCCTGAAGTGTTCTCCGGCGTGGATTCATCCCCCTACCCCCGTTCCACCACTTACTCGCTCGGCCTCGTAGCCACTTTCTAATCATCATAAACTTTAAACTGAATCACAATGAATATCAAAAAATATCTGATGCTTGGTGGAGTGGCACTGAGTCTTGGCCTGTCGACAGCCTCGTGTGTCGGCGACCTCGACCTCGAGCCCATCGACCCCTCCCAGACATCTGCTGACACCTCCAGCATGGAGTTCATCCAGAACTCTTTCGCCCAATGTTATGCAAACCTCGGCTTCTGCTCCACAACCGGCCCCGGCGAATCCAACCTTTCCGTGCCCGATGCAGGTGCATCCGTCTATGTGCGTCTGCTGTTCGCCCTCAACGAAATGACCACCGACGAGGCTTTCTGGATCTGGAAAGACAACGGTCTTGACGACCTCGTATGCACATCCTACGGCTCGGCCAACCTTCAGGTTCTCACCGCCTACCAGCGCTTCTATCAGCACGTGGCCACCTGCAACACCTTCCTTGAGGTGACCGAAGGGATGGCAGACCCCGAAGTTCTGGCAATGCGCACTGAGGTTCGCGCCCTCCGCGCTTTCACCTACTACTGGCTCTGCGACATGTTCGGTAATGTAACACTGGCCGTAAGCAAGCCCGACGGCGAAGGCTCGCCCCAGGTAAGCCGCGCCGAGCTTTACAACTGGCTCGAAGCTGAACTCACTGACATCGTGGACAACGGCAACATGCCTCAGGTGCCTGTCTACGGCCGTGTAGGTATCGACGGCGTCGAGGCTCTCCTTGCACGTCTCTATCTCAATGCTCCCGTTTATGCCGGTGTTGAAGCTTGGGACAAGTGCCTCACCCGCTGCAACAACATCATCAACCGCCATAAAGGGGGCGGTTATCAGGGTTCCGGCCTCGCACAGCACTACATCTATCTGTTCTGCGGCAACAACGAGGAGTACATGCCCGGCGGCGGCAACGTTGCCGAGAACGAAATCCTCTGGGGCGTGCCTTTCGATGCAATCAAGGCTCAGAGCTACGGCGGCCCGTCGTTCATGCTGCTGGCATCACTCTCTGAGGGTATGTACGGCTCGCTCGAATCATGGTCATGTCTGACCGCAGGCAAACTGCTGTCGGAGCGCTTCGAATCCAATCCCGAGGACAAACGCTGGCAGTTCTGGATCCGCGACGGCAAGGAGACCGACAACGTTGCGTTCGGTACATTCAGCACCGCAGGCTATCAGGCCATCAAATGGACCAACCTCGTGAAAGAAGACAACTCCGGGAACCTCGTGCTGAGAGATTCCTACTCGTTCTGCAACTCCGACCTGGCTCTCATCCGTCTGGCCGACGTCTACCTGATGCGCACTGAATGCTTCATGCACGGTGTGGGCGACCAGACCGAAGCCCTTGCAGGCATCAACTACGTGCGTAACCGTGCCGGCCTGGGCAGCTGGGGCTTGGCCGACCTTACATTCGACAACCTGCTTGACGAGCGTTCACGCGAGCTCTACTACGAATGCACCCGCCGCTCCGACCTCATCCGCAACGACCGCTTCACCGGCCCCAACCAGATGGTATGGCCCTGGAAGGGTTACACGGCTGAAGGCGTCGCTATCGGCTCACAGTACAACCTGCTCCCGATCCCGGCCAACATCATCGCGGCTCAGCCAGACCTCAAGCAGAATCCCGGATTCAATTGATTCCGACCACGCTAATTCAGCATTAACCCAAAGCATCAAAACAGAAAGAAATGAAAAAATTATCAATATTGTTTGCCGCTTTAATGGTCGGAGTTGCGTTCAGCGCCTGCGACGACCCCAAAGCAGACAACCCCACACTGATTACACATGAGGGCGACCAGGTGCTCGACTTCCTCAACACTCCGCCCGAAGCCAATTCCGGCCTGCAGATCACCGAGGACAACAAGGGCAATAACATTGTCCTGACAGCATCGCAGCCCACCGAATACGGCTATGCAGCCACCGTCGACTATGTGCTCCAGATGTCGCTCGACAAAGATTTCACCACACCGGCAGTGGCCGGTGACGAAATCCCCGCTCTGGTGGAACTCGGCACATTCCAGGACCTCAGCAACATCAGCGTTCCCCTCAACGACGTTGCACAGGGAATCTTCACCATGCTCGACATCACAGAGGAAACACAGGTGCCCACCGACTACATGCCCGTCTACATGCGTCTGCGTGCCAATGTGGTTACCGACAAACACGTGGTGATTCCCAACACGGCCTTCACCTCCAACACCATCTGCTACAAGAACATCCAGGTTGTCATGGCTCCCGCAGCCCAGATTGCTCCGGACCAGCCCACCAACTACTATGTGCGCGGTGACATGAACGGATGGCTCGACACCCAGTTCGGCGCTAACCCGATGAACCTGGAGGAACTGGAGAAATACAACTTCCTCACCACCCAGGAGGCCAACACCTATCTGCTCCCCTACATCGAGATTGCCACAACTCAGGCATTCAAGATTGCAGGACAGAGCTGGGCAGACCTCAACCTCACCCTCGGTTCCAGCCCGACAATGGACGAATGGATTGACTGCCTGTGGAACGACCAGGCCAACATCAACATGGCCAACGACTTTGCCGGCGCCATCTACATCCAGGGCAAGGGCGAAGCGTGGAAAGTGAAATTCGTTTCCTCCGAAGCAGCCACACCTGGTCAGGCTTCCGGCATCTATCTGCGCGGCAGCATGAACGACTGGCTGAACGGCGGACTTGACGTAACCTACGAGTTCAAGACCACAAAATCGGCCAACGTATGGGAAACCGGCGTTGTCACCATCCAGAAGGACGCTGAATTCAAAGTGGCCGACGCTGACTGGAGTGCAGTGAACCTCGGCGGCAACGGTACCGCCATTGTTCCCGCCCAGAAGTATCCCCTCGGCACCGACGGCAACATCAAGATCGAGGAAGAATTCACCGGCATCGCAGTTCTCACCTACATCAAGGCCACCGGCAGATACTACCTGTCGCTCCGCCCGGTAAAAGAATAACATCCATCAGCCGCGGCTTCAGGGATTTGCATTTCGGCGCAAATCCCTGGTCGCCCGGCCGAAGAATCACTTAAAACAATTCATAACAAGACAATGAAAAAATTAAGCATATATCTGCTCGGAGCGCTGGCCATGGCTTTCTCAGCCTGCGATGACGGACCCGAAACCGCCCCCATCCAGGCCAACCCGCAGCTGCCGGTGCTCGAAGGCTCGAATGTGAACGGTGCCGCTGCAGGTGTTCTCACCACACCCGACGAAACCATCGCTCTTGAAAACTACAAAAACGAACCGAACGTTCAGGTGCTCACCGTCACCGAAGTGACCGACCTGCCCGAAGGCGCCAAAATGAGCTATGAGTTCGAACTCGGCAAGAACGAAGGCTTCGACCCGATGGAAACCATGCCCGTAACCATGTCGGAAGACGGCAACGGCTATGTTGACGCCAACAGCTGGAGCGCAGCACATGTGCTTCTGTTCGGCAAATCGCCCAAAGTGAAGGACGCATTCTACCGCATCGCAGCCTACGCAACCATTGACGGTGTGAAATACCGCATCGGCGGTCCCGACTACTACGTGGCTCAGGGTGCCGTGAAGGAAACCTGCATGGACCAGGGCTTCGTGATCTACAGCAACTACTACTTTATCGGCAACACCAACGATTGGGGCATAACGGCAGAAGGAACAGCCGACTTTAAATTCACCCACTCGGATGCTGATGTTTACGACGATCCCATTTTCACAATCACTGTAGAGATTCCCGAAGGCATCAACGATGGCAATGGATGTTACTGGAAGATTGCCTCCCAGAAAGCTGTTGACGAAGGCAGCTGGGATTACGTGTACGGCCCCACTGTAGACGGTAGCGAAGATGTATCAGGCATGCTGGCTGAAGGGAACGATGCCAAAGCCGGTAAGATTGCAAATGCCGGCACCTATAAGGTCACAATCAACATGGAGACCATGGAGTACACCATTGAAGAGCTCAAGGCTCCCGAATACCTCAGCACCCCGGGCAACTCTAACGGATGGAACAAAGCAGCCTCCAACTGGCTCGGCCTCGTGAAGAAGACTGAAAATGACGTCGAGGTAGCCTACAACATGGGCGCCGCTGTGCTCACCGGCATCTTCAAGCTCTATGCCGGCGACACCGACACATGGGACAACGCCAAGACCTACGGTGCAAAGAAAGATGGCGACGCCATCGTTCCCGGCGCACTCGAAAAACCCGGATCTGACATCCCCGTTGACGCCGCAGGCCTCTACTGGGTTAAGGTCAACACCGCCGAACTCACCTACTCGCTGACACCCATCACCACCGTCGGCATTGTCGGTGGCACCTACGGATGGGATGCCGGTCTGGCAATGACCCCGTCGGAAGACTTCCGCACATGGACTGCAGACGTTACGTTCGATGCCAACACTGAATGGAAATTCAAATTCAACGGCGATCCCTCATGGGAGATGAACTACGGGGCCGACACCGACAACCAGCTGAAAGTTGACGGTGGCAACATCTTGGCAACCGAAGCAGGCGAATACACCATCACCATCAGCTTCGCAGGCAACTATCCCACCTACACAATGACCAAAAAATAATCGCACCCGACGATTACACTACATTACCGCAAGGCGATGCCCCGGCCATCCGGGAGCATCGCCTTGCCGTTTACTTGCCGTCAGCGGATTTTGAGGATTGGAGGGAAATGCTTATCTTTGTGAGCTATGAGAATCCTCCTGGTCAACAAATTTTACTATCCCCGCGGAGGCGACTGCATCGTAACCCTCAACGTGGAGCGCATGCTCCTCGAACACGGGCACGAGGTGGCCGTCTATGCCATGCAGTTCCCTTCCAATCTCCCCTCGGAGTGGAGCGGCTACTGGCCCCGGGAGATGAAGGCCAAGGACGCCCTGCTGCGCCCGATGGGTGCGCACAAGGTGCGCGACAGCTTCAGGCGCCTGCTGCGCGATTTCAAGCCGGATGTGGTGCATCTGCACAACATACATTCGCAGCTCTCGCCCGTAGTGGCCGAAATAGCCCACAGGCAGGGCATACGCGTGGTGTGGACTCTCCATGACACAAAGCTGGTGTGCCCTTGCTACACCTGCCGCCGCAACGGCCGCGAATGCACCGAGTGCTTCACCGACAAGAAGGCGGTGATGCGCCACTGCTGCATGCCGGGATGGCTCCCCGGAGCCATGATCGGCTGGCTCGAGGCAAAAAAATGGAATGCACGGCGGCTGCAGGCATGCACCGACGTGTTTCTGCCGCCAAGCAGGTTCCTGAAGGAGCTGTGCGTGGCAGGCGGCTATGATGCCGACAAATTCACCGTTCTTCCCAACTTCGTGGATCCAGCCAAAGTGGCCTATCCGTCGACGGAGAAGGAGGACTACTATATCTACGTGGGGCGCGTCACGGCAGTGAAAGGCGTGCGCACACTGTGCGAGGCAGCCTCGCAACTGCCGCACCGGCTAATAGTGGTGGGCGGCGGCGATCTGCTCGACGAACTGAAAACCAAATATGGCGCATACGGCAACATCGAGTTCCGTGGCCAGATGGCATGGGATGAGTTCCGCCCGCTGCTGGAACATGCCCGTTTCTCGGTGATCCCGTCGGAATGCAGCGAGAACAATCCCCTGTCGGTGCTCGAATCGCTGTGCCTGGGCACTCCGGTGCTCGGCTCCCATATCGGCGGCATCCCCGAGCTGATTGAACCGGGTGCGAACGGATTTACCTTCACCCCCGGCGACACCGACCAGCTCCGCCATTCCATAGCCCACATGTTCGCCACCACGTTCAACCCTCACAAAATTGCGGCTGACGCCACGGCACGCTATTCAAGCGACGCCTACTACGAGGCGCTCATGCGCATCTATCAATCCTAACCATCCTGCTCTCTCCGGCAAAACAGATAATGTCAGAAAAAAAACTCAACGGCACGGTAATCGTGACATACAGGTGCAATGCCCGCTGCTCAATGTGCAGCCGCTACAAGGCACCATCCCAACCCGATGAGGAGATCTCGATCGAGACCATACGGAAACTCCCCAAGATGTATTTCACAAACATCACCGGAGGCGAACCGTTCATCCGCACCGACCTCAAGGAGGTGGTGCGCGAACTCTACAAAAAGAGCGACCGCATAGTAATCTCCACCAACGGCTTCTTCACCGACCGCATCCTCGACCTCTGCAAGGAGTTCCCGCAGATAGGCATCCGCATCTCAATCGAAGGGCTTGAAGGCACCAACAACGCCATCCGCGGCCTGTCGAACGGCTATCAGCGCGGCCTGCAGACCCTGAAAAAACTTCGTGAGGCCGGTATGAAGGATGTAGGGTTCGGCATGACCGTGCAGGACCGCAACGCCTCCGACCTGGTGCCGCTCTATGAAATAAGCAACGACATGGGGATGGAGTTCGCCACGGCTTCGCTCCACAATTCGTTCTACTTCGTGGAGGCACGCAACATAATCCACGACCGCCCCATGGTGGCGGCCAACTTCGAGCGGCTCATCAACCGTCTGCTCAAGTCGAACTCGCCGAAAAAATGGTTCCGCGCCTACTTCAACCACGGCCTGATCAACTACATATACGGACAGAAGCGCCTTCTGCCGTGCGACATGAGTTTCGACACCTTCTTCATCGACCCCTACGGCGACGTGATGCCATGCAACGGCACACGCGACAAGGAGGTGATGGGCAACCTGAACACCCAGACGTGGGACGAGCTCTGGACATCTCCGCAGGCCGAGGCCGTACGCCGCAAGGTGCGCTGCTGCGACCGCAACTGCTGGATGATAGGCTCGGCATCGCCCGCCATGCACAAATACATCGGCAAACCGCTCTGGTGGGTAATCCGCCACAAGCTTAAATCGCTGCTGGGCGGAAGCTACTCAATGTATGAGCTTGAGGTGTGCCGCAACTACCGCGACGGCAAGGTGACCAAGGAGCAGCTCGACCGCCTTTCCACCTGCGAAAAGAACGCCAGGGAGGTGAACAACGGCCTTTCGGCCAAGTCGCAGGCGGCGCTCGGACGCCAGACAGCCGAATAGGAAGGGAGCCTGAACAACCTGCCAGACAAAACAAGGCCTCACGCTGGCCTGAAAACTTCATATCATAACATCCATAATCCACGATGCACATGGACGAGAACCTCTGCCGACACACAGACCGCCGTCCCCGCGTGGCCGTGACAGGCACAAGGGGCATTCCCCGCATTATGGGAGGCGTGGAGACACATTGCGAGCAGCTGTTTCCACGGATTGCCTCTCAGGGATTCGACGTGACGGTGATGCGCCGGGGCGCATACGCCGCCGACAATCTGCAGGAGTGGAACGGCGTGAAACTCGTGACCATCCCCTCCCCCCGTCGCAAGGCACTTGAAGCCATCGTGCACACATTCCGCGCCATCAGGGAAGCTCACCGGCGGGGAGCCGACATTGTGCACATTCATGCCGTGGGTCCGGCCCTCCTTACGCCCTATGCCAAATGGCTCGGCATGAAAGTGGTGTTCACTCACCACGGTCCGGACTACGACCGCGACAAATGGGGCCGCGCCGCACGCACCGCCCTGCGCATGGGCGAACGGATGGGATGCCGCTTCGCCGACCGTGTCATAGTGATTTCGGAAGTGATACGCAAACTTATCGCCGACAACTGCGGCCGTACCGAAGGGGTGGAACTGATTCCGAACGGGGTGCCTGCGCCACAGCCGGTGGAACTGCCCGACTATTTCGCGCAACTCGGCATCAAGCCCGGTAAATTCATCCTCGGCATGTGCCGGTTCGTGCCTGAAAAGAACCTGCACCATCTGATAGAGGCTTGTTCGCGCATCGACATGAAGGGGTATAAACTCGTTCTTGCGGGCGACACCGAATTTCCCGACGCATATTCCCGCTCACTCAAACTGGCAGCTGAACGCAACGGCGTGGTGCTCACCGGATTCATAAAAGGCGACAAACTGCATTCGCTGCTCACGGCATGCCGGTGCTTCTGTCTGCCGTCGTCGCACGAGGGGTTGCCGATAGCCCTGCTTGAAGCCATGAGCTATGGGGCTCAGGTGGTGGTGAGCGACATCCCCGCCAACCTCGAGGTCGGCCTCGATTCCCAATGCTACTTCCCCTGCGGTGACATCGACGCCCTTGCCGCACGCCTGCAGCAGATGGTTGACACCCCACCCCAACGCCTCACCTACGACATGAGCCGCTACGACTGGGACAACATCGCCACCCGCACCGCCGCCCTCTACACCGCCCTCCTCAACGAGTAAACCAGCTATTGCATATCACAAGTTATCAGACAAATTTTAAATCATACCCCTTTAACCCAAGCCAACATTACAAATCCTACCTCACATCAACATGGGTGCGACGAAAAAAACAATAATCATTCTTCTTGACACCGAGATCAGCAAAGGCTGGGGCTTTACGTCTGCTCTTCAAGAATCATATGTGGTAGATTGCATAAATAATATTTCAAATACACCGGAATATCATAAGGGCTTAGGCAACTTCCGCCGACAATTAAGTTATCTGTCATTAGCGATTAAAGCCATTTTTTGCTGCAAACGATATGATGCTGTCGTTGCCTGGCAACAGTTTTTCGGCATTTATATGGGTGCTATAATACGGTTCCTACACCTTAAAATCAAGTGCCCGATCATTATAATGACATTCATCTATAAGCCACGTGATGGATTCAAAGGAAAACTCTACCGACAATTTGTAAAATATGCGCTCGGCGCAAAACTGGTGAAGCGTGTAACAGTGTATTCACAAAGTGAAGTCAACCATTACTCCCAACTCCTCGGGCTGCCACAAGAAAGATTTACTGCCCTCCATCTTGGAATAGATGACACTCCTGTTGAAACCACCAAGGGCGATTTCATTTTTTCCACGGGACGGTCGCTACGTGACTATGATTTTCTCTGCAATGCGTCGCCGGAAAACTTCCGGGTTGTAATCGCGGCAGACAACTATTATCCAAAGATTGACAAAAAGCATATAACCGTGCTTCGCGATTGTTTTGGCGATGCGATGCTGCACAGAATGGCAGAATGTTTTTGCGTGGTAGTTCCTCTCAAAGACACGGAAACATCTTCAGGACAACTTGTAATTCTGCAAGCAATGATGCTCGGCAAACCTGTGATTGTCACTGAAAATAAAACCGCCAGATTTTATCTGGAAGACAATCAGACCGGATTCATAATTGACAAAACGCCGACAGCATTACACAACGTATTAAAAGTCCTGAGTGAAAACCCGAAAATATACACTGGAATCTCTCAAAATGCCAGAAATGAATTCACGGAAAAATTCACCACTTATCGGCTGGGGAAAGAGGTATCTTCATTAATTGACGATATCCTATTTTATAGTCAGTGCAATAACAAGTGATGCAATCACCGAGGCGGCGCTCACTACGGTTGAAATAACCGAAAGCTTATAGGCATTGAATTGATTGTAGCGGGAATTTGACTGCTGAATCTGGTTGGGCGATACCACAATCACATCATTTTGCTGCAGATAAAACTGAGGTGATTCAAGCAGTTTGGAATCGTTGAGATTGATGTGATAATACTTGCGCACACCATCCTCCTCGCGGATAAGAAGCACATTCTCACGGTTACCGTAAACCGTCAGGTCGCCGGCCGCTGCCAGTGCGTCAAGAATCGACATTCTCTCACCATCCACTTCAATCTGCTTAGGTTCCTTGACTTCACCCATCACGTTCACCTTGAAGTTTACCAGCCGGACCATAACAACGGGATCCACCACATCTCTTGAAACAAGTTCGGTGATTTTATCAGTGAGCTGCGAAACGGAAAGCCCGGCAACATGAAGCTTGCCTATGACTGGAAGTGTTATCTCGCCATCAGATGAGACAAGATAAGTCTGCTGACGCGCCTGCGATGTGCTTTTTAAAGTGGAAGATGTTGCAGGATTATTCATCGGCAAATTATACGACAATGTAGCCTCAGGCCGTACCGACGACACGGTGATCACCAGTTCATCTCCAGGCTGGATTTGCAATTCATACGAATGCACCGGATATTCTCCGATACTATCCGATGCATATATATCTTGGAAATACACGAGAGAAGATTTCGGTACAGAAGAACATGAGGTGAATATCACCATTACAATTATTGCAACCGAAAGCATCCTAACAACATTCTTCATAAACAGCAGAGTCTTAATTTCAATTTTTAATATAGACCTTATCTTTCTGTCAAGTATGCCAGAAACACACCATAATCTTAACGTCATTTATAACACATTATTATAATTGAAGCCCATAGTTTTTTACCCTCTATGTGTGGTTCGTGACGGGACGCGCATTTCAGAAATTATAATTACATTTGCAATGACTTAGTGAATCGTCAAAAACCGGAGTAGCACCAGAACTCCGCCCGCTTGTCATAGACCAATCAACTATAACGTAATATGATAAATATAATACTGACTCTTTTATTAACGTTGGCCTTATTTTTACCAATCATATGGAATACGAAAGCCCCCAAGAACAATGAAATATTCTTTGATAAAGATTATACGAACGTTCTTAAAGGCATATTCTCTATAGTCGTTGTATTTGTCCACATTCCGGTTGGCTACCAGAATGTAATGCAGGACGCGATTGGCAGCTTCGCATATATCGGTGTGACCGGATTTTTCATGATATCAGCTTATGGGATGCAATACGGATTTGAACACAATCCAAACTACTTGGCAACCTTTCCGATAAATAGATTGACAACATTACTGATTCCCAATATCATTATCAACCTTTTTGCTTTTGTAGCCCAAAGAATAAGCTTTGGGATTGATTTAAGCTGGGATTTTATTTTCACGTTAAACCGTTATGTCATAATTTTATTGGAATATTGTCTGTTATATTTTATTGTACAACATTTGTCATTAAGATTTTCATTTAAATCATATTATAGTGATATAATACTCATTGTTTGCGTATTCGGAAGCAGCTTGTTCCTGTATCTGAACGCTAATGCCGACGAAGACAATCTCATGCCATCCGATTGGTGTTATGAACGTATGGGATTGGTGTGGGGCCTGTTAATCTACCGATATTTCAACGCCTTCAAGAGTTGGCTTGTCACCAACTTTTCGATTAAATTTGTATGTTTCTTAATTTCATCGGTTATTTTAGGACTTTTATATCTTCAGTTCAAACATGTATGGTTTATAGGAGAATATTTGCTGAAAATCATCTTAGGGGTTTCTATCCTCATATTCTGTTTCCTTTCCACAATTAAAATCAACCTGACGAATCCATACACCCGGTTATTAGGCAATATTTCATACGAGACCTACCTGCTTCATGGGTTTATTGCCAACATACTGATACTATTATATCCTCAATTTAACAGTGGGCTATATGTATGGTGCGTTTTTGGATTCACTTTATTTCTGAGTTATTGGATTCACCTGTTGGATAACAAACTAATAACCGCGTCAAAGGCCGTTCTCAGGAAAGCCCTAAAACTAAATTAATTCACAAAAAAGATTTTTTTCAAGAAAATATATTACCTTTGAAAGTGTTTATTAACTCCGGAAGCGTGAAATCGAGATGAACTCGCTGCGCTCAAATTTCCTGTACAACATTTTTCTGACCATCGGTTCCCAACTGATGGCCCTGATTGTGTTTCCGTATGTATCGCGTGTGCTTGGTCCTTCCAACTTCGGTGCGGTAAACTTCATTGATGCTACGGCCGATAATTTCATCATACTGGCAACAATGGGCATGACCACTCTGGGAGTGCGGGAAATTGTCATAAACCGCAACAATCCGATTGCGCTTTCAGCCACTTTCAGCAGTCTGTTTTTACTGAATACCATATCTACCGGCGTCGCATTGGCTCTGATGATGTGTGCTTATTTGTTCCTGCCCAATCTTTCCTGCTACCCGGAGATGATGCTGGTGGCATGCGCAAAGGTCATCTTCTCATTTTTGCAGATTAACTGGCTTTTCGCAGGTCTGGAACAATTCAAATTCATAAGCTTACGCACTCTCGCCATCAAAGTATTGTATGTGATCGGCGTTTTCGTTTTCGTCCGCAATACAGACGATTACAACATCTATTTCATTCTGCTTGTGGGAATGACTGCAGCGAATGCCATAGCCAATCTCTATTACTCCCGCAGATTTGTCCGACTGAAATTTTCTGAAGCACATTGGCGTCCATATGTTGCTCCATTCTTTTTTCTGGGACTCTATATGATTTGTACGTGTATCTATAATACCCTGAACATGATGATTCTGGGCGTATTATCCACTACAGACCAAGTTGGATATTTTTCATTTTCCGCTAAACTGTTCGCTATCATAACAGGTATTTATTACGCCTTCACCAGCGCGGCGATGCCACGCATGTGTTCGCTGTTAGTCGATGAAAAAACCAAAGAATTCAGCAGCTATATTACCCGAACATCCCGTACGGTGACGCAGCTAGCCATTCCAATCATCATCTTCGGCATTATTTTTGCGTCCCAGATCACATATGTTGTCTCAGGTCCACAATATGACGCTGCCGTTCCATCCATGCGCATTCTCTTCCCAATGCTGTACTTTCTGGGGATGGAAAAAATACTGATTGAACAGATTTTAATGCCCCTGAAACGCGACCGTCTTTTGCTCAGAAATGCCATGATAGCGGCGGGAGTCGCCATTGCCTGTGACATATTGTTTGTAGACAGCCTCGGTGCTACAGGATGTGCCATAGCATGGTTAAGCGCAGAGTTTACCATTTTCACATTATCAATCACATCCACTTCCAAGTATCTGACCTTTGCCGACCTTGCAAAAGAAGCAAAAACCACTGTCTTATATTATTTGCCCCTTATCCCTGTCCTCATTCTTGTAACATATCTAAGGATTAATCCTGGATGGATTTTTGCCATCGGAGCAGTGGTATTCACGGTTTATTTTATCTGCCTGCAATATTATTTTGTCAGGAATTCCGACATCCTCAACTTTTTACATCTAACACATGAAAAAAAATCAGCAGCCAGGAATAAGCCCAGTACGACCACACGCTTACAATCCAACAGAATTACACAAAGGAATATAGTTTCCGGTGACCGTTAACATACATATAATATTTTGGTATCGCGCAACGTTATTTGGTTACGTTATCATGCATTATGTTTAAAGCGGACCGCATAATCATCGTTTTATACCTTGTCACAATCCCGATGCTGTTGGCAAGCAATCTTTTTATACAGTTTTACGATGAGTTCGTCTCTCTTTTTCTGATATCTCTGGCCATAATCGACAGCATTTTAAATCAGGAATGGAAGCGATATTCGGGGCTATGGATTTTGATGTGCATATTATGTTTTTATGTGACATACTCTATCGCTTGCGTACATTTTAACACCACACCATATATTTTAAAAGATGCACTAATCGAATCAAAGCCATTTGTGGCATTCTTCGTTTTTTGGGGGATTGCCCCCAGACTGACCACCCTTGACAAGCATTGGATGAAAACATTAGCACTGATAACAGGCATCATAACAATCTCGGTCATGCTTATTGGTCAAACAAAAGCTTTGTTCGGCCATCCCGCAGTTTCGGGAGCCGTGGTATTCATTAGCGCCATGTCCTATTGGTTCGCCACAACCGATGACTCAGGGGAAACATCCAATCACGACAAATTAGTGGTCTTTCTGTTGCTGTGCGGAGGCTTACTGTGTACGCGCTCAAAATATTATGGATGTTTCGTGCTCGCCTCTTTTTTCCTATATTTTTACCGGCCAGGCATCACCCGCAAATTCAAATTCAAACATGCGCTGATTTTAATTTTATTGGGAATCATTTTCGTAGGCGTCGCCTGGAAAAAATTCAACTATTATTTCATCACTGGCGGCTCCGACACATTTGACCCAAATAAGATTTCAAGCTATGCAAGGGCTGCACTCATTCTGACCAGCTTCCTGATCTTATGGGACTACTTCCCCTTTGGGTCCGGGTTCGCATCATTCGGATCATATCCGTCAAGCGAGAACTATTCGACTCTTTATTATGAATACAATCTGGACAAAGTTTACGGACTTAGTCCGGATATGCCCGATTTCATCATGGACACATATTATTCCACAATGGCACAATATGGTGTGGCCGGTTGGTTTTTATTCATATACTTCTGGATATCTGCTTACCGCCCTCTGAGGACAATGGTCCGTCATCACAAACTGATACCCTTGTTTTCAGTCGGCTCATTGCTGATCTGTTATCTGCTGATTGAAAGCGTGGGAGGCACATCCATAAGTCAACCCTCAGGGCAAACTGCCATGATGCTGTTGGGTATAATCTGCGGCTATGGCAAACATATAGGCAGGTACACTGCCGAACATAACGAGATTCCAGAAAAGTCTCAGAAAATCAATTCCGATAATCTTAATAGAAAAGTTATATAATGCGACCTACGCCTGAAAATACAATTGATCTGCGGCGCTTTTTCCGGGAAGTGCGACGCTTGTGGTGGGTATACGCCATCTCCATCACGGCTCTTTGTGGTATAGCTCTGATTTACAATAATCGCTCACTGCGACGTCACAGTGCAGACGCCATGATGCTTATTGAGAATAGTTCAACCGATTCCGGATCCACATCCGCAAAAGCCGGAGGTCTGGCGGGACTGGTCAAAATGTTCTCCGTGGGCGGCTTCGGCTCATCATCGGTCAACAATGAGATTACGCTGCTGAAATCGCTTGATCTGGCGGAGCGCACTGTGCGCGCCGCCAACCTCACCACCACCTACATTGAGCGGAAGGGGCTTTCAAAATCATTGCTGTACCCCGAAACGCCCATATGTGCATCACTGGCCGCCGGGGTTGCCGATACTCTTCGCCAATCATTCATGATCCGCACAGAGCTGCTGCCCGACGGACGCGTGAACGCCACTGCCCTGCGCAAGAAATGGTTCAAGAAAATCGTGTTCGACCAAATCAAGAATGCCGAGCTACCTGCCACCCTGTCCACACCCTACGGAGAAGTAACCCTCACAAAGGGGGATGCATCGGCCGCCAAACCGGACGGCACGCAGAAAATCGACATCGTGATGAGCGGAGTGATTCCCGCTGCCTACCAGCTGTGGGACGACATGTACGCCTCCATACCCGACAAGCTATCCAATGCAGTAAAACTCTATTTCAAGGGCCCAAGCGACGCATACTGCGAAGATGTGCTCACCGAATACCTCAATCAGTACAATCAGCGCCGCATCGAGCGCCGTACCGAGAATGCACGCGACGAGGTGAAGTTCTACGACGACCGCATCGCCGAGATCTTCGGCTCGCTTTCCGATACGGAAGCGGAGTTAGAGAAATTCAAGACCAAAAACAACCTTATCGCGATAAAGGAGGAAGCCGAACTGCTTGTGGAAACCGCCATTGACAACACCACGGAAATAGCTGCCGCCCAGACTGTTCAGAACTACTACACCATGGTTCGGAAAGAACTGTCGCAAACCGACAGCGAGGAATCCTATAAGCTGATTCCGGTTCTCTCCGACACCAAGAATCCGCTCATCGAAGGCTACAATGAGCTGATATTGCAGCGGCAGGCCCTTGCCAAATCGGCAAAAAGCGGCAACATCGCCCTCAACACCCTTGACGAACAGATTGACGCCCTCCGAAAATCGGTGCTTCAGAACGTCGACGGGCTGCTTACCCAGAATGCCATGAGGCTGAAATCGATGAAGTCGCTGAACTCAACCGCACAATCCCGCCTAACAAAACTGCCTGAATACGAGCGTAAATACATCACCCTCATGCGCGACCAGACCCTGAAGAACGAACTCTATATGTTCCTACTTCAGAAACGCGAGAACGCAGCCCTGCAGATGGCATCCACCACCACCCTTGGTTTCGTCATCGATCCGCCGCACGCTCCCCTGAAACCCTCCAAGACACCTTTCTACACCGTAACGGGCATTGCACTGGCCATGGGATTGATTCTCCCATCGCTGCTGGCGCTGTTCCTCCTGCTGTGGCGCAACCGCATCGAAGACCCCTCTGACCTGGCCTCCATCGGCCTTGAGGAACGCGCTGTCCTCCTGAGCGACGACACCACAGCATCGCTCGATGCCCTGCGCAAACAGGTGCTTGCCAATCAGAAGGGAAATCTGCTGCTTATGGCCGCCGGCAAGGATGTCAATGCCGATACTATCCTGAACTCCCTGAAGGAAAGCATCTCGCGCATAGGTCATAAAGTGGTAATTCTTCCGCAGCCATCCGACAATGATGCCATACTGAACCCGGCATTCACCTCAGCGTTGCCACAAAATACACTAAACATTGTTCAGCTACCTCAACCTCAGCGCCTCGGCGTGCTTGAACCGCTGATCAACGCCGACAAATGCGAGCTGCTCGTCATCCTGAAATCACGGACAATCAAACGCGGCGAGCTGAAATCGCTACTCCGTGGGCTTTATGCCGACAACATCATTACCGCCATCGAGAAGAAATGACCACCGCACAGCCTGAAAAGGCCTCACGTCTCATTTTTATAGACATCACAAAAGCTTTTGCCATTATATTGGTCGTTGTCGGTCACTGGAATCCCGACAATGCGCCGGTATGGTGGGCCGAGACTGTCAATGTGATCTACACGTTCCATATGCCACTTTTTTTAGCAATGAGTGGTTACCTCTACATGCATACCCACAAGGCCCAATCCTATCTGCACCTTGTTCGGAAGAAGATTCTTAGGCTGATGCTACCATATCTGATCGTATCACTGATAATAATCCTGATAAAAACATTGACTCAGGGAGTTGCATATGTAGAAAATCCTGTTACGCCATCCACTGTATTCCGGATTTTCTACTATCCGTCGGCAGGTTATTTCCTATGGTTCATATGGACATTATTTGAGCTTTTCCTGATTATGCCTGCACTTAAATCAAGTAACTCTCGCATCATTGCTTTTATAATTGCCTCAGTTGCAAGTTATGTCCCTTTCAACGCTCCCGAAACATTCTGTCTTGGGCAAACGCAACGCATGGCTGTATTTTTCTTTGCCGGTGTCATGCTTCATGACTTCAAAATCATTTCCAAACTGACATCAGGCGCCATTTCACTGATAGCGATCATATTTGTTGCATCTGAAATAGCAGTCGTCATAACTGGCTCTTCCGTAGCAGAACTCCCGGCATTTTTATCTGTGCTTTTGTTTCCGGCAATATCCTCAAAAATCGAACAGTTTTTACACGGTCAATGGCGACGCGCCATATTAAGCCTTGCAGCTGCATCATACGTCATTTACCTATTTCACACCACATTCGAGGGGCTTGCAAAGAGTGTGGTTTTCAAACTGGTGGCTGCACCCATGGCAACACTGCCGTTTATCGGAGCATCCGTTGCCATCATCGCATGCGGCATCGCAGCACCCTGGTGGCTGTATACTGATATTTTCAGGAAATTTAAAGCCACCCGTCTCATGTTCGGATTAAAAGCTGATAAAGCTGAATAACTCTTGACGCAGGTCTGCGGAATCAAACCCTTTTGGGCTGAAAAGCGTTTTTTACCAATACTGAAAAACGCTTTTCAGCTTTTTTATATACCTTTGCAATCTAAAGCAGACCTGACATGCAGAACGTCCGACCCAAAAAGGCCCTTGGCCAGCACTTCCTCACCGACCTGAATGTGGCGCGCCGCATAGCCGACACCATCGACGGTTTCACCGACCTCCCCATTGTGGAAGTCGGCCCCGGCATGGGTGTACTCACACAGTTTCTGGTGGAAAAAGGGTGCGACCTTACTGTGGTTGAGATCGACACCGAAAGCGTGGCGTGGCTCAAAGCCAACATGCCGGCCCTCGACGGCCACATACTCGAGGCCGACTTCCTGCGCCTTGACCTCGGCGAACTGTTCAACGGCCGGAAGATGTGTGTGATAGGCAACTACCCATACAACATCTCCTCACAGATTTTCTTCCACATACTGCAATGGCGCAACCTTGTGGTGTGCTGCTCGGGGATGCTGCAGAAAGAGGTTGCCGAACGTCTGGCAGCCCCTCCGGGCACAAAGGCGCGCGGCATTCTGAGCGTACTGCTCCAGGCATGGTACGATGTGGAATATCTGTTCACAGTCGACGAGCATGTGTTCAACCCGCCGCCAAAGGTAAAATCGGGAGTCGTGAAGCTGACACGCAACAATGTCGATACGCTCGGATGCGACGAGGCCCTCTTCCGCACCGTTGTGAAAACCACCTTCGGCCAACGCCGCAAAACCCTGCGCAACTCGCTCAAGGGGTTGCTCCCGGCAGGTGCGCCGATGCCCGACTCTCCCCTCCTCGCGCTTCGTCCCGAACAGCTCTCGGTCAGCCAGTTCATCGAACTGACCAACCTTGTGGACGCCGCAAAGGCTGCTGCCAAAGCATAACAGACCATCAAACCAATCACTCTTCACCGGCCGCTAAATGAAAGAGTTCAACGAAGAATATCTCGACAATCTACGGCAGATAATTGCCGACCGCGACAACGCCAGAGCCGAGGCGCTACTCGAGGAGCTGCACCCGGCCGACATTGCCGAGTTGTACGACGCTCTTGACCTGGAACAGGCCGAATATCTCTACCGGCTGCTCGACGGCGACAAGGCTGCCGACGTGCTCATGGAACTTGACGAGGAGGACCGCCACAAGCTCCTCAGCGACATGGAGCCGGAGGACATCGCCAAGAAATTCGTGGGTCACCTCGACTCCGACGAGGCCGTGGACCTCATCCAGGAGCTCGACGAAGAGGACCGCGACGAAGTGCTCTCGCATATCGACGACGTTGACCAGGCCGGCGACATCATCGACCTGCTGAAATACGACGAGGACACCGCCGGCGGTCTGATGG
>UQER01000034.1 GCA_900540205.1 uncultured Porphyromonadaceae bacterium | reverse complement strand
CCCCAACAAGAGCGGCATGACGGTCGAGACCGTCATGAAACGCACCAACCCCTACGGGGCTATGGCGCGCCGTTCGGTGGGTGCCGTTGGTCAGACCGCCGAATGCCGCGAGATTCACGGCATCTCGGGGCTTGAGAAGGCACTTGACTCACTGCTCTACGGTGTGCCCGGTGTGGCAAATAAGATTCCGCTGACGAAAAACATCGTGGACTGGACCGACATACCCCCCGTGCCGGGCTACACCCTGCGCACCACCATCGACATACAGCTGCAGGATATCGTGGAGAACGAGCTGAACCGTGTGCTCGACAGCTGCCGGGCCGACTGGGGCTGCGCCATTCTGATGGATGTGAAGACCGGCGACATCAAGGCAATCTCGAACCTCGAGATGGCCAAGGACGGCTCGGGCTACATCGAGGCCCTGAACTACGCCGTGGTCGGTTTCGAGCCGGGTTCGGTGGTGAAACCCATCTCGATGATGATAGCTCTCGAAGACGGCATTGTGCGCCCCGGCGACTATATCTCTACGGGGCGCAGCTGGGCCTATGCCGGCGGCCGCCCGATAACCGACGCCCACGGTGTCGACGGTCTTACCGTAGCCGAGGTCATCGAACGGTCGAGCAACATAGGCATGGCCAAAATTATCACGCGCAAATACGGCCAGCAGCCCGGCGCTTTCTATTCGCGCCTGCGCGGCATAGGATTTCTCGACAATATGCACACCGGCATCGGAGGCGAGAAGCGCCCGCGCATCGACTCGGTTCCGAACTCGTCGGAAGGCCGCGTGGCCCTGTCGCGTATGTGCTACGGCTATGCCACGGAGATACCGCCGCTCTACACCCTCAGCATCTACAACGCCATCGCCAACGGAGGCCGCTACGTCAGGCCGCGCCTTGTCAGCCGCCTCATAGGGCCGGAAACCGACTCGGTTCTGCCGGTGACCTATATCCGCGACCGCATCTGCTCGGAGGAGAACGCCCGGAAAATGCAGTACATGCTCAAACAGGTGGTGTGGGGCGCCCACGGCACAGGCCGTTCGCTGAAGAACGACAAGGTGGCCCTTGCCGGAAAGACCGGCACCTGCTACAGCGTGGACCCCGTGACCCACGGCTACAACACCGCCCGCAAGCGTCTGGCGTTCTGCGGATTCTTCCCTGCCGACGAACCACGTTACTCCTGCATGGTGCTCACCTTCTACCCCAAACGCAACATGTTCGGGGCCGCCTCCACCTCCGGTCAGGTGATGAAGAACATCGCCCTGAAGATGTACTCGCGCGGACTGCTCGGCAACTCCTCCGACTACACCGAAGGGGCGCAGGCCATATCGCGTGCGCAGCTCTACGGGTCGGTCAAACCCGGACGCCACAAGTCGGTCCGTGCCGCCGCCGGAATCACCTCGGAGAGCCATCCCGCACCACCCAAGGCCACACCTGCCAACACCGTGCCGTCTGTGCTCGGACTGGGTCTGCGCGAAGCGGTGGTGGCGCTTGAAAACCGTGGCTACAACGTGAAATTCCAGGGCACAGGATATGTGAAACAGCAGATACCCGCCTACGGCACCCGTCTGCCGCGCGGGCATCAGGTGACGCTCGCCCTTGCACCCTGACCCACCCCGAATCATCAGAATCATACGAGTTATAAGAATTATCCGAATTATAAACCTCTCCCCCGCTAACCATTTAGAATGAATATACAGACACTTCTTGGCAACCTACCCGTTCTCTCCGTCACAGGTGCCGTAGACAAAGAGATTACCCTGCTCACGGCCGACTCCCGTCAGGCCGGGGAGGGCGCCATGTTTGTGGCCGTACGCGGTGTCACCGTCGACGGTCATTCGTTCATCCCGTCGCTCCGCGGCAAAGGCGTGGCCGCCATGGTGGTTGACACCATGCCCGACAATCCGGAGGAGTATCCCGGCACCACATTCATTGTCGTGGAGAATACCTCGGTGGCACTCGGCCATCTGGCATCGCGCTGGTATGGTGAGCCCTCCAAGAAGCTGCGCCTTGTGGGCGTCACCGGCACCAACGGCAAAACAACCACCGCCACCCTCATCTACGAGATGGCACGCCTGTGTGGCTACAAGGCCGGCCTGCTCTCCACCGTGGTCAACTACATAGACACCGAGGCCGTGCACGCCACACAGACCACCCCCGATGCCCTCACCATCAACGCGCTGCTTGCCCGAATGGTGGAGAAAGGGTGCACCTATGCCGCAATGGAGGTCAGCTCGCACGCCGCACATCAGCACCGCATTGCCGGACTGACTTTCGCGGGGGGAGTCTTCACCAACCTAACACGCGATCATCTGGACTATCACAAAACCGTGCAGGCTTATCTCCAGGCAAAAAAATCGTTCTTCGACGGCCTCACAACCGAAGCATTCGCGCTCACCAACGCCGACGACCGCAACGGCGAGGTGATGCTGCAGAACACCCCGGCACACCGCTACACCTACTCGCTGCGCACCATGGCCGATTTCCGCGGCCGCGTACTTGAGAACCACCTCGACGGCACACTCATGGAATTCAACGGCAGCGAGGTGAACGTGCTCTTCACCGGCCGCTTCAACGCCTACAATCTCACGGCCGTGTTCGGCACATCGCTCCTGCTGGGATGGCCGTTGCAGACGGTGCTGCTCAACATGAGCCGCCTGGTTCCGGTGGCAGGACGTTTCCAGACGTTCCATGCCCCCGACCGCCGCGTCACAGCCATCGTGGACTACGCCCACACCCCCGACGCCGTGGTGAATGTGCTCACTGCCATACGCGAGGTAGTCGGCACATCCGGAAAAATCATCACCGTGGTGGGAGCCGGAGGCAACCGCGACAAAGGCAAACGCCCCATCATGGCCTCCGAGGCCGCGCGCCTGAGCGACCGTGTGATTCTAACCTCCGACAATCCCCGTTTCGAGAACCCGCTCGACATCCTCGCCGATATGGAGGAGGGGATTGCAGGCAATCCCGACTACCGTGCGCGCACACTCAGCATAGCCGACCGCCGTCAGGCCATCCGCACGGCCGTGACACTCGCCGACGACGGCGATGTCGTTCTCGTGGCAGGCAAAGGTCATGAGGACTATCAGGAAGTGGAGGGAGTGAAACATCATTTCGACGACCGCGAGGAGGTGCAGGCCGCCCTCGCCGAAAAATGCTAAAACGCCACGCTGAACAATGCTGTACTATCTGTTCAAATATCTCAACGAATGGGGCGTGCCGGGCGCACGCCTGATGGACTACATCACCTTCCGTTCCGGCGCGGCAATCCTGCTGTCGCTGTTCATAGCCCTGGTGTTCGGCCGCAAGATCATTGACCGCCTGCAGAAGATGCAGGTGGGAGAGATTATCCGCAACCTCGGCCTCGAGGGGCAGATGAAGAAAACCGGCACACCCACCATGGGCGGAATCATCATAATCATATCCACTCTGGTGCCTTGCCTGCTCGTGGGGAACCTCGGCAACATCTACATGCTGCTGATGCTGGTGGCCACTGTGTGGCTCGGCTGTCTGGGCTTCGCCGACGACTATCTGAAGATGTCGCGCCACAACAAGGACGGCATGAGCGGCAAGTTCAAGATCATAGGACAGGTGGGCCTCGGCCTTATCGTCGGCCTTACCATGATGTTCTCTCCGGCCATAACCATACGTCAGAACCACGAGGTGATCAACGTAAGCTCCAACGAAGTAGAGGAGATTGTCTACGAGGGGCAGAACATCAAATCTACCCAGACCACCATCCCCTTCGTCAAGGAGAACAACTTCGACTATGCCTCGCTCACAAAATGGATGGGCGACCATGCCAAGACCGGCGGATGGATTCTGTTCATCCTCGTCACCATATTCGTGATAACGGCCACATCCAACGGCGCCAACCTCACCGACGGCCTCGATGGCCTTGCCACCGGATGCTCGGCCATCATAGCCGTGGCGCTTGCCATCATGGCATATCTAGGCGGCTCGATTGTCTATTCGAGCTACCTTAACATAATGTACATCCCCGGCTCCGAGGAGCTGGTGGTGTTCTGCGCGGCATTCATCGGCGCCCTGATAGGGTTCCTGTGGTACAATGCTTTCCCGGCGCAGGTGTTCATGGGCGACACCGGCTCGCTCACCATCGGCGGCATCATTGCCGTGCTCGCCATCCTGATTCATAAGGAGTTGCTCATACCCCTGCTGTGCGCCATCTTCTTCGTGGAGGATGTGTCGGTGATGATTCAGGTGGCCTATTTCAAATGGACCAAACGGCGCACAGGCACCGGGCGGCGCGTGTTCAAGATGACACCGCTGCACCATCATTTCCAGAAACCCGGCAACGCAGGTATCGAGGCACTGATACAGAAACCGCTGCAGGCGGTGCCTGAATCGAAAATCGTCACCCGGTTCTGGATTGTGGGGATTTTTCTGGCGGTGATAACATTTGTCACGCTGAAAATCCGCTGACGCCCAGCCAGGTGCATCTGCGCAACCAAAAACATATTGAACAAAACAACTACAACACGGTTTCACATACGTAAATGGAAGGAACAGCAAAACAGAAGCGCCTCGTCATCTTAGGAGGCGGAGAGAGCGGCATCGGAGCCGCCGTATTGGGAAAAGTGAAAGGGATGGATGTGTTTCTCAGCGACTGCGGCAAAATCGCCCCGCGCTATCTTGAGGCACTCGACCGCTATGGCATAGCATACGAACAGGGGCATCACACCCCCGAACTCATACTCAACGCCGACGAGGTGGTGAAATCGCCCGGCGTCCCCCCCACAGCCCCGCTGGTGCAGGAGCTGATGAAACGCAACATCCCTGTAATCTCCGAAATAGAGCTTGCAGGCCGCTACACCGACGCCAAGATGGTGTGCATCACCGGTTCCAACGGCAAGACCACCACTACCATGCTCATCTACCACATCCTGCGCGAGGCGGGAGTGAACGCCGGACTGGCCGGCAACGTGGGCCGTTCGCTGGCATGGCAGGTGGCCGAGGACAAGCACGATGTGTATGTGGTGGAACTCAGCTCGTTCCAGCTCGAGAACATGTACGATTTCCGGGCCAACATAGCCGTGCTGATGAACATCAGCCCCGACCATCTCGACCGTTACGACTACAAGATGCAGAACTACATCAACGCCAAGTTCCGCATCCTGCGCAACCTCACCCCCGAGGATGCATTCATCTACTGGGACGATGACCCCGTGATCACCGAGCAGCTGCGCCACATCACCACCGAGGCGCGCCTCTTCCCCTTCGGCGAGAATCACCGCGACGATGCCGCAGCATGGGTTGACACCGCCGACGAGATGGTGCTCGAAACCCCGGAGACTTCACTCGACATGCCCCGCTCGCAACTCGCCCTCCACGGCATCCACAACCTGCTCAACTCCATGGCCGCCGGTCTGAGCGCCTGCCTGCTCGACATCCGAAAGGAGGACATCCGCCGCGCCCTGAGCGACTTCGAAGGCGTGGAACACCGCCTGGAACGTGTGGAGACCATCAACGGCGCACGGTGGATCAACGACTCCAAGGCCACCAACGTCAACTCCTGCTGGTATGCCCTTGAATCGATGCGCCCCGAAAAGTCCACCATCCTCATCCTCGGCGGCAAGGACAAGGGGAACGATTACAACGAAATCCTCCCGCTCGTCAAGGACCGCGTGAAGGCCATCGTGGCCATGGGTGTGGACAACACCAAGATCATTGACTTCTTCACCGGCAAGGTGCCTGTGGTGGCCGACACCCATTCGCTCCAGGAATGTGTGGCCAAATGCCGCGAGCTGGCACAGAACGGCGACACCGTGCTCCTTTCGCCCTGCTGCGCAAGCTTCGACCTCTTCAACGGCTACGAGGACCGCGGCCGCAAATTCAAGGCCCTGGTGCGCGACATGAAGAAGCAGGAACTCAACAAAGCCTGACCCGTAACGACTCTTTATATAGCCATTAAAAATGCCCGAACCCTCCTCCGAACTGCAAAAGGCTCCGCTGCCCAAAGCCGACAAATATATCTGGGCCATCTACATCGCCATCCTCGTGATTTCGGTGATCGAGCTTTACAGCGCCTCGTCACGCGAAGTCACGGCATCCAATGTGTTCGGTCCGCTCATCCGCCACTGCGAGATGCTCGGCCTGGGGATGGTGTTCACCATCGCCCTGTCGCGCATGCACTACCGCTGGCTCATCCCCATCACCCCGATATTCGTGCTCATAACGCTGCTCCTCGGATTCTATGTGCTCTTCAAGGGCGACATCATCAACGGCGCCCGCCGAAGCACCACCCTGATGGGTATAGCCATCCAGCCGGCCGAGCTGCTGAAACTGTCGGTGGTGCTCATCATCGCCCTGGTAATGAGCAAGAACAAGCTCAAGATGGGCGTTAAGACACGCGGAGTGGTGATCTCGGCGGCGTTCGTGCTGCTGTGCGGCGGCCTGCTGTTCTCGCAGGGTCTCACCAACACACTGCTGCTCATGGGCATATCGTTCGCCATGATGCTCATAGCCGGCGTGGAGTGGAAAAAGTTCGGGATTGTCCTTCTGGCCTATGCCGTATTGGGAGGTGGTGCCTTCATACTTAAACATGAATCAAAGCCGGAATATTCTGAAGCCGAATGGACCCACATTCAGGAAACAGGAAAGAATTTTGCAGGCGAAGAGACCACAATCGCTCGTTCCGGAACCCAGAAGAATCGTATCGCACAATGGCTTGGCAACGATTCCGTTCCGAAATACGACGAGGTAATTACCTCGAAAAACCGTCAGGAGCAATATTCCTACATGGCTCAGGCCAACGGCGGCATCATCGGTCAGCTTCCCGGCAACTCACGCGAGACGGCCCGCCTGCCCCTGGCGTTCTCCGACTACATCTTCGCCATTGTGGTGGAGGACTGGGGACTGCTCGGCGGCCTCGGACTGCTTGCGCTCTATCTGTGGCTGCTTGCCCGCGCCGGAGCCATCGCCTCGCGTTGCTCGCGGGCCTTTCCGGCATTGCTCGTGCTGGGAATGGCTGTGCTGATAGTGCTGCAGGCGCTGTTCCACATGGCCATCGTAACCGGTGTGTTCCCTGTGTCCGGACAGCCGTTGCCGCTCATCTCCAAAGGTGGCTCGTCAATTCTGGCAACGTCTATAGCTTTCGGCATCATGCTAAGCGTCAGCCGATTTGCAGTGCAGACCGACAGCCGTAAAGACATTAACGCCGAAATCATGAAACTCCCCGCCGACATGGCCGCCGAAAACGCCAGCCGACTGTAAACCGATAAAAATGATTTGACAATGAAAATACTTGTTTCCGGTGGTGGAACCGGAGGACACATATTCCCGGCACTTTCAATAGCCAACGCCGTGCGCCGGCGCATGCCCGATGCGGAAATCCTGTTTGTCGGCGCCGAGGGGCGCATGGAGATGGAGCGCGTGCCTGCGGCCGGATATGAGATTGTCGGTCTGCCCGTGGCCGGTTTCGACCGCAAACGCCTGTGGCGCAACTTCGGGGTGCTTCTCAAACTCTGGCGCTCGATGCGCAAGGCCAAAAAGGTGCTCCGCACATTCGCTCCCGACGCATGCGTGGGTGTGGGCGGCTACGCCTCAGGCCCCGTACTCAAGGAAGCGCAGCGCCGCGGCATCCCCACCCTCGTGCAGGAACAGAACTCCTATGCCGGCGTGACCAACAAGCTGCTTGCCGCCAAGGCCGACCGCATCTGCGTGGCCTACGACGGGATGGACCGCTTCTTCCCGGCCGAAAAGATTGTGAAAACCGGAAATCCGGTGCGTAAGAGCATCGCCAGCCTCTCCACCCCGCGCGACGAGGCCAAGCGCCGTCTCGGCTTCGACCCCAAGCGTCCGCTTGTGGTTGTGGTAGGAGGCAGTCTCGGAGCCCGCACCATCAACGATTCGATGAAAACCGCAGTGAACCGCATCCTCTCGCTCGGCGCATCGGTGCTGTGGCAGACGGGACGGCTATATGCCGACGAATGCCGGGAGGCTGTGAAGGATATCGACAACCCCAATCTGCGTGTGCAGCCGTTTATCGACGATATGGACATAGTCTACTGCGCAGCCGACCTCATGGTATCGCGTGCAGGCGCCAGCACCATCTCCGAGATTCAGCTTGCCGGCATGCCTGCGGTGCTTGTGCCGTCGCCCAACGTGGCCGAGGACCATCAGCGCAAAAACGCCGAAGCCCTCTCCGACCGAGGCGCGGCAGTGACCCTGCTCGACCGCGACTGCCGCGACCAACTGGCCGACACCGTGGAGCAGCTGCTCGCATCGCCCGACCGGCTCCGTTCGCTCGGTGAGAACGCCAAGGCAATGGCGCTCCCCGATGCCGACGAAAAGATTGTGGACGCCCTGCTGCAGCTCGTTCATCGCCAGTGATTTTCACGGACGCACGAGCCGTGCGTCCCTACGTAATAAAAAAGTCTTAGTATAACAAGATATGTCTGATATGACAAATATATATTTCGTGGGAGCAGGCGGCATCGGCATGGCGGCACTTGAGCGCTATTTCATGGCCAAAGGATATGCCGTGGCCGGCTACGACCGCACTCCCTCCGAACTCACCTCCAATCTCATCGCCGAGGGGGCACGGATAAGCTTCACCGACGATGCCGACGCAGCCATACCGGCTGAATTCCGCAATCCGGCCGACACGCTGGTGGTCTACACACCGGCCATCCCTGCCGACAATCATGTGCTCTCGTTCTTCCGCAACGGTGGTTTCGAGGTTGTGAAACGCGCGGCCATACTGGGCCGTGTCACCCATGAAAGCAAGGGTATCTGCTTTGCAGGAACCCACGGCAAAACCACCACCTCGTCTATGGCGGCGCATCTGCTCAACCTCTCCCCCTGCCGCTGCAACGCATTTCTCGGCGGAGTGCTGCGCAACTATAACTCCAACTTCCTGCTCGCCCCCGAAAGCCCCTACAGCGTGATTGAGGCCGACGAGTTCGACCGCTCGTTCCACCATCTCCGCCCCTACATAGCCGTAATAACCTCCACCGACCCGGATCACCTCGACATCTACGGCACCGAGGAGGCGTATCTGGAAAGCTTCGCCCATTTCACCGAACTTGTGCAGCCCGGCGGCAGCCTGATTGTGCACGAGGGGCTGAAACTGCATCCGCGTCCCGCCGAAGGTGTGAAGGTCTACAGCTACTCGCGCAACCACGGCGACTTCCACGCCGAGAACGTGACCTACGGCAACGGCGAGATTCATTTCGACTTCGTATATCCCGGCGGACGCATCGACGGCATCAACCTCGGCGTACCCGTTGAAGTGAACATAGAAAATGCCGTGGCATCGCTTGCGGCATGCCATCTCACCGGCGAACTCACTCCGGAGGTTGCACGCGAAGCCATGGGCAGCTTCATGGGCGCCAAACGCCGCTTCGAGTTCCACCTCAAGGAACCCGGCAACAACGGGCGCGTGATTATCGACGACTATGCCCATCACCCCGACGAACTCAAGGCATCCATCGCCTCGGTAAAGGCGCTCTATCCCGGACGCCGCCTCACCGTGGCGTTCCAGCCCCACCTGTTCACCCGCACACGCGATTTCTACGAGGGTTTCGCGCAGGCGCTGTCGATGGCCGATGAGGTAATCCTTCTCCCCATCTATCCGGCCCGCGAACTTCCCATCGAGGGTGTGACCTCGCAGCTTATCCTCGACCGCGTGACCTGCGGAAAAAAAGAGCTGGTTGGCCGTGAGGATTTGACGGATACGATAAAAAAACGTAAATTTGAGATACTTTTGACTGCCGGCGCAGGCGACATCTCCGACCTTGTGCCCGGAATAACCGAGGCAGTCAAATCCAACCACGAATGAAGTAGATGACGAAGACAGGTGTCATAAGGTGCTTGCTGTCGGTGGTGCTCATTGTCTATCTGGTGATGGCGCTGCTGATATCCAACGACATGGCCGCACGCGACATGTGCCGCGGATTCCAGATCGAGGTGATGCAGAACGGCGCCTCGCGCAATTTCGTGAGCAAAAGCGAAGTGGAGCGCCTGTTGGCCGAGTGGCATCTCGACAACACCGACCTGCCTGCCTCCCGTGTGCCTGTCCACACAATAGAAACCAAGCTCAACGCCATCGACAACATTGAGCATGCCGTGGTGGAACGTACCGCAGCCAACAAGATACGCATCGCCGTCACCCCGATGATTCCGGTGGCGCGCATCTTCGACAATATGGGGCACTCCTACTACATTAACCGCGAGGGGAAGCGCCTGACAGCCAACGCCCGTTTCCGCCTGGACGTGCCGGTAATCACCGGGCACTTCGACGCCGAACATCAGCCACGCATGCTGCTCCCCCTGCTGAGCCGCATCAGCAACGACTCTGCATGGAACGCACTCGTGGCCCAAATCATGGTGGAGCCGCGGCATCACGACGTGATTCTTGTCCCCATGATACGCGGACATGTGATAAATCTCGGCGACACTTCCGACATTGACAACAAGCTCAGCCGCGTGATGACCATGTACCGCCGCGTCCTCCCCCTCAAAGGGTGGACCTACTACGACACCCTGAATGTAAAGTGGCGCGGACAGGTGGTGGCCACCCGGCGCGTGAAGTCGATACCCGAACCGCTCATACGCTTCGACCAGGAGGGCGACGAGACCGAAAACGAGGATGTGAACTCAATGCTCACCTCCGTCAGCACCGACACGGTGGCGCTCCCGCCCAAGCATAAACCATCGGGCACCCCGGCCCAAAAGGCACAACCATAGAAAACTACTACAATTAAACTCTAACGATACCTACACAGACACAAAACACAATATGGGAGAACGCAACAACGGCCGCTACATAGTGGCATTCGAAATAGGCAGCTCCAAAATCAGGGGAGCCGTCGGAGTGGTCGATAACTCGGGTGTTGTCGACGTAATCGCTGTTGAAGAGGAAAAACTCACCGACCGCGTGCGCTACGGCTGCATCCAGAACGTAGATGTGGCCAACGCCATCGACACCGTGGTGGAACGCCTGCAGGCTTATCCGGCAGTCGAGCCACGCACCATTACAGGTGTCTATGTAGGACTCGGAGGACGCTCGCTCACCAGCACCATGGTGGATGTGAGCATGCAGCTCCCGGTGGAGACTGAAATCACCGAACCGATCATAACCGAGCTGAAGAAACGCGCCGCCGCAACGACCGACCCCGACCGCGACACGGTGGATGTGGTGCCGGTGCGTTTCACCGTTGACAACAAGACGCAGACCTCGCCCGTGGGAACCTTCGGCCAGAGCCTCAGCGCACGGGCCACTGTGCTCAGCTGCTCGCCTCAGATAAAACGCATCCTCCGACGTGTGATAACCGACCGTCTGGGGCTCAACATAAACGGCTATATCACCCGGCCGCTGGCCGAAGCCGCCATGGTGCTCACCGAGGATGAGCGCCGTCTGGGCTGCATGTTCGTCGACTTCGGGGCAGAGACCACCACGGTGTCCGTCTACCGCGGAGGCGCCCCGGTCTATGTGGCCACCCTCCCCATCGGTTCGCGCAACATCACCCTCGACCTCATAGCCCTCAACTACATCGAGGAGCGCGCCGAGGAGATAAAGAAAGTGAGCGGCAACGCTCTGGCTGTCGACGCCGCACGCCGCGGCAAAGGCTACGCCGAAGGGATCGACTACACCGACATAAACAACTACGTGCACGCCCGCGCCGACGAGATTGTGGCCAACATCATAGCCCAGATAGAGTATGCCGGCGTCACGGCGGCCGATCTCCCCGGCGGCATCGTGATTGTGGGCGGCGGTGCACGTCTGCGTGGATTCAACGAACTGCTCCAGCAGCAGAGCAAGCTCCCGGTGCGTCAGGGCGCTCCTTCGGCATCGGTACGCATCACCGACGGCTCGATTCACGGCACCGAAATGGTCGATGTGATTTCTGTGCTGGTGGCCGCATCGCGTATGCCCGAGGCCGAATGTCTCACACCGCTTCCCGAGAATTCCGGTGAGCCTGCAGAGCCAAGAGGCTATACCAACTATAACGACCTGCTTGATAAAGATGGCGTTGACGAAGGCCCTTCGCGCATCGGCATAGTTGACGACGACCCCGATCCTTCAACAGGAAAGGAGCCAGACAAGTCGCCCCGCAAAAGCGGTTTCTCCGCGCTCCTGTCAAAAATGAAGGAAAGCATAGCCAACATGACTGTTGACGACACGAATTTCACCGAATAGTCCCTCTCTTCGCCAGCCGTGACAGCATACTGACACACAACAAACAAAACCTGTTCAATCAAGCATCCTATCCGCAATTATGGACGAAAATTATAAAAACGATATAGAGCGCGACGCCAATTTCATCGACGACAGCCAGAACGTTGCCAGCCACGGCGACGTAATCATCAAAGTGATCGGCGTGGGCGGCGGCGGCAACAACGCCGTCAACCACATGTACGAGCAAGGAATCGAAAAAGTTTCCTTTCTCGTATGCAACACCGACTGGCAGGCGCTGAAAAACTCGCCCGTGCCAAACCGTCTGCTCATCGGCCCCAAGACCACCGAAGGCCTGGGAGCCGGCAATAACCCCGAACTGGCCCGCGAGGCCGCCGAGGAGAGCGCCGACGACATTGCACGCGAATTCGACGACGACACCAAGATGGTGTTCATCACCGCCGGAATGGGCGGCGGCACCGGCACCGGAGCGGCCCCCGTGGTGGCCCGCATAGCCCGCGACCGCGGTCTGCTCACCATCGGCATCGTCACCATCCCCTTCCTTTTTGAAGGCGAGAAGAAAATCATGAAAGCCCTCGACGGCGCTGAGGAGATGAGCAAGTATGTGGATGCCCTGCTGGTGGTGAACAACGAACAGCTCACCGAAATCTACGCCGACCTCGACTGGCTCAACGCTTTCGGCAAAGCCGACGACACCCTGAGCAACGCCGCACGCTCCATCTCGGAACTCATCACCGGCCACGGCTACATGAACCTCGACTTCAAGGATGTGAACACCACCCTGCGCAACGGGGGCGCGGCTATAATCTCCACTGGATTCGGCGAAGGTGAGCATCGCGTGTCGCGCGCAATCGAGGACGCCCTCAATTCTCCCCTGCTCAAGAACAAGGACATTTTCGGCTCGAAGCGCCTGCTGTTCAACCTCTACTACTCGCGCGAGGCCGACATACCGTTCAAGATGGGCGAGGCCAAGGAGCTTACATCGTTCATCTCGAACATCGAGGGTGTGGATGTGATTTACGGTATCGCTTTCGACGACACTCTGGGCAACAAGATAAAAATCACCATCCTTGCCGCCGGGTTCGAGCTTTCCATCAAGGGCGACAGCACCAAGAAGCCCAAAACACCCAAACCGGTCAATCCTTTCAGCAAGCCTGCCACTCCACCCGAAGAGGAGCAGCGCAATACCGAACTGGAGACCATGAAAAAGGTGTATGGCGAGGAGAAGGTTGACACCATCAACCGTGCCCGCGAATCGAAGCACTACATAATCCTGCGTCCAGACCAGTTCGACGATGATGCCGTGATCGAGGCTTTCGAGCATCACCCTGCCTTCAACCGCGACCTCAAAATGGCCGAAGTGGTGCGCAACACCACCACCAAACGCGCCACAGACCCGGCATCGACTTCCACACCCAAGACGGAAACCCCGGGAGCGGAGCGCCGCGATTCATCTCAGCCCGCCACGCCACCCGCATCGTCAAGCAACGTGATAGAATTCTGACGCTGCGGCGCTGAAACTCTTACCGCCCGCGCAGAAACCGCCGTAGGTCGGAATCACCGGCGAGGGTGACACGGAGGTGCGTGGTTTCGCGCACCACATGCAGCCCGATGGCGCGTGTCATCAGAATATCGTCGTGACACCCGCTGCGCGCCCCGTAGCTCCCGTTCGGCAGCTGCTCGTACACGGCCAGCTCGTCGGCGGCCATCGTGTCGCGCTCCACGTAGGTGCCGTCGCGCACGGCGCCGATCAGTTCCGTCACAATCATCTGCTTGGTGGCGCGGTTGGTATGGAAACCCGGCTTGGAGCGCCCGCCGTCGATGGGTGTGCGCCAGTAAAGCTCACGGTAGGCGTCATACAGTTCATGCAGAATATAGGCACCCTGCTCGGGAGCGTCGCCGCAGCGTTCGCTCTCGAGCGTGTTGCTTTCAAACACAAGCAGCGCGCTGTTGTAGTAGGTGGCAATCTGCGCCGCTTTCCATGTGAGCAGGTCGTGGTCGGTGTGTCCGCGCCACTGCGCCACTACCTCCGGTCTGTCGCCGTCGGCACGCAGCACGGCTATCACGCTCCAGTCGGCCGCGGCCGAACGGCCCCCCACATCCACAGTCACCACATACGCCGCTCCCTTCACCACATCGCGCCACATCCGCAAGGCGCCGGTGGCATCCTCCCGGAACGACAAAGCCGACAGCGACCGTTCGCCCACTACGATGCCGCTGCCTGAGGCTATCTCTCCCACGGTCTGCGGCTCCTCGCATCCGGCGCGCATGCGCGCCACACTGGCCGCCTCAAACACATTGAAACCTGTATTGGCGAAAGCCTCAACCGGCGTAGTGGGGAACTCGGCCTGCATCTGCTGCGCCGATGCGTACTCGCGGCGGCGCGAACGATACCACGCTATCTGCTCAAGCGAGCATCCGTGTTCGCTCCACAACGTGCGTTCATAGGCATCCATACTGTCCCAGAAACGTTTGTGGTCAGCCACCTTGCGCCGGTTGACGGGGATTTCGAACCATGCCACAAACAGCGGCGTCTTGTCGCTCTTTCCGGCCACCGATCGTTCCCACTCCGAATGGAAGTAGTTGCCTACGCCGTTGGCAGTGGATTCAAGCACAATCATGGTGAGCGGCCTGCGCGACACCGCGCCATAGATGGCCTGAATGAACTCGCCGGGAGTGCTTTTGGGCGAATCCTTCCAGAACGCCACCTCGCTCAGGTGGGCAAGGGCATAATCGCCGCCACGGATGGCATCCTGACATTCCGAACTCCCCAGCGTGATGCAGCAGCGGCGCCCGGGGATGGTTTTGATGCTGCTCTGCCCCTGAAACGGCAGCAGTTTTCTTGCCGCCGTGTTGCCGCCGTTGCCCTCTTCACCGTCGGCATCGGTCCAAAGGCCGGAGGGATAGTCGGAAAGCATGGCATCATACATCCCGCGGATTGTGGCCGACGCCCTGTTGACATGTGTGCAGATCAGCGAATGCCAGTCGGACACGAGCACACACTGAATCCATGCCATATACATCTGCGTCAGAGTGCTCCCGCCCCACTGGCGCGCCTTGAGCATGATGACGCGGATAGGCTCGCCGGCCCGGCGCATCCCCTCGAAAACGGCAAGCAGCTTCCGCTGCCCGGCATTCAGGCGGAACGGGATGCGCCGCGCCGACTCCTTGTCCTTGATTCTGACGCACGTCACCGCCCAGTATTCAAAATCATGGCGCATCCGCAGCTTCTGCCATTGCGCACGCGACCCCACGTTCGCCAAATCCTTGTCGGCGGCCATCTCCACCGGCACCTGCGGAAACACCCCCTCCTCCATAGCCATCTCCGGCCGGAACGCCGGATTCTTCACCCGCTTGTGAATGAAGGCGCGGTTCACCCTCATCCACCCCTCGCCATTCCCCTTGCCGGTGAGCGGATCATGCGCAGTGGCCTCCCGCTCCAGCAGCAGTTCACGCCTGCGGTTCTCCGCCTCCATCCGCGCATTCCACCCGTACTCCGCACTATTCCCATTTTCCTTCTCCATAACCATATCCATTTCCATAGTTCCTCGTAATTATGTCTGTCCTTTCCTACGGACGCACAAATTTACCTTGCCAAAGCTGCCGTCCATCTTCTTCAAAATCGAAAAAACAGCACACATTACCTGCATCTGAGTGTTTTTCACTAACTTTGTGTGAAGAATTGCAAGAAAATTATGATTCCCGCAGAAAACAACATAAAATTCCGTCAGATTGCCGAAAAGTTGCGGCAGAAGGGGAAAATCCGGGTGCTGTTTGTGTGCCTGGGCAACATATGCCGTTCGCCGGCGGCCGAAGGTGTGCTGCAGGCCATTGTGGATGAGCACGACGATGCTGCCCGCTGGACGATAGATTCAGCCGGCACCGGCAACTACCACATCGGCGACCTCCCCGACCGGCGTATGCGTGTGCATGCACGCCACCGCGGACTGGAGCTGACACACCGCTGCCGTCAGATTACCCCCTCGGATTTCGAGGATTTCGACCTGATCATAGGGATGGACGCGCAGAACCTGCGCAACCTCCACAACATGGCTCCGTCGCCCCAGGCGGAGGACAAGATTATGGCCATGGCTGATTTTTTCAGCATCGCCACACGATATGACTATGTGCCCGACCCTTACTATGAGGGAGCGGAAGGGTTTGAACTTGTGCTCGACCTTCTGCAGGATGCCTGCGCGAACCTCTACAATGCCCTGACCGACAGATGAACGGAAATTCACTCAAACGCATCACGCTCTACTGTATGGCCGGTATCGCCCTCCTGCTGGTGGTATGGGCAATTTTCGGCAGCCACGGACACGGGGAGGACCTCATGGCCGCAACCGCTCCGGAGCAACCGGAAGCCGTTCAGCCCGAACCTCAACCCGAGCCTCAACCCGAACCCGAAGCAACCCAGCCGGAACCGGAAGCTTCCCAAGCCGCCAGCCAGCCCACCGCACTCGCCAGTCCTGTTACGGCCTCAGCTGAGACCGTAACCTCACCCGAAGAAGAAACCACGCCAGCCCCAAACAAGAATGAGCTGACAAGCCTGCTGGCGCTTCTCGACCCCTCCGACACCATCCGCTCGCGCAACCCCTACGAACAGCACTTCGACTCCATGCCTCCCGGTGGCATAAAGCTCCGCATCAACCCATTGGGCATGACGCTCCGCCGCGCATTCAACGACAGCAACTACCTCCACATCGCCACCGCAGAAAAAATCGGAATCAAGCCCGTGAATTCCCTCCGCAACGCATGGGAAGGCGGCCGAAAGCTCCAGCGCCTGGAAAGCTGCGAGGCGTTCTATCTCGACAACCTCACCCACTCGCTCCCATACCTCGTGCCCAAGGCCCACAAGCTCCTCACCGATATAGGGCTGGCGTTCCGCGACTCCCTGCGCCAGCGCGGCGGGGGCGATTACCGCGTGAAAGTCACCTCAGTGCTCCGCACACCGCGTCTGGTGAAACGTCTGCGCCGGCGCAACCGCAACGCAGTGGACACCTCTGCACATCTCTACGGCACCACTTTCGACATAAGCTATGCCAAATTCATCTGCGATTCCACACGCACACCGCGCACCCAGGAGGATCTGAAAAACCTGCTCGGAGAGGTGGTGGACCAGATGCGCCGCCAGGGACGATGCTACGTGAAATATGAATACAAGCAGGCATGTTTCCACATCACCGCGCGCTGATAACGCTTCCCACCACTTTTCAATAACCCTCTCACATCCAATACACCATGCCGGAAGAAACCACCGGGACAACTCCCGAACCGAAAAAACGCCGCCCCTGGTGGCTGCGTGCCATCCGATTCACCGCCATCACCGCAGGCATAGTAACGGCGCTATTCGTGCTGCTGTGCTCGCTGATTGTGTGGATTCTAACGCCGCCCCGGCTCACACCGCTCGTGGAGAAAACCGCCAACGACCTTCTCGACGCCGATGTGCGCATAGGCCGGGTGGAACTCACCTTCTGGCACACCTTCCCGAAGCTCACACTTGATGTCGACTCGCTCTCCATCACCTCGCACGCCTTCGCCACACTGCCCGATTCCATCCGCCGGCAGTTGCCTGCCAACGCCGACTCACTGCTGTCGGTAGGGAGTTTTCACGGAGGCATCAATCTGCTTCCACTTTCGGTGGGCCATATAAGCCTCTACGACGTTATCATCAACCGTCCGGCAATCAACATCGTGCAGGCCACCGATTCCACAGCCAACTATCTGATTTTCAAAAGTCAGAATCAGGAGGAGACTCCCGACAGCACCTCCACGGCCTTTCCGCGTATATCACTCAACCGCTTCCTCATCACCGATGCGCGTCCCATCACATTCACATCCCTGCCCGATTCGGTGCATGTGGCCGTAACACTGGGTACACTCGACTTCAACGGCCTCGACCGCCCACGCTACACACTCAACATCAACGGTGACCTCCACACGCCGCTGCTCGACGAATTCAATTTCCAAAACCTCTCCTTCTCAGCCGACGGACGGATAGAATGGGACTACACGCATCCACTGGAATTCGGGCTGAAGGACTTCGGGGTGGGCCTCGACCAGTTCGCAGCTACATTCAACACTGAGATTGACCTTTCGGATGCGCCGCTGATAAAAACGTTCGACATCCGCACCGACCCAGTTGCCATCGCCGCCCTCATAAGCCATCTCCCCTCCGACATGGCCCGCTACACCGAGCCGCTGACCACCGACATGACCCTGACAGCCACAATGGAACTGACGCGGCCGTGGTCTACGGCCGACACTGTGGCACCGTCGTTCAAGGCCACGATAGATGTGCCTGAATGCACTGCGCGCTACGAGAATCTCCGCATCAACCGGTTCGCGGCGGCCCTCACAGGCGAATTCGACGGCACCGACCCGGATAAATCCCGGCTCGACATACACAAGCTCACCGTCAACGGCGCAGGAGTGGACATCAACCTCACAGCCAATGTAAAAGGCCCCATGTCCGACCCTCGCGTGGAAGGCACTTTCCGTGGCAGTGTGAACCTGGCATCCATACCTCCGCGTCTGCGGCAGCTCATCCCGGGCTCCGTGACAGGCACCATCGACGGCGACGCCACCTACCGCTTCCGGCCGTCCGACATGTCGCGCAACAACTTCCACCGCATGCTGGCCACCGGAAGCATAAATCTGCGCAACCTCGACGCCACGCTCGATTCGATAGGGCGCCTCTACACCCGTCATGCCACCCTTGAGTTCGGCTCGAACACCAGTTTCGTCCGCGACGCAACGCATAAGATTGACTCCCTGCTCACCCTCTCGCTGAAAATCGACACCCTGGCAGCCCTTACGCCCGACATGGTGCTGGAGCTGAACGCACTCCGTGCCGGAGCCGGCTCCACCAACCGCGCATCCTCGGCAGACACCTCCGCCATCAACCCCTTCGGCATGAAGTTAGAGATTGAACGCCTCAAGTTCGACTCCATGGCCGACACCATGCGCGTGCGCCTGCGCAACGCCTCGGTTGGCGGCGCGCTGATGCGCTACAACGGTGAGGCCCGTCTCCCCCGCATGGCGCTTCGTCTGGCAGTGGACAGGCTGCTTTTCGGCCAGGCGCTCAACAAGGTGTCGCTGCGCGAGGCCAAGGTTGACCTGAACATGCACATGCGCCCCAAACGCAGCAGTTCCCTTACCCCCGAGCAGCGGGCTGCCCGACGGAAAGCCATGGCCGACTCTCTGGCCGCCCTCCCTCAGAACGGCGATATACATTTCGACATTGACCGCGAAAACACCCGACTGCTGCGCCGGTGGGATTTCTCCGGCCACGTCACTGCTTCGCGCGGACGCCTCGTCACCCCGGCATTCCCCCTGCGCAACCGCCTGCGACACATCGACCTCCGCTTCAATCAGGACAGCATCGTGCTCGACAACCTGCACTACACCGCCGGGCAGAGCGATTTCACAGTTAACGGAACTGTGTCGAACCTGCGCCGCGCACTCGTGAGCCGGCGCAACAACACCCTCGGGCTGAGGCTCACATTAAGCAGCGACACCATCAACGTCAACGAGATAGTGCACGCGCTCTTTGCCGGCACAGCGGTCAGCGCGCGCACCGATTCGGCCGCCATATGGAACGATGCCGACAGCGAGGCTGCCGACGACAGGCTGATGACAGCCGCCGACACCACTGCCACAGGCCCGCTGCTGGTGCCACGCAACATCGACGCCCGCTTCGGCATCCGCGCCAAGCATGTGCTCTACTCCGACCTTGTGCTCCACCGCTTCACAGGCAACATGCTGGTTTACGACGGCACCATCAACCTGCGCAAGCTGGCCGCCTCCACCGAGGCCGGGGCCATTTCGGTCGACGGGCTGTACAACGGTTCGGCCGTAGATTCCCTCCAGTTCGGCGTTGGCATGAAGGTCAAGAATTTCCGCCTTGACATGCTCACATCAATCGTTCCGGCCATCGACTCTCTCCTCCCCACCATACGCAACTTTGCCGGGACGGTCAACGCCGATGTAGCCTTCACCTCCGACATCTCGCCGCAGATGGACATCGAGATACCCACACTGCAGGGCGCCATCAAGATTGAGGGCGACTCGCTTGTGCTCATCGACCCCGACACCTTCAAGAGCCTCAGCAAATGGCTCATGTTCCGCGACAAGAAGCACAACGTCATCAACCACATGGCCGTGGAGGTGGTGATCGACAACTCGGCCATCGAGCTGTATCCCTTCATGTTCGACATAGACCGCTACCGTTTGGGCGTGATGGGGAGCAACGACCTCGCCATGAACCTGAACTACCACATCTCGGTGCTCAAGTCGCCCATCCCGTTCAAGTTCGGCATAAACATCAAGGGCACCCCCGACAACATGAAAATCCGTCTTGGAGGAGCCAAGTTCAAGGAAAACATGGTGGTGGAACGCCAGGCCATTGCCGACAACACCCGCGTAAACATCGTGCGCCAGATCGACACGGCCTTCCGCCGTGGCATCCAGAAGGCGCGCAGCGGGCGCCTTACATTCCGCCGACCCACTGCAGCCCCCGACGCCACGGGTGCTTCGGCGCTCCGCGACCTGAACGACGACCGTCTGTCGCACGCCGACTCCCTGCAGTTCATCCGTCAGGGTCTCATCGAGAACCCCGATACCGCAAGGTTCGACACCACGCGCCCCGATGCCGACGTGAAACCGGCAAAGCCATGAGCCGCCCGATGTGCGTGGGCGCCGCATCCGGCATTTCGCATGGCAGAACGGCAAAACGATACTATAGAATGCTATTATCAGTTAAAATATCACAGCTACTTATATAAAAATGTCGTACCTTTGCGACAAACTAAACATAAACCCACGACGCATGGAAGCAGTCAGAATCTCAAACCGCATCAAGGCGATGGCACCTTCGGCCACGCTTGCTATGTCGCAAAAAAGCAGCGAGCTACGCGCTGCAGGCGTTGACGTGATTAACCTCTCTGTCGGCGAGCCCGATTTCGACACCCCCCAACACATCAAGGATGCCGCAAAAAAGGCTATCGACGACAATATCACCCGATATCCGCCGGTGCCCGGATTCCCTGCCCTCCGCAAGGCCATTGCCGAAAAACTCCACAAGGAGAACGGCCTCGACTACACGCCCGAACAGATTGTGGTCTCGGCCGGCGCCAAACACTCGCTCTACAATGCCATCCTGGCCATGGTGAACCCCGGCGACGAGGTTGTGATTCCCATGCCGGCATGGGTGAGCTACGTGGAGATGGTCAAACTGGCCGAAGGCACCGTGGTGCCCGTGGAAGCCGGCATCGACCAGAATTTCAAGGTTACTCCCGCACAGCTCGAGGCAGCCATCACCCCACGCACCTCTATGGTGCTGCTCTGCTCCCCCTCCAACCCCTCCGGCAGCGTCTACAGCCGTGAGGAACTGCGCGGCCTTGTCGAAGTGCTCGCACGTCACCCCCATGTGGCCGTGCTCTCCGACGAGATTTACGAGCATATCAACTACACCGGCTCGTTCACATCGCTGGGCTCCTTCCCCGAAATCGCCGACCGCGTGGTGATTGTCAACGGTGTTTCCAAAGCATATGCCATGACCGGATGGCGCATCGGTTTCATCGCCGCTCCGGTGGCCATGACCAAGGCCGTGACCAAACTGCAGGGACAGACCACATCCGGCATCTCCACCATCGCCCAGATGGCCGCACTGGGCGCCTACACCGGCCCGCAGCAGTGCGTTGAGGATATGCGCATCGCCTTCGAACGCCGCCGCGACCTCGTGGTGCGTCTCGCAGCCGAAATCCCCGGTCTGAAAGCCAACAAACCCGACGGAGCTTTCTATCTGTTCCCCGAAGTGTCGGCATTCCTCGGCAAAACCGCTCCCGACGGCCGCGTCATCGCCACCGACAACGACCTCTGCCTCTATCTGCTTGAAGTGGCACATGTGGCCACCGTGCCCGGTTCGGCCTTCTGCCTCCCCGGCTACATCCGCCTGAGCTATGCCGCCTCCGACGAGGCTCTCACCGAGGCCTTCAGCCGCCTCCGCACCGCTTTGGCACAACTTAACTGACACGTAACCATACCCCTAAAAACAAATATCCCACAATGGACTTCATAGAAGAACTCACCTGGCGCGGCATGATCCACCAGATGATGCCCGGCACAGACGAACAACTGAAAAAAGGCGTCACAGCCGCCTACCTCGGAATCGACCCCACAGCCGACTCGCTGCACATCGGCCACCTCGTAGGCGTGATGATGCTCAAGCACCTGCAGCGCTCAGGCCATAAGCCCATCGCCCTCGTTGGTGGCGCCACCGGCATGATCGGCGACCCCTCAATGAAAAGCCAGGAACGCAAACTGCTCGATGTGGAAACCCTGCGCCACAACCAGAACGCCATAAAGGCCCAGCTGGCCCACTTCCTCGACTTCGACAGCGACGCCCCCAACGCCGCAATCCTTGTGAACAACTACGACTGGATGAAGGACTACACATTCCTCGATTTCATCCGCGACGTGGGCAAGAACCTCACCGTCAACTACATGATGGCCAAGGATTCGGTAAAGAAACGCCTCTCGGGCGAAAGCGGCGAAGGGATGTCGTTCACCGAGTTCTCCTATCAGCTCCTTCAGGGCTACGACTTCCTCCACCTTTATGAGAAAGAGGGCTGCCGCCTGCAGCTCGGCGGTTCCGACCAGTGGGGCAACATCACCACCGGCACAGAACTCATCCGCCGCATGCTCGGCAAGGACGATGCGTTCGCCATCACCTGCCCGCTCATCACCAAGGCCGACGGCACTAAATTCGGCAAGACCGAGGGCGGCAACGTATGGCTCGACCCCAAACGTACCTCACCCTACAAATTCTACCAGTTCTGGCTCAACGTATCCGACGAGGATGCCGAGAAATACATCAAGATTTTCACCGTTCTCGACAAACCTGAGATAGACGCACTTGTGGCACAGCAGGCCGAAAATCCCGGCGCACGCCCCCTGCAGAAGCGTCTGGCCGAGGAGATTACCCGCATGGTCCACGGCGACGCCGAACTGCAGAACGCCATCGAGGCATCGCAGATTCTGTTCAGCAACAAGGCTGCCGAGACGCTCCATAAAATCGACGAGGCCACTCTGCTGGCCGTGTTCGAGGGTGTCCCCACATTCGAGATTGCTGCCGACGCGTTCAACGGCGAGACCAAACTCATCGACCTCCTCACCGACATGGCTGCCGTGTTCCCCTCAAAAGGCGAGATGCGCAAAATGACCCAGCAGGGCGGTCTCTCCATCAACAAGGAGAAGGTGGCCGACCCCTACGCCGCTGTGAATGAATCCATGCTGCTCAACGGCAAATACCTCCTTGTGCAGCGCGGCAAAAAGAACTACTATCTCCTCATCGCACAATAAACCCATCAGCACATCGCAGCCCGATGGGCTGCGAAAAGCGCCGGGGGCGCATGGATTGCCATGCGCCCCCGGTGATTTTATGTAAGTTCGGATAAATTCTGATAAACTCGGATAAGCTCTTATAAGAATTTATTACTGTCCGCTAAACCATAACGCAGTGAGTCCAACTTTCTGATAATTAGAAG
>UQER01000033.1 GCA_900540205.1 uncultured Porphyromonadaceae bacterium | reverse complement strand
GGCGTGCCCGCCATGATCGGTGCCATGATGTTCCTCACAGGCAAATGGGTGAAACCCGGCGTGCACAACGTGGAGGAATTCAACCCCGATCCGTTCATGGAACAGCTTTCGGTGCAGGGTCTCCCCTGGCACGAAATAGTGAACGAGCCCCTGGAAGTCGACAAATACTGATAACCGGACAAAACACGGAAACGATGCCGCGGCGCCAACCGGGCGCCGGCGGCATTACTCCCCGCTCTAAATTACTTTTTTTCACAAAACCCTTAACCTAACTTCTTATGGAAGATAAATATCACCAGGCAATCAGCGAGAGCAAAGTCACAACCAACGACGAGGAAGTGAAAGCCGCTGTCGAGAAAATCATTGCTGACAACCTCGAGGCCAACATGAAGCCCGAAGTCTATAAATTCCTGTTCAACTGCATCGACCTCACCACCCTCCGCTCGGTCGACTCGCCCAGCAGCGTGGCCGCATTCGTCGAGCGTGTGAACGACTTCGACAACGAGCATCCCGAAATGCCCAACGTGGCTGCCGTGTGCGTTTACCCCAATTTCGCACAGATTGCACGCACCGTGCTTGAGGTGAGCGACGTAGACATAGCCTGCGTGGCCGGATGCTTCCCCTCGTCGCAATCGTTCATCGAGGTCAAGGTGGCCGAAGTGGCTCTGGCCGTTGAAGGCGGTGCCGACGAAATCGACATCGTGCTGAACCTCGGCAACTTCCTTGACGGCGACTACGAGGAGGTGTGCGACGAAATTTCGGAGCTCAAGCATTCCTGCCGCGACGCCCGTCTGAAAGTGATTCTCGAGGCCGGCGCGCTCAAGACCGCCGAGAACATCCGCAACGCCTCCATCCTGTCGATGTACAGCGGTGCCGACTTCATCAAGACCTCCACAGGCAAGGAATATCCCGGTGCCGACCTGCAGGCCACCTATGTGATGTGCCGGTGCATCAAGGAATATTTCGAAAAGACCGGCCGTATGGTAGGCTTCAAGCCCGCCGGCGGCGTGCGTTCGGCCAAGGATGCCGTAAGCTACTTCTGCATTGTCAAGGAAGTGCTTGGCGAACAGTGGCTCACCAACGAATATTTCCGTATCGGTGCGAGCGGTCTGGCCAACAACCTCCTCACCGAAATCTGGGGGACAGAAACAAAATACTTCTAATCAAACCCATACCCTCTTTCTGTAAATGAACTACTGGATTATTGTCAACGACCATCACGACGGGCCCTATTCGGTCGACACCCTTGTGGCCAACGGCCTCAAGCCCGAGGACCTTGTCTGGACCGAGGGACTTGCCGACTGGACTCCTGCCGGAAACATTCTCGAACTTGCCGAGGCAATGAACCTGCGCGACAGCATGGCAGCCACTCCGGCCGAACCCGCCGCGCCTGTCTCCGCCGAAGTGATCGAGATTGTGGAAACCGAGGCCGCACCGCCGATGCAGACGGCCTACACCCAGGCCGCACCCGCGCAGGCTGCTGCTATGACACAGGCAGAGCCGTGTCCGCCGTCCTACATTGCCTGGAGCATAATCGTGACCGTGCTGTGCTGCACCATCGTAGGCATTCCGGCCATAGTGTTCGCGTCAATGACAAAGAGCGCCTACTACCGCGGCGACCTCGCCAAGGCCAAACGCTACAGCGAAATCACCCAGTGGTTCATCATAGCGGCCATAGTGCTCGGCGCAGTAAGCTGGCCGTTCCAGATAGCCTTTATGAGCCTGTGAAACATCTCTGAAGTCGGACGCCGGCACCAGTGTGTTCCGGAAAGCCAACATCAATGAACAGACAGAACCTGATAAAAGCCGCCGCGATTTTCCTTGTCGCGGCGGCTTGTCTTACCCTTTACCTCGCTCTGGTGCATTTCACCGGATTCATGCCGCGTTGCCTCTTCAAATGGACCACCGGCTGGGACTGCCCCGGCTGCGGAAGCCAGCGCGCATTTATGGCCCTCCTGCACGGCCATCCCGCCGAGGCATGCGGCTACAACCTCATCTTAATCCCAACAATCCTGTATCTGCTCCTCCTGGCCATCGGGAAGCTATGGGAGGAGAATCCCCGCTGCGGCCGTATGTACCGGGCGCTGACGCATTCGGGCGCACTGCTGGCCATCGTTGTCATCCTCATTGCATGGACCGTGGTGCGCAATCTTGCCGGCATCTGAATCTTTTTCTGTTTTACTCCAACATTTGTGCCGTTCTGCGCGTTTTTCTTTAACAACCGGTGAATACCGATGCCAATTTTGGTTAATTTTGCCACGCAGAAAACAACAAACGTTACAACTTATGGGATTCAGGGAATTTGCATCAGCAATCATATGTGTTGCCGCCGCGGGCTCAATGTCCGTGACCCGGGCCGAAACATACTCGCTCGATTCATGCCGGGCCATGGCGCTCCGCAACAACAAGGAGATGATGATAAAGGCTGAAAAGGTGCGGCAGGCAGGCTACACACGCAAAGAAGCGTTCGCGGCCTATCTCCCCGCGCTCGATTTTGCGGGGGGCTACACCTATAACCAAAAAAAAATCTCGATTTTCGACAGCGACCAGCTGCTCCCCACGAAGAGTTTCAACCTGGAGACACAGAGTTACGAGTTCAACATCGTGACCAACCCCTACACACACGAACCCATCACCACCCCCGACGGCCAGCCCATCCCCTCCGAAGTGGCGCTGATTCCGAAGGAGGCCATGGAATATGACATCCACAACGTGTTTTTCGGAGCCGTGACACTCACGCAGCCCATCTACATGGGCGGCAAGATTGTGGCCATGAACAAGCTGGCCAAAATCAACGAGGAGGCACAGACCATGCTCCATGAGAACGAGGCGCAGAACGTGATCTACGCCGTGGATGCCGCCTACTGGACCGTGGTGTCGCTGAAAGCCAAGCATCTGCTTGCCACAAGCTATGTAAACCTGCTGGACACACTCGACCGCAACGTCAAGCTCATGCTCGACCAGGGTGTGGCCACCCGCAGCGACCTCCTGAGCGTGGACGTCAAACTGAACGAAGCCAAGGTTGACCTTCTGAAAGTGGAAAACGGACTGGCTCTTAGCCGCATGGCCCTGGCCCAGATCTGCGGTCTGCCCGTGCATTCGCCCATCAACGTTGAGGATGAAGGCACCACCGAAATCAACACCTCGGCCGAAATAGCCACCACCTACGATATGGACGCCGTCTATGCCAACCGCCCCGACCTGCGCGCCCTCGAGCTGGCTGCCGAGGCCACCGGGCAGGAGAAGCGCGTGGCACTCTCGGAAATGCTTCCCAACGTGGCCCTTATCGGCGCCTACTCGTTCAGCAACCCCAACATGTTCGACGGCTTCAAGAAACGTTTCGACGGCGCATTCTCCGTGGGCGTCATGGTGAAAATACCGCTGTGGCACTGGGGCGGCAACTACAACCGCTACCGCGCCGCCAAATCGTCGGAAGTGATATCGCGCCTGCAGGTGCAGGATGCCCGCGAGAAAATCGACCTGCAGGTGAGTCAGGCCGCCTTCCGCGCCCAGGAATCGGTGAAAACCTACATGGCCACCGAAAGCAACCTCAACAAGGCACGTGAGAACCTCCGTACGGCCACGCTCGGCTTCCGTGAAGGGGTAATCACCACCGACGACGTTATGGCCGCACAGACGGCATGGCTGAAGGCAAATTCCGAGAACATCGACGCCATGATCGACGTGCAGCTGTGCGACGTCTATCTGGCCAAAGTGCTCGGCACCCTGGGCAACTGACCGCACCGCCGCGTTTCAACACATCTCTCCCTCCATCAATATACAACTCAGCTAACAATCAACACACTTTTCTATCATGCCTGATTTCCAGCAATTGACCCCCGAAGCAAAAAAAGAGAACCGCACGCTCATGGGCGCTTTCGGCCTGATTGTGGTAGTGGTGGCAGCCATGGCCATCGCCGGGTTCCTTTTCCTAAACAAGCCCGCAGAGATTATCGAAGGGCAGGCCGACGCAACGGCCGTGCGCGTTTCCGGCAAACTCCCCGGTCGCGTGGTTGAACTTTACGTACATGAAGGCGACATGGTGAAAGCGGGCGACACGCTCGTGCACATCCATTCGTCGGTGGCAGAAGCCAAACTCGAGCAGGCCCGCGGCATGGAGACAGCCGCCAAGGCCATGAATGAGAAGGTGGACGCCGGCACCCGTTCACAGATCATACAGTCGGCCTACGAAATGTGGCAGCAGGCCCAGGCCGCGGTGAGCATCACCAAAAAGACCTACGACCGCCTGCAGAACCTCTACTCCGAAGGCGTGATGAGCGAACAGAAACGCGACGAGGCCAAAGCTGCCTACGATGCCTCGGTGGCAGCCGCGGCTGCAGCCAAGAGCCAGTATGAACTGGCCAAATCGGGCGCCCAGAAAGAGGACAAGACAAGCGCCCTGGCCATGGTCGACGTGGCCAAAGGCGGCGTGAGCGAAGTGGAGGCCCTGCTCGAGGACCAGTATCTCACCGCCCCGTGCGACGGACAGGTGGATGTGATCTATCCCAACGAGGGCGAGCTGGTGATGCTCAGCGCCCCCATTATGAGCATCCTGAAAATAGACGACAAATGGGTGACCTTCAACGTGCGCGAAGAGTTCCTGAAAGACCTCACCCTCGGCAAGGAGATCGAGGTGATGATTCCGGCTCTCGACCACAAGGAAGTGAAAGCCAAAATCTACTATGTGCGCGACCTTGGAAGCTATGCCACATGGCATGCCACCAAAACCACAGGCGACTGGGACACCAAGACCTTTGAGGTGAAGGCACGCCCCGTGGAGGCACTCCCCGACCTGCGCCCCGGAATGACGACCATCTACCGTCCGTGACGCCGCAACACCCACGGCACACCCGACACACATACAACACCGACACTGACCCCCGAAAAGAATGAGCGAATACGGATTTTTAAGCGTTGTGCGGCGCGAGATAAAGCGTCTGACCTCCCGGCCTATATATCTGGTCGGGATGACGCTCGTGCCCATATTCATGGCTCTGTTCTTTGTGAACATCCTCGGCTCCGGCCTCCCGCTGAAAGTGCCGGCAGCCATTGTCGACCTTGACCACTCCCCGCTGTCGCGGCAGACCACGCGCTCGCTCAACGCCATGGAGCTTGTGGACATCGTGCAGACCGAGGAATCGTTCAACAAGGCCATGCAGGCCGTGCAGAGCGGCGAGGTTTTCGGATTTTTCGTCATACCGCGCAACTTCGAGCGCGACGCCCTGAGCGGCAAGGCGCCCACCATCACATTCTACAACAACCTCACCTACTACGTGCCAGGCACACTGGTGTTCAAAGGCTTCAAGACCATGGCCGTGACCACCTCCGGACGCGTGGTGCAGACCAAACTGGTGAACCACGGCATGCCTTCGTGCATGGCTGGAGCGTTCATGCAGCCCATGAATGTGGCCGTGCATCCGCTCGACAACCCCTGGACCAACTATTCCTACTACCTCTCCACATCGTTCATTCCCGGCGTGCTGCAGCTGATGATTTTCCTCATGACTGTGTTCGCCATCACCCACGAATTCAAATCGGGAAGCGCCACCGAGTGGCTTGAACGGAGCCGTGGCGACGTATGGACCGCGGTGCTTGCCAAACTGCTGCCGCAGACGGTGATTTTCATCATCATCGGGTTCGGCACAATAGCGCTTATGTTCGGATTCCGCCACTTCCCCATGAACGGCGTTATGGGCAACATGCTCCTGGCCATGGTGCTCTTCGTCATCGCCTCGCAGAGCTTCGCGCTGTTCGTGTGCTGCGTGATGCCAAACATGCGTCTGGCGCTGTCCATCTGCTCGCTCACGGGCATCCTGGCGTTCTCCATCGCGGCATTCTCCTTCCCGGTAAGCGCCATGTACGGAGCCATAGGCATCTTCTCCTACATCCTGCCCGTGCGCTATTATTTCCTGATATATCTTGACGAGGCCCTGCGGGGCGTACCCATCTATTTCGCGCGCTCCTACTACATAGGCCTGCTCGTGTTCCCCATCGTGGCCATGGCTGCGGCACCGCTGCTCAAACGCCACATGCGGCACCCCGTCTACGTGCCCTGATCAATGATACGCAGGGACACTTCCCGCATCCCCCACCAACGACCTCACTACAACTCACGCTCCGAAACGATGAAAACCTGGATACTAAACACCGCACGCGTCTTCCGTCGGGAATTCTCAATGATATTCCGCGACGCAGGCGTCATGCTGTTCTTTTTCGCGCTTCCGCTGGCCTATCCTCTGGTTTACGCGTTGATCTATAACCCGGAAGTAACATCTGACATCCCGGTGGCGGTGGTTGACGAATGTCGGTCGGCTGCCAGCCGCGAATTCGTGCGCGACGCCGACGCCACCCAGGCCATGAAAATCTGCGGCTATGCCTCCAACCTGGCCGAGGCCAAACGCTGGTGGCAGGAGAAAAAGTGCTTCGCGGTGATCTATATCCCTTCCGATTATTCCAAGGAGGTGGGCCGGGGCGACCAGGGGCTCATACAGTTCTATTGCGACATGGGGCTGCTGCTGCGCTACCGCACACTCCTCTCGGCCATGACCGAACTGCAGATGGCCACCGACAACCATCTCCGCGAGGAAGCCATAGCCACAATGGGCCTCCCTATCGACACACAGAATTCCACCATACGCACCGAATCGTACTTTCTGGGCGACACACAGCAGGGTTTCGCCTCCTTCATCATGCCCGGTATAGTGGTGCTGATAATCCAGCAGAGCCTCATCCTCGGCATCACAATGCTGTGCGGCACATCGAAGGACCGCCGGCGCCGCAACAACGGCATAGACCCGCTTATGCTGCCCGTATCGGCCTCATCCACGGTGATAGGGCGCACACTGTGCTATGTGACCATCTATCTCCCCCTGTGCCTCTATGTGCTCCATTTCGTGCAGGTATTCTTCCATTTCCCGCACATAGGCAGCGTGCTTGACTACATGCTGTTCATCCTCCCCATGCTGCTTGCCTCGGCTTTCCTGGCACAATCCGTGCAATGGATGCTGTCGGAGCGCGAGAGTGCCTTCATCGTGGTGGTGTTCACCTCCGTGGCATTCCTGTTCCTTTCCGGGCTTACATGGCCGCGCTACGCCATGAGCGAGGTGTTCCGCTGGCTCGGCAACCTTGTGCCCGCCACATGGGGCATGGAGGGCTTCATACGCATGAACAGCAACGGCTCGCCGCTCTATCTGCAGAGCACCCCCTATCTCTGGCTGTGGGGACTGACGGTGGTCTACTTCATCACCGCCGTGCTGGCCACCCGCGCCGACATGCGCACCCGGCCCCGCCCCCTGCCTGCCTGAAATCGTGCTTCCCAAAGTTTGAGAGTAGCCTGCTGCGACTGTTTCACGGCAAAATGAAATGACAACTTAAAATCGATGGAACCCCTAAATATATCGTCGAAGACGATGCGCCGTGGTTAACTCCATGAAAGCGAAGCGCATCATGGGGTATATGCAAGCAAACGAGCTGCACCTCGAAGAGGTTGCGGCTGTGAAAACTGATAGGGGGTAGCATAACAATATCTCATTCCGAGAATACACGGCCGCGACCTCTTCGAGGTGCTCCTGCCCTGCGTGGCACTTACCCAAGTGAAGCCAAGTTCTTTCAGACGTAGGGTCGCGACCTGTCGCGACTGCAATCCGACAGGACATATGGACTTTTTATCCTGAGTTACATTCAAATACATGTTTGCAGTCGCGACAGGTCGCGACCCTACATCTAAATTCACGCATAAAAAACAAAGGCTGCATCGCGGTTGATTGCGATGCAGCCTTGATGTTGCTGGCTATATCCGGTGGAGGTCACCTCCGGGTAGTGCCGGAAGTGCCTTCTGCGGGATGTTGCGCGTTATTAGCGTTTGAGGATCTTCTGACCACCCATGATGTATAGACCTGCGGGGAGGTTTTCGAAGCCTTCACGTGTGCCTACCTTGATGCCCTGTAGGTTGTAAACGGGATCGTTGGGCTGAGCCTGTTCGGCTGTCACACCGGCGATGCCGCTGAGGTCCTTCACTGTGATGGTTGCTGTGGCAGTCTTGCCTTTTGCTGTGATGGTGAATGTTGTTTCGCCAGCAGCCTTGAGATCAAGCTGAATGGTAACCATACCTTCGCCGGCGGCTTCCATGGTGCCGTTCATCTCGGCAATAGCCTCATTTGCTGTGCCGATCTGTGCTAGTCCTGCGCCGATTTCTTCGGCCAGGTCGAAGCCTTCATATTTCACTACAACATTGACTGTGGTGCCTGCTGCGCCTTCATATTCGGCGGGGTCGCAACCGAGATAGAGAGCGGCTGTTTCCTCGAAGTAGAGGGCGGGGAGCTCGCCTTCATGATTCCACGGTGCAGCGGCAGTTGCGCCGGCAGCGAAGCCAAGGTTGGTGAACCATTCGCCGGTGAGGTCTGCCTTGGCAACGTCAGTACCGTCGCTATAAGCATCTCCGCTACCGGTAATTGTGTTCAAAGCGTAGCAGTCCTGAACAGCACCGAAACCTACAATGCGGTTGGCAAAGTATTCCGCATCCGCTTTTTTCCAAGAGAGATTGTCGAGAGCCACAACCGAATTGTGAACCCATCCGGCAAAAACATCTCCGGCGATACCGCCAACATAATGATAAGCAGCCTCACCGTAAACGTAAGGCTCATCTTCGCCCTTGTCGGGATTCAATATAACATTCTCAACCAGAGGCTCTTCACTCGTTACCGAGCCTTCAACGAGCGCACGCGAGATGTAGGCCGCACCCTGGTCGGCGAAACCGAGGACGCCACCCACTCTGTAAGTACCTGTGATGTCGGCGTTCACATGCACGTCGTTGATGTTGGTGGCAACGTCCACATAACCGGCGATACCGCCAACATTGTTTTTGCCGACAATCTTGCCGGTGAATGCGCATGCATTGACCTCGGAACCTTCGCCGATGAAGTTACCGCCGATACCGCCTACATACGAGTTGGGCATATTGAAGTCGGCATTCAGCACGGAGCAGCCGTTGATCGAGCAGCCGTTGATGCGGGCAGCGAAACCGCCGAATATAGGATTGTCGAAGGAGTTGCGTGTACCGAACTCGGTAGTGGCGGTGGCGTTGAGAAGGTGAACGTTGTCAAGATTGGAGTTCACAAACTGATAGGCAAGCACGCCGTCGGCCTTCATGCGGTAGCCCTGGAAGGTGATGTGCATCGACAGGTTGCTGAAGGTGATATCCTTGAGGAACGATTTTGTGGCGGAGCCATATTCACCGAACTGATAGAACATACCGTTGTTGTCGTTGCCGCCGGTAATCACGATGTTGCGGACCTGATGGCCTGCACCGTCGATCGAGCCTTTGAACACACCGGGAATCTGAAGCATTGTGCGTCCTTCGCCATCGATGTCGGCAGCCAGACGGAAGTGCGATGTGAGGTTGTTGCGGATCTGGTTGAAGTCGCCGTAGCTCTTGATCAGATAGGGGTTCTCCACGGTGCCTTCACCCTCGAATTGGTTGAAAGGCAACTTGATCATTTCCAGACGGGACTCAATGCCCTGACCAGAACCGTAATAATAGTCGTAGGTGACGCAGAGGTAGGATGAACCGGAATGTACATTTGACACAAAAGCCCAGAAACGCTGCCCCTTCAGGTCGTATTCGCGCTCGGCAAGGATGTTACCCTTGGAATCGACAACGCCGAGAACGTAATTGAGTATAGCGGGATTGGCGGGTGCCTTACGCTGCATCCATACGAGATACTCGAAATTCTTGTCGGAGTTGAACAGATAGGGATCAAGCACCGATGCATCGATGTAAGGCTGAACGCTGGCCACTTCGGCTGAGAAGGTAAGGGCATCAATGTGATCGAAATTGCCGTTGCCGTCGAAATATGCGATGCGGTGGATGGTGTTCTTGTCGTTTGTCACACCGTTGGCGCTTGAGCTTACATAGTAATAGCCGCCTTTCCCGGGGCAACGGTCAAGGTTGCTCGAAAGGTTGAAAGTCTCGCCCGAATCGGGGTCGTAAAGCGAAACGGGGAGCGTTGCACCGAGAGTAAGCGAAGGCCAGTTCATCATCTGCAGCACAGTGGTGCCGTCTTTTTCAGCGAAGAACGCATACTGCTCTTCACATCCGTCGATGTTGCTGAGCTGCATGTAACGACCGCTGCTGTTCTCACCGAAACGCTTCAGCTCCTTGCCGTCTGTATCGTAAACGGCATAATAGGTGTATGCATCGTTTGTCGAACTGGTCTGGGTGAACTCAAGCACATAGCAGGGGAGCTTGCCGTCGCCGAACTCGAAAGTAATGTCGCCGGTGCCGCGGAATGTGCCGAGCGACACTTCGCTCGATACATAACCCTCCATAACATCAGGCACCGGAATTTTGGTCTGTTTCACCTCATTGAATTTACCACGATCCTGCTCATAGAGGGTGATGACGTAGTTGTTGCCGTTCTGGGTAGTCTCATCTTCCTCGCTTCCGTAGAAAGGCTTTTCATATATGGCCGAAGCTGCATAAAGCTTGGTGCCGTTTGCAGCCATCTGCATGGGCACTGCCTCACTGCCGCTCACCGAAAGGATGGGGAAATCCTCCACCTTGGTGGGACCGTTGGAACCGTAGCTCCAACGTGTGTAGACGGTATAGGTAATTTTAGACGGATCATCATCAGGCCACGTGCTGTAGTCCATGAACATCATCACGAAATTTTCGGCAGTTGCGGTTCCGATGTTCATCTCAAAACCGGGCAGACCGGGGATGGTGTAAAGCGGGTCCTGAGCCTCGGTCTTGTTATTGAGCGAATAGACATAGGTGACCTGTTTTGCACCTGTGCCTACAATAGGGTTGTAGCTGCAACCGATGGTAATTTCGTAATAGTCGTCGAAGTTATAGAAATTCTTTGTCACCGTGAGGTCCACCTGCATGTTGTAGCACCTCTTGGCACCTTCAATCAGAGGCACATTCCCCTTGAATGAACCCATCTTCTCGCCCTTTTCATTATAAAGGGTGAAAAGCATCCCGTTGTAGTTTTTGTCTGTAAAGTATTCATTGCTGCCGGGAAGTGCTTCATAGTACGTTTCCATCGTGTAGAACCACTCCTCCTCGTTGGGGCCGTAGACATAGAAGGCCGTATGCATCTGATCCTCCTTGCAATAAGTAGCAGTCAAGGTCTTGTCAGGCTCCAGCTGAGCCACGCTCTTAAGGCCGAGAAGATTGTTGAACTTCTGCGGATCGATGGTGTTGCGGCGTTCTTTTGTGGGCATAAAGCGGAACGGGTTGTTTTTGTCGTTCTGCGCCTGATTCCCAAAAGGAGAGAATACTCCTGCTGCCGATGTACCGGCAGTGCCGATAGCCAACGCCGTGGCCATGGCCAGATGAAGTAGATGTCGCTTCATTGTTTTGTTTGTGATTAATGATAAGGAATTTTGTCCGGGTGGCTAAAATAGCTGAAGTAGCTATGATAGCCACCTGGGCTGTTGATTAGCGATTGATTTTTACGGTCTTGGTTCCGTTGGGGGTTGATGCCGTGATGAGGTAGATGCCGGGGGTGAGATGGCCGGTGGCCACGGTGGCGGGGTTGTCGGCTGTGGTGAACATGCTGACTGTGCGGCCCGACATGTCGTGGATGGTGATGTCTATGTGGTCGGCACCCGGGGCGAGAATGCGGTAGCCCCCGGCGGCGGGAACTATGGTGATAGCATCGGCCTTGTCTACGGCCACATTGCCGATTCCGCTGAGGTTAAGCACCTTGCACAAGCCGGTAAAAGCATCGAGATTGCCGGAGGCTCCCTTTGCATCTGTGGCGTCCTCGGGCTGCATGGCAGTTTCCTGAGCTATGCGGATAATGTCGTCGGTGGTAAGAGTGGGATCGGCCGAGAGCCATGTGGCTGCCACACCGGTCATATAGGGGGTGGCCATGGAGGTGCCTGTCATAGGAGTCCAGCTGTGTTCTTTGCCGTCCTTGGTGATAGTGTAGTATTTGGGCTGCTCGGCTTCCGAGTAATACACTCCGTCGGCATAATGGCGCGACATTGCCGAAACGATGTTCATGCCGGGGGCACAGATGTGGGGGAGATGACGGCCGTCGGCCAACTTGGCCCACGAGGAGAAATAGGATGTCTGACCTATTTCAAAACCGGCGCCTGTGCCCTGCGATGTGAAACGGTGGGTGTTGTAGGAGCCGACCGTAATAACATTGTGCGCGGCGGCCATGGAGTTGAGCGTGCCGTCGCCGTCAGGCTGCAGATAGCCATCGAGCCCACGCGACGAGAAGTTCAGCGGGAACAGCCCGTTGTAGGTGGAGGTGTAGACGAACACCTGCTTGCCCGGGGTACCCTCAAGGCTCAGCATCACGGCATGGTCGTCGTCGGCCTGCTGGGAGAGGAACTGCAGCAGACAGCGGCATTCCACACGATAGCGGTTGTTCTGCTCGGCCACGCTCGGCTTGCCACCCATGAAGCTTCCGAACATGAGGCCGTTGAACGCAGTGTTGTCTGATTCGATATATTTCGAGCTGACACCGACGGAAAGTACGGCATCAGGCACTGACAGATAGGCGGGATCGGTGTCTCCGACGGTTATTGATGCCACAACCTGAGTGGGATCCGCCTTCTTGACGAGGCTGAACGTCACTTTCACGGGGGTATCGTCCTCGCCCCACACCTCGAAATTGCCGAAAGCGCGGGCGTAGAAGCCTATCTGCGAAGGCCAGAGATATTCCGTGTAAGGGGATGCCTCGATGAATGTGCCGACTTTTCCGCTTTCGGGGAAGGTGGCATGCAGGGTGGCGTTGGCGTCGCCCTCGTTGCCGGAAGCAACGCAAATCACAGCCTTACCCTCCTTGGCGAGCGCCGAGAGTGCCTGCGATGCCTCGTCGGTGCCGTCCAACGGGCCGCCGTTGTTGCCCAGCGAAAGGTTGATTACGCACGGCTTGCCCTGCTTTTCGGCTTCGTCCTGAATGCTCTTGACAGATGCGAGCATGAATGCATTGGTAAGATTGCCTGCGGTGCCGGCAAGATAGATGTCGGCATCGGGAGCTGCACCGGTGAGATAAGGCACATCAGTGCCGGGAGCACCGATGCGGCTGCCGGCGGCAATGCCGGTGACATGGGTGCCGTGAGTGGCGTTGTTCTTGTCGCCGGGCCATACGGATACACGCTGCGGAGTGTCGAGCGTATACTGCTGGCCACCTGACAGGGTGAAATAAATGCGCTTCACGCGCGAATTGCCGTCCTCGTCGAGGAACGCGGCATGCTGGGCGTCAAGGCCGGTGTCAACCACGCCGACAACCACGCCTTCGCCTGTGTAGGGCGATGTGAGCGGGGCAGCACCCGAATGCATTTTGTCAAGGCCGAGCGTCTGACGGCTGAGGTCGATTCCGAGCGGGCTTGTCCATTCGGTGACATTTAGTTCACGGTCGAGGCTCACGCTCACCACACCTTCGGTGGCTGCCACAGCCTCGGCCCTGGCGGCTTCGACATGTGCTACGACAATGCTGCCGTAGGTCTGCTGCACCTCGGCGCCGGCTGCCTTGAGCCGCTCCACCGTGGCGTCGTCAGCCACTTTCATAAGGACGGTGACCTGCGGCGCACCCTGTGCCGACGGAGCTTTGGCGCCCTGTGCCGACGTGGCTGCCTGCAGTTTCAATTGGTCAAAATGGCCGAACGTGGCCTGCGCTGATGCCCCGAATGAGGCTGCAAGAAAAACGAAAGGTAAAAATCTCTTCATATCGTAATTTCCATTGATTCAACAAATGTGTGATGTATAGTCCTGAAGTCGGCAATTGCAATCAAAGGCAAAAAATCCGGGCGACAGATGCTTCTGTGATGACAAAGGTCTGAGGTCCGACATGATATGCCAACAATAATTTTCCCCAAAGATACTTCCGTTTGCAGTTAAATCCAAACAAATTGAAAGATATTTTAATTTATGGCACCCTTTTTGCACATAATTAGGCTTATTTAACCAAAATGCATGTAAAAATTTCCAATAAACGACGAACATTTTGCCAATTCCTACTTGCAGTAGCCTTAAAGCAGAAAACAAGGCGGCGTACCCAATGGCACGCCGCCTGCATAAATTTTCATCCACTTGTAGGGTCGCGACCTGTCGCGACTGCAGGCGGGATGTTGCAAATGAATGCCTGATGCTCAAATATGTTCCGCAGGGTTGCAGTCGCGACAGGTCGCGACCCTACAAGTGGATGGATGCGATGTCGGTTTACGAGAATCAAATGCACCGAACTTTCGGCTTGAACCGTTTATCTCACGAATATAGTGGTCAGTTTATCTCCTTAAAATGCGACGCATCGGCCCGACAAAGCGGGCAGACATAGTCTGCGGGGATTTCACCGTCGAACTCCGCCTCGTAGCCGCAGACATCGCACCTATAGCGGCGTTTACCGGCCTGCGGCGTTTCGGCAGGATCCTCATCGGCACGGTAGGTGGGCGCATTTTTCGGCGCCTTCCCCTTTATGACATTGTGATAGTACGCATACGTCATCGGTGTGCCCGAACCCTGCTCGGCGGCTATGAGCCGGCCGATTACAAGCACATGCGTCCCGCAGTCCACAAACTGTTCAGCCTCAAGGGCCAGACGTCCGGCGAACTGCCCTTTGACACACGGCGTGGCCGCCAGGACATCGTAACCATAGTCGGCATACTTGTCGACTGTGCGGCTGCTCGAGAATCCGAAAGTGCCGATCACCGACGGGTCGGACTCCTCCGACAGTATCGAAAGCGAGAATCGCTTGAACTCACGTATGGCCTCCAATGTGAAATTATTCTTGTTCAGGGAGACCACAAGCAGCTGCGGGCTCTGGCTCGTCACCTGAAAACAGGTGTTGATGGTGCAACCCACGGGACGTCCGTCCTTGAACGCGCCCACGATATACAGCCCGTAGGAGAGCTTATAAAGCACAGTGGAATCAAGTTCTGCCATGACTGCGGGGTATCAATAGTTCTTGGCTTCGATTTCGAAGAAACTCTGCGGATGCTGGCATACGGGGCACACTTTCGGCGCCTTCTTGCCTACAACCACATGGCCGCAGTTGCGGCAGATCCAGATGGTGTCGCCTTCGCGCGAGAATACGATGCCCTCCTCGATGTTGCTGAGCAGACGGCGGTAGCGCTCTTCGTGGAAGCGCTCGATTTTGCCTACCATGCGGAAACGTGCGGCGATTTCGGGGAAGCCTTCCTCCTCGGCATCGCGTGCCATGTACTCGTACATGTCGGTCCATTCATAATGCTCGCCTGCGGCTGCGTCGCTGAGGTTGACGGATGTGTCGGGCATCTCGCCGCCGTGAAGCATCTTGAACCAGATTTTGGCGTGGGCCTTTTCGTTGTGCGAGGTCTCCTCGAAGAGGGCTGCAATCTGCTCGTAGCCATCCTTGCGGGCCTGGGATGCATAATACTCGTATTTGGTGTGAGCCTGCGACTCACCTGCGAAAGCCACCTGAAGGTTGCGTTCGGTTTTTGTTCCTTTAAGATCTTTCATGTTGTAATGTTGTAATGTTTTTGGTTATGTTGTTTGGTCTGTAAGTCGGTTGCAATCGGGGCAGATGCCCTTGTAGAACACATCCACGCTGTCCACCTGAAAACCCGGAATGGATTCATTCGCCCGGACAACGAGAGGGACATCGATGATGCGGCCGCATTTGCGGCAACGGAAATGGGCATGCGGCGCCTGCGCCGCCAGATCGTAACGCGTCATTCCGGGTTCTATCTCCAGCTCCCTGATGAGCGACAGCTGCGCCAGGGTATGGAGCGAATTGTAGACTGTGGTCCGGGAAAGCGACGGCATAGCCTCATGCAGATGGCGATAGATCTCCTCGGCCGACGGATGCAGGCGGGAATTGCCCACAAACGACATTATGGCTATGCGCTGCACCGACGGACGTACGCCCGCCTTATGCATCATCGAAGCGATATCGTTGTCTGAGATAGCGTGGTATTGTGCCATGCACTTGTTCTTTCTGAAATTTGTACAAATATAGGAATAATTCCAATTATGTTAATGCAAACAATCATATTTAACACTTAAGCACACATTTTAAGACATGCACTTCCAGTGGCGGAACGCTTCCGCAATTACAACATCATTGAAAATTCGGGAGCTGCAGCATGCGCCGGCACTGTGTTCACAAATAACAACACCTGAACCGGCAAAAAGATTACGGACACTGCACGGAATTATGATCCGGCGTGAACGCCGGTGCGGATAAAACGCACGATGGCGTCGAGCACTTCAGGCGAGATGGTTTCGCGTATGGTGCCGTATTCGCTCACGTCGCCCGTGACGGCATGCTGCAGCAAATGGTTGAGACCGGGCATCAGGTGCACCTCGGCCTGCGGCGCAAGCTGCTGAATAACCGTAAGATTGTCGGGATGCACCTGCGTGTCTTTTTCGCCGTTGACGGCAAGGATGGGGCAACGTACCTGTTTGAGATAGTCGGCCGGATCGAGAATGACGAACGCATCGAACCAGGGGGTGCGCACCTGCTGGGTACCCCGGATCGAAGCCATGATCTCCTCCGGAACATGCAGGCCGGATGCACGGGCTATGGAATCGGCATCGATTGGAGCCGACACCCCGTTGCGGGCCTGCCCGGCAATGGTGTCGAACAGTTTGTCAATGAGGCTCAGGCTGCTTTCGACAGCATCCGCAGGGAGAGGCAGCGAAGCGATGCCATGTCGGTTCTGCCTCATCAGTGTCTCTTTGCCGGATTCGGCCATTCCGGCCAGAGAAATAACGAAATCGGCCTCTCCCCCCGCACCGATCATAAAGGCTATGGTGCCACCCTCGGAATGGCCGAGCACGCCGACAGTTCCCACCGGAGCCATGCCGCGCAGGAACCGGATGCCACTCAACGCATCGTCCTTGAAAGTTGCGGTTGTCGCCGAGCGGAAATCGCCGGTGGATTTGCCTGTGCCGCGGTCGTCGTAGCGCAGGGAGGCGATGCCGTTGCGCGCAAGGCAGTCGGCAATCACAGCGAACGGCTTATGCTCGAAAATCTCCTCGTCGCGGTTCTGCGGACCGCTCCCCGTCACCATAACCACGGCCGGGACTTTCGCTCCGGGAGCGATGGAGGCCGGCAAGGTGAGAGTGGCAGACATCACGGCACCGTCGGGAGCAGTGAACGTGGTGTCGATGGTCTGATATGGGAACGGTGGCCGGGGTGTCTGCGGGCGGCGGTCCTCCACCGGGCTTTCAGGCGAAAGAACAAGCGGGAACGAGTAACCGCGCTGACTGAAGGTTCCGATAATCAGTCCGGTGGTTATGTTTCCCTGATATGATGCCCCTATGGCGTTGCATGTGAGCGAAACGGCATTGCCGGTGGACATTTCCACTTCGCAAGGCAAACCCTCCACACCCTGCGACGGCGAGGCGAGAGTGCAATGCGTCTGCCCGGCCGCATCCTCGGTGAAACTGAACACCAGCGGCAGCTTCATCTGCCCTACCGGCAGCTCGCCGCGCCATGCCCCCCTCAGCCCGTAGGCCTCACCTGCCGCCATCAACAACATGGCCACCACAGCCACAAACAAAGGTATTCCTCTTTTCATAGGTAAATCAATTCAATTTCTAAAACCTGTCCGTCACTCAACTCAGAATTCGATTGGTTGACTCAGTTTATTGTAAATTCATATATTTGGGATAAGACAGACCTCTTCAACAGCTGCTTATCCCGGGAACAGGGCACAGAATCCCTGTTTGTTGAACTGGTAGTACATGTCGATACGCTCCGGGGGGTCATTCTCAAGCAGCAAAAGGAGTTCCTTCGCAAATTCAAGAGTTGCGGAGCCGTTGGCTGTCACTATGTTCTTGTCGCGGACGGCCTGCGCATGGACATATCCGTCCGGATTGGTGTAGTTCTCTCCTCCCCATAACTTTAACTGCTCCAGCCCGTTGCCGGTGTGTCTCACCGAATTGAGAAATCCATGCCGTGCCATGAACGATGCGGCATTGCAGATGGCACCGACCACCTTTCCGTCATCAATGGCCCGACGCACTACGGGCACCACATTTTCCGCCACGGGTGTAGCCCATCCGAAGCCTCCGATCAGCACCAACGCAGCGTAATCCTCCGGCATTGTGTCAAACGAATAGTCGGGCAACGTACGGAATCCACCGATCGACTTCACAGGCTCCATTGTCGGGGCGACAACCTTGTTGACATACTTGGGATGCTCCTTCAACGCATACTCATCGGAAGCGATAGCCTGTGAAAGATAAACCGCCTCATGTGCCGCATAATCAGGCAGGAGGACATAAAGAATTTCGTTGCTCATATCTGTGGTCATTATTTTGTGGATACCTAAAGCGACAGCCAAAGATACGGAAAATCCATCGGATTCGCGTACTGATTTTATTGCTATCGGCCGTTGGTGCTTTCCGCCACTGTTTTCATACATCAAGCCGATAGACCACATGAGGCTTCAGCCGATGACCGTCGGGCAACGCCGGATGCAGGAACCATCCGTGCCGCTCCATGCTGATTTTTGCATCATATGCTCCATCACCTCCACGTCGCGGTTCATCTCCGCAAACGGAGCCATATCCTCCCCGCGCCACTGGCGCAACACAAGCCGTCCGGTCTCAATCATAATCATCGTCTCTTGAAAAACGCCATGAGAAACACTTCCCAATCACAAAATTAAACAAAACGCCATAAACCCGCTGGCTCTCCTGCAAATAATTTGCACAAATTCCCGCGATGTATATTGTTTTAGATTATGAAGTGATAAATTTGTTGCTACGGCGCACCAAAGAGGATGAGAATGATTTAGGAAAAATAAAAAGTGGCCCATGTCGCTATTCCGAAAAAGCGGTCAAAAGTCCACTTTTTCGGAATAGCATTTGGACTCATAACAGTTTGTCATTATCTTTGTATTCCGAAAAACTGGTACATGTACCATAAATCCGAAATAAGAAAAACAATGATAATAAAAAGAGAGAAATACCTAAACCAGCTTATCGCAAGCAAGCATAACGGCCTGATAAAGATAGTAACAGGGGTACGTCGATGTGGTAAATCATATCTTCTGTTCAACCTGTTCAAAGAGCATCTTTTGTCAAATGGGGTTACCGAGTCACATATAATCCAAGTTGACCTGGAAGATAGACGAAATAAGGCATTACGCGATCCGGATGCTCTCCTTGCCTACATTGATTCTAAAATCAAAGACAGTGACATGCATTATATTCTTCTGGATGAAGTGCAACATGTGCCGGAATTCGAGGATGTATTAAATAGTTATCTGAAAATTGAGAATGCTGATGTTTATGTGACGGGGAGTAACTCAAAGTTCCTTTCCTCCGATATAATTACAGAGTTTCGGGGGCGTGGCACTCAAATTCACGTTTATCCTCTTTCATTTGCTGAATTTATGACGGTTGATGACCGCCATCCTCTTGATGCATGGCCAGACTATTATACTTATGGTGGACTTCCGCGTATATTAACTCTTTCAGATGAAGAGGCAAAAGAGAACTACCTTAAAGAACTATATACCAAAGTATATATTACCGATATAAAAGAACGCCATTCGGTTCGGTCGGATGCAGAGCTTAAGGAATTGATGGAGATACTTGCATCTTCAATAGGTTCTCCGACCAATCCATCCAAATTGGAAAGGACTTTCAAAAGTATAAAGAATGTAACCCTGTCCGACAAGACCATAGACGCATACCTTTCATATTTTGCAGATGCGTTCCTCACAGAAAAAGCGATACGATACGATATCAAAGGGAAGAAGTATATCAACACTCTTTCCAAGCATTATTTTACGGATATGGGAGTAAGAAATGCCATATTGGGATTCCGTCAGACGGAAGAAAACCACATCATGGAAAATGTTATCTACAACGAATTACGGATGAGAGGGTATTCTGTGGATGTCGGAGTTGTGGAAACACGCCCCGTTGGAGAAGATGGCAAACGTATAAGAAAACAATATGAGGTTGATTTTGTAGTAAATCGAGGTAGTCAGCGCTATTATATCCAATCTGCATTCATAATGCCTACCGATGCCAAAGAGCGCCAGGAATCGGCATCCCTGCTCAATATCGATGACTCCTTCAAAAAAATAATCGTGGTTAAAGATCACATAAAACCTAAGCGTAACGAGTCGGGAATCGTAACCATCGGCTTGATTGATTTCCTTCTGAAGCCTGAGCTTCTGCACTGGTAAACAGTCTGGATTCTTCGCATAGAAAAATGATAAATTTGTTGCGACGGCGCACCCGGGGGCATGCGGATGGCGCCGTGATATAAAGAATTATGATGATATGAAAGCGGTGAATCTTTATTCGGTCATTGAGGCGTACCGCCATCTTGAGCCAGCCTTGTTTCAAAAGATGATGAACAGCTCAGGCATTACTGCCGGGAGCGGCGGCATACGCGATTACGAGCTTGACTGCATCGAAGGGCTGCTGCAGGCGTTTGAAACTGCTCCTTGCGGCTGCCAGCCGATTGCGGACGGTTATTTCGTGGGATATTCCATCCCACAGATAGGCAAGGAGTTTGACCTGCTGAGATTCGGCGAGGATACGGTAATCAACATCGAGCTGAAGACCACAAGCACTCCGGAGAAAATTCTGAAACAGCAACAGAAAAACCGGCATTATCTGAGTTTTCTGGGAAAGGAGGTGCACATTTACACTTATGTGCACAAGGAGCGCCGTGTATATAAATTTATCGGCGACGCATGTCAGGAAGTGAACATCAGCGAACTTATCGGCCGACTGAAACGCCAGAAGATTTTTATACCGCGGTGCATCGACAATATGTTTAATCCGTCGGACTATCTGATTTCCCCATTCAATTCCACCGAAAAGTTTCTGGCAGGGGCCTATTTTCTTACAATGCAACAGGAAACTATCTGCAAGGAGATACTCCACGACTTCTCCGATGCACAGACACGGGTGGTGGCCCTCACCGGCGATGCCGGCACCGGGAAAACGTTGCTGACCTACCACATAGCCAAGGAATGCATGCGCGCAGGAGGGAAAGTGCTCATCCTCAATTGCGCTCAACTTAATGCAGGGCATGAAGTGCTTAAGGCCGATTACGGATGGGAGATCCATATGTCGAGATACGCGCCTGACATAGCGGGATTCGACCTCATCATCATCGACGAGGCACAGCGCATGAGCATTACGCAGATACGCAAATACGCCGACACGGTAAAACAAGCCGGCAAAAAATGCATCTTCTCGTTCGACAAGAAACAATACCTCAGCGTGAGCGAGCGGGACAATCACCGGACTATCGAACAGAATGTCAGCAAAATATACAGCCTTACGGACAAAATAAGGACCAATAAAGAGATTGCCTATTTCATCCGGCAGCTGTTTGACCTCACTGTCAACATCCCTCATTCCGATTATGCCAACATCCGGGTGCTGTATTGTCACGATTATCCCTCCGCCAAGGACATGCTGTCGCAACTGGCCGACGACGGGTGGCACACTCCGGCCTATACTCCCGGCACACGCACCATGTTCTACTATGAACGTTACTCCCCGGGCAAAAGGGAGTGCGCGCATTCGGTGATCGGGCAGGAATTCGATAAAGTAGCCGTGGTGATTGACGATAAATTCATGTATGACAGCAACGGCAAGCTGTATGGCTCAAACATCTACTATTCCCAGCGTCAGATGCTTTATCAGATTATCACCCGCACCCGCAAAGAGCTTTGCCTGGTGATTGTCAACAACCCCGCAATGTTGAATCGCTGCCTCGACATTTTAGGCCACACTTAGCCCACACATATGCTCCCTCGTGCAGTCCATCGGAATATCCCCACAGAAAAGGGCGCCGGGATGCTTTCAATGGCCGCGCATGGCAATGTAGTCCTCCCGGGTCATTCTGTGGAAATGCTCCGTGCGTGTATCTCCAAGCGGCGACAGGATGCCGTGGTTGGTATGGTGAAACCTGAAGCCGCATTTTTCACAGACCCGTTTCGATTTGTCGTTCCCGTCATAATATCCGCACCACACGGCATCAAGTGCCAGATTATTGAAACAGCGTGCCAGCAACGCCTCAACCGCTTCCGGAATCAGACCTTGCCCCCAGTAGGGCTTCCCGATCCAGTAGCCGATCTCAGCTTCTCCTTGCTTCATATCGGCGGAATGGAGGCCGTCGGAGACCATAATCCCGCAACAGCCCACAGGCTCGCCTGTGTCCTTCAGGACAACAGCATAGACCTCCGGAGCGGCAAATACCGTCCGGATAATTTCAAGACTGTCGGCAACCGACGCATGGGGAGCCCAGCCCGCAACAGGACCGACATCCGGATCGCTCGCATATCGATATAGAATCTCAGCCTCCGATTCTTGCCAGGGTCGCAAAATCAATCTTTCCGTCTCAATCATTATCATTTCTTCCAGCGTTTGAGATGTGGGAAGAACCGGCGCATCATCTCTTTCGCCTGGTCTATTGTCAGGTTCTGCCCCGATTGCTTGTTTATTTCTTCCGTGAACTGAGCGCAGTGGTCAATCATCTGCTCCATAGTCATATCCTGCGTGAACTTGCCGTCCTTGTAACAGTAAATGCAGCAATCTTCGTTTTGGGAGCCATCGGCATTCGTGCCGAGTATTTCACTTGCAAGCGGCATTCCGCAGCTCTGACAGAATTTTTGTTCCATATGATCATTCATGTTTTTGGCGGTTTGACATTATGGTGTCGAAGTTATCTCGCCCCCAGTTGAGAAGGGCCTCGATGTGCGGCAAAAGCGTCCTGCCGAAGTCCGTGACCGAATATTCCGTACGGGGAGGTACATCGGGGAACAGCTCACGACGGATTATACCGTCTGTGGCCCACTGCCGGAGCACCTGCGAAAGCACTTTCAGGTAAGGGTCCAACCTTCCGGTAAGTTATTGCTTTCGTTCTGACCATCACCTAATTTTGTGATGCAAAATTAACAAAAATATAGTAATATGATCTATCCACAACTACATCTCTCCGGACAAGTGTGGCGACCTCCCTACGAAGCCAACTCACAACTTCTGCAACTTACATCCGGGTGCACTTGGCAGATGTTCGCCCGCGTCACCGACATCACTCCCAAATCGGTAGAGGAACTGAAGAATCTTCACCATCTGAAACTCGACAGCATAAACATCGATATCGAGACCGCCCACAACCCCACCTTGGAGCGGATGAACAAGGGCTACCATGCCTCCGACATTATCGAACAACTTTCTAAACTTGACGAAGCCGGAATCCGCTACAACGTATTTTATCTAAACGGACTTGGAGGAAAAGGCGCCGGCGAGGCAAGTGCGATAGCCACGGCCGACGTTCTCAACAAGCTGCATCCCTGCATCATAAATATCGTTTCACTGACGATTTTCCCCGAATCCCGATTATATCAGGAAGTCCTGGACGGCACATACATCGAAGAACCGGAAATAGAGCGCCTGATTGAGATGCGCACACTTATCGGCCATCTGAATATCAGGATTAATCTGCTCGGTCATCATATTTCCAATACGGTACCAGTCACCGGAGCATTGCCGGATGACAAAACCGCAATACTCCGCGAGTTCGACACAGCGATAGCCCGGTTTCCGGAAAAGGAACTGAAAGCCTATCGCAACAGCATCCGGCATCTGTGAAGATTTCAATCCTGCCTTAAGCCTGCTCATTTTGGGCAGTCCTTCTTTTCTTTCACCCATTCGGGAAATCACCAGTCGAATAATTATTAACCCGAATTTCTGATTTGAGCGTGTTGCCTTTTTCGCAATCCATCCCAATAAATAAGCAAATAGCCAAAGCGTATTAACTCAATTTAACAAAGTGTATTCAGTCAAAATCACAAATCAAAATTTATCAAAATCATAAAATAAGTTGGCCAACTCGGATAAAATCACTACTTTCGCAGTCAGTCATGAAAGAGATGAAATATCTGAACAGAATTGCCGACAAGACTCTTGATCTGAGGCTTGAAGCTTTCGGCGCGGTACAGATTGCCGGACCTAAGTGGTGTGGCAAGACTACTACGGCTGAACGTCGGGCGGCAAGCGTCATAAAAATGCAGGATCCCGACCGTCGGGAAGGCTATCTTGCTACTGCACGTACAAAGCCGTCGCTACTGCTTAAAGGCGACACACCCCGCCTCATTGATGAATGGCAGGTTGCTCCGGTTATATGGGATGCCGTGCGTCATGCCGTAGATGAACGTAGAGAGAAAGGACAGTTTATTCTGACCGGCTCTACCGTAATTGACGATGATGAGATAATGCATACCGGAACCGGTCGCATTACCAAAATGGCAATGTACCCGATGAGTCTGTTTGAATCTCTTGAATCGAATGGTTCTATTTCATTGCGCCGTCTATTTGACGAGCCTGATTATGATATTGACGGCGAAATGTCGCAACTCTCTATTGAGCAACTGATATTTGCCGCATGCCGTGGTGGATGGCCAGCCTCGCTTGATGAAATGAGCACAAAGGCAAAACTGCTCATCGCAAAGGATTATGTTGATGAAATCTGCGATAAGGACATTTCAAGAGTGGACAAGACCCGTAGAAATCCAACATTGGCTCGACTGATTCTTCGTTCTTATGCTCGGAATATCTGTACTCTGGCGAAGAAAACTTCTATGGTTGCAGATGTTGCGGAGGAGATGGAAGGAACATCTATGCCGACGTTTGACGATTATGTTGGCGCGTTGGAAAAACTGTTTGTCATAGACGACATAGAGGCATGGTCGCCGGCCATTCGTTCAAAGACGGTAATACGCACAGGAAAGAAGCGTTGTTTTGTGGACCCCTCTATCGCCGTTGCTTCTTTGGGAGCATCTCCCGAGAGTCTTGAACTTGACCTTAATACATTCGGATTCATTTTTGAATGTCTCTGCTTCCGCGACCTGCGGGTCTATTCGCAAGCATTGGGTGGACGGTTGTCATATTATCACGATCGCTTTGGTTTAGAAGCTGATGCTGTTTTACACCTTGATGACGGACGATACGCACTTATCGAATGTAAACTCGGCAGTCAAGAGATTGAGGATGGGGCAAAGCATCTCCTTGAAATCAAACGCCTTGTAGCAGAGAAGAACAAAACAGAAAAGCAAATCAGACTTCGCGAACCGGATTTAATGATCGTTCTCACAGGCGGAGAAATGGCATACACCCGCGAGGACGGAGTAAAGGTAATCCCAATCGGCTGTCTGAGAGATTAGGCATCACCTTTGACCCAGTTAATCCTCGTCAAGTTGAATGTTATGAAATCCATAAGGCGTGTGAATGCATAAAAGTACCGCAATACTCCGCGAGTTCGACACAGCACTAACCCGGTTTCCGGAAAAGGATCTGAAAGCCTATCGCAACAGCATCTGCCATCAGTAACAGCTTCTGCCGCCCCTCTCTGTCATCACAGAATCAACTCAGAATCAACTCATAATCAACAACATCCAGCCACCGTCCGAACTTCATTCCCACTTTCTCGAAATGTGACACCTGTCTGAACCCCAGTTTCTCATGCAGTGCGTTGCTTGCGGCATTCCCATCTGTGATGCAGGCAACCAACGCCTTTAGCCCTATGGCCCGGCAATCGGCAACGAGATGCGACATAAGAGCCATCCCGATGCCCCGGCCAACAGCACAAGGCGACAGGTAGACGGTGGTCTCGGCCGTATAGCGGTAGGCCGAACGCCCTTTCCATGCGTGAGCATAGCAATAGCCCAGCACCTCGCCGTCCTCTTCCCACACTAAATAGGGGAAGCGTGATGAGACTCCAGCTATCCGCGCAGCCATCTCATCGACCGGCACCGGCTCTTCCTCGAAGGTGATATCAGTGCCTGTCACATATCCGTTATAAATCGACGCAATGGCTTCCGCGTCGGAGATTTCCGCTTTCCTTATCATATCCAATCAACTGCACATCAAGAAGTAAGCATAATACCGCTCCACAGGGAGCTTTCCGTGTCATTCCCAAGTCCAAAGAACAAAAAAGAGAGCTACACTTCTGTAACTCTCTGATTTTCAGTGGTGCCACCAGGAATCGAACCGGGGACACAAGGATTTTCAGTCCTTTGCTCT
>UQER01000032.1 GCA_900540205.1 uncultured Porphyromonadaceae bacterium | reverse complement strand
GCCGCCCTAACAACCAAGCCGGGCACCAGCGCAGGCATCGGCAGCAGATATGCTCTGATAAATTCTGATAATTCTGATAAATTCTGATAATTCTGATAAATTCGGATAATTCTGATAAATTCGGATAAGTTCTGATAACTCTTATAAGAATTATCAGAACTTATCCGAATTTATCGGAAATTACGGTCATTAAAAATATAGTGAAGTTAACGTATATTAACAAGAGGGGGGGGTAAATTGTGGATTTTTCATATATTTGCATTGTGAATTGTCGGTAATGTGCTTTAAGCCTTTTATGTTCCCTCTGTGAGGGGCTGACATAGCGCTTTGGGCTTTGAGCGGCGATTCGGAGTTTTGTTTTTAGGAACGTTTTTTGCACCGTTGCGAGGCGTGTGTCGTGATTACGCTGTGATGTGCGTTATAATTGTATAAATCCGATATGACCGATTGTTTCAATTCATATATGGATGCACCGGAGATGGACTACTGGCGCCGGCTCTGCATTGAGGAGGGTGAACTGATTACCTACGCGAAGGGTGAAGAGTTCTGCCGTGTGGATGAAGTGGCCAGATATGTGGGATTCGTTAAATCCGGGACGCTTAAATATTTGATTTATGGCGAAGATGGTTCGGAGCATGTTGTGGGACTTGAATTCGCCGGCGAGTTCGTTGCGGATTATCCGTTCTCGTTGCGCGGAATCAAATCGCGTGTATCAATCATTGCCGATTCAGAGTGCGAGATTTATTGTTATCCCGTCAAGGCTCTGGTGGAACGCCTGCACAGTGATTCTTCGTTTGAAAGGCTAATGCTTTATACATCGGAACTGCTGTTCATGCAGATATATCACCGCTACATGGCACTTTACTGCAAGTCGCCGCAGGAGCGATACAGAGAACTTCTTTCAAAGCATCCCGATTTGTTTTCGCTGTTTTCACTGAAAGATATCGCATCTTTTCTTAATATATCGCCTACACATCTGAGCCGACTGCGAAAAATAATGTAATCCATAGGCATCTCTCAACATTTGTTGAGATTGAAAAGCGTACAAATCCATAATTTTGTGAATCAAATCAGAAACATACGGTTATCGGTAATGCCGGATGCCGTCGTTCAATTATCACCTCTGACTAATGAAAAAGCTTGTTTTGTTTCTTGTTGTTCTTCTGTGTGTGCTGTGTATGGTGGCCGGAGAGAGTGCGTCGCCGGAATATCTGGCGGACGATGCTATTGAATCAATGCCGGAGGAATTGTTGTGCAATGATTTCACGTTTGCCGATACTGTGGAAAGTATAATCGGGAGTGTGGGGCGTCAGGTGGAATTCACCTGCGAGGCTGTGGCCGGGATTGTGGGCGATTGTTTGTTCGCCCTGAGGTTTATATTTGAAAAGATATAAATAAATTCGAATACTTACTTAAGAAACAGTAATCATACATTTCTATGGATAGCCGTAGGCAGTGATGCCGGCGGAGATCCAGATCAGAGAGAAAACTACGAAATTTTCTCTTCTGTGTAAAAAAGAACGGTGCGCCACAATGAAAAAGGCGCACCGTTTTTTTCCTTACGGGAGGGAAACTCAGGCTGTTTTGCTTTCGGGTGCCGGAGCCTCTTTGATGATGGTTACGGAAATCGCACCCAGAATGAGCGAGATGCCGGCAATTATCATCATCATGTACTGTGGAGCCAGCTGGTCGGGGTTGCCGAGCATCGACAGAATCCATCCGCCGAGCAGTGCGCCCACAATCTGCGGAATGCATATCGAGCAGTTGAACAGGCCGAGGTATGCGCCTATGTTGCCGTTGCGCAGCGAGTTTGTCAGGATTGTGAACGGCCATGCCAGCATTGCCGACCATGCGCAGCCTATGAGCGCGAATGATATGAACAGCATGTAGGGGTTATTGAACAGGCCGGCAGTGATGAATCCTGCAGCTCCGAGCAGCAGACTGAGCGAGTAGGAGAACTTGCGGTTGCGGAACATGGGGAGGCAGACAGCCCACAGCACGGAGCCAATGGCCTGGACTGCGAAGAGGATGCCTACCCAGTTGCCTGCGTCGTTATATTCCTTGGACTCGGTGTTGAGCACTACCGAGGTGTTGAAACGGCATTCGGCGGGGTTTGCCAAGGTGGCTGTGGAGGTGCCGTCGAGGAAGAGAGCACCCGATTTGGGATCATGGGTGTAGATGTCGGCAAGGATGATATGAGCGTTGTCGCCAAGTTGCGACAGACGGTCGACGAGTGTGATCTGCGAGGTTATCAGACGCTGTTTGCCGTCAATAATCAGGGTCGCACCGGCCGTGGAGACAGGTGTGTCAAACTGATAAAGGGCTATCCCCTCGTGGGAGGCGATGAGAGAGTTGTCGATGACAGGCTCGGGGACTTTGTTACCGGGTCTCAGCAGCGCAAGAGTGTTTGCCTCGTGGAATGTGCCGTCGGCGTCCACAAAGCCGTCGGCTGCGGCCTTACCGTTGCTGACAATGAGCATCGAATCGGCAGTGAGGATGAATTTAGCATCGTATGTGGCCTCCACCCGGCCGTCGGCGCCGGTCTGTTCGATGCCGTGGATGGTGGTTGTCTCAGGACAGTTGAATGCATTCTGCGCCACGGTGCCGTTGGTGTAAGTCCACATGAACAGGAATGCGAACCAGCAGAAGAACTGCACAAGCCCTACGGTCCAGAATGTGGAGGGGGCCTTTACCAGCAGTTTTATGAGGTTGGTTTTCTCCTCAGTCTTGTTCTGGCTGGCGCCTCCGTTGTATTCGGCATAAGTCTGCGGCGGCCATTCCTTGATTTTTACGAGGGAATAGATGACGCAGAGCAGCAGGATGGCAGCTCCGAAGTAGAAGGAGAAGACCACTGTCTGCGGAATCACGCCGGCGGCCGCAGTGTTGCGGAAACCGATCCAAGTGAGGATGAACGGGAACACATAGCCCACGATGGAGCCTGCGTTGCACAGAAAGCTCTGTATGGAGTAGGCCAGGCCCTTCTGACGTTCGTTCACCATGTCGCCCACAAGCATCTTGAACGGCTGCATGGCCATGTTGATCGATGTGTCGAGGAGCATCAGCGCGAAAAGGCCGACAAGGATGGCTGATGATACGGTGAGGCCGAAACTTCCGGCATTGGGGAGCAGGCACATCACTATCACGGCCACAACAGCTCCGATGATAAGGTATGGTAAGCGACGCCCGAAGCGGGTCCAGGTCTTGTCGGACGCAGAGCCTACTATCGGTTGGACAATCAGTCCCATCAATGGCGGGAGAATCCAAAAATAGCTCAGGTCGTGTGGGTCGGCGCCGAGGGTGGCGAAAATGCGGCTTACGTTTGCGCTCTGCAGTGCATAGGCTATCTGCACGCCGAAGAAGCCGAAACTTAGGTTCCAAAGTTTCCAGAAACTTAAATCCGGTTTAGTTTTCATTGGTGATTAAAAAAGATGATGAAGATGTAAGTAAGAAGTTCATTTTGCGGTTAAAGATGCGGCTGATACTCATGCCGGTGTCAGAGTGCTCCGGGAAGGTTGTAAAGCCAATTGATTTCGTCTTTCCAGATCACTTCGTCGGGCGTTTCGAGAATCAGTGGGATGTTATCCATACGCGGGTCGGCCATGAGCATCCGGAAAAAAGGTTCGCCCAGCTCCCCTTTGCCTACCGGGGCATGGCGGTCGACGCGCGAGCCAAGACCTTTTTTGGAATCGTTGATGTGCATGCCGCGGAGATAGTGCATGCCTATAATGCTGTCGAACTCCCGCCAGGTGTTTTCGTAGCCTTTCGGAGTGGAGAGGTCGTAGCCCGCAGCGAAAGTATGGCAGGTGTCGATGCATACCCCGATGCGCTCCTTGTCCCTGACGCCGTCGATGATTGCGGCGATCTGTTCGAAACGGTAGCCCAGATTTGAACCCTGTCCGGCAGTGGACTCAATTACGGCCGTCACGCCCGATGTGCGTTCAAGCGCCATGTTGACTGATTCGGCGATGGTGGAGATGCATTCCTCCGGTGTGATTGCGTTGAGGTGCGAGCCGGGGTGGAAGTTGAGCATGGTCAGCCCCAGCGTGCTGCACCGTTGCATCTCGTCGAAAAATGCCTCACGCGACATGGCCAGCTTGACCGGGTCGGGTGAGCCGAGGTTTATCAAAAAGCCATCATGGGGAAGTATGAATCGAGGGTCGTAGCCCAGGTCGCTGCAGTTGTGGCGGAAGAGGGCGACGTCGTCGGGTTTCAGTTCGGGCGCTTTCCAGCGCGAAGGATTGCGGGTGAAAAGCGCGAAGGCTTTCATCCCGAGTTGGTTGGCAAAAACCGGTGCCTCTGCCAATTTGCCATGGACCGGTACGTGTGCTCCGATATATTTCATTACGATGAATGCAGTGTAAGCGTTTTTTTAGTAATATGCAAATTTAATAAATTTTTCAACGCAAAATTCATTGCAGCCATGATAATCGGCATATAAAATGCATTAAAGAACGTTTGAAAAAATTTCACGGAATATAAATGCCGCTAAAAAAGCTGGAAAAGTTGAAAAAATCGTATTTTTGCAAAATAATAATTGCATGCGTCCCGTATTCTTATGGATGCGGATACCCGGGCATCGGATTGAGTGCCGGCATGCGGTCGTGTCACATCTAATCTCGCCAACGATGAAGGCTAAAAATGAGAAAATTTTCGGACTGATAGGCTACCCGCTGGGTCATTCGTTTTCGCAGACATTCTTCAACCGTAAGTTTGAATCGGAGGGTATCAATGCCCGGTATGTGAACTTCGAGATTCCGGATATCGGCGATCTGATGGAGGTGCTGGCAGAGAATCCTGCCCTCGCCGGCCTTAATGTCACGATTCCCTACAAGCAGCAGATTCTGCCGTATCTCGATGATATAGATACTGTGGCGCAGCGTATAGGTGCCGTCAATGTGGTGCAGATTGTCCGAGGAAAATCCGACAACGATTTCCGTCTGATCGGCTTCAACAGCGATTATGCCGGATTCAAGATGTCGATTGAATCGATGCTTAAACCCCATCAGAAGGAGGCGCTTGTGCTTGGCACAGGCGGAGCGTCGCGGGCCGTATGCTGTGCTCTCGAGGATTTGGGCGTAAAGCCTACACTTGTGTCGCGCACCAAACGTGAAGGCGTCCTCACATATGCAGAGCTTACCCCCGAAGTGATGCACACGCACAATGTTATTGTAAACACCACCCCCCTGGGGATGTATCCCCACGTGGACAGCTGTCCCGATATACCCTACGACCTGATTACATCGGACTTTCTGTGCTACGACCTTCTGTACAATCCCGATGTGACCTTGTTCATGAAGCGTTCTGCCGAACATGGTGCAGTGGTGAAGAACGGTCTGGAGATGTTGCTCCTGCAGGCGTTCGAGTCGTGGGAGATATGGAACGCCCGCTGATTTTCTGAAATCGCAAAACTATCATAATAAATATAAATCTGACAGTAATAATTATGAACAACGCAGCCAAATATGTCTACATACTTGCAATCATCCTTATAGCGTTGCCCCTCAAGGCCTTTGGGGGGAGTGAACTCGTGACACCGGCCCTCGCGCTTTTCGCAGGTCTGGTGTTTGCGTTCATATTTCCGATGCCGTTCCCGAAATTCAATAAAAAAGGTTCCAAATATCTGTTGCAGGCCTCGGTGGTGGGGCTTGGTTTCGGCATGAACGTAACCACAGCACTCAAAAGCGGTGCCGAAGGAATGATGTTCACCGTGGTATCGGTTATCGGTGTCATGGTGTTCGGCGTAATGCTCGGAATATGGATGAACCTGAACCGCAAGACCTCCTATCTCATTTCGTCAGGTACGGCCATCTGTGGCGGAAGCGCCATTGCCGCCGTGGGGCCGGTGCTTAAGGCCGATGACCATGAGATGGCCGTGTCGTTGGGCGTAATCTTCATTCTCAACGCCATAGCCCTCTTTATCTTTCCGCCCATCGGACATTATTTCGACATGAGCCAGGCGCAGTTCGGCACGTGGGCAGCCATCGCTATCCACGATACATCGTCGGTGGTCGGTGCCGGAGATGCCTATGGCCGCGAGGCTTGTGAGATAGCCACCCTGATTAAGTGTACCCGTGCGCTGTGGATTATTCCGCTGGCATTTGTCACAATGTTCATCTTCCGCGACAAGCAGGGGGGAAAGATTTCCATACCCTGGTTCATCTTCCTTTTCGTGCTTGCCATGATTATCAACACCTACTGCGGCATACCTCAGGCTGTCAGCGACACCATTGTATATATATCGAAGAAAGCGCTGGTTGTCACCCTGTTCTTCATCGGCGCGGGGCTGTCACTCGGCATGGTGAAAAAAGTGGGTGTGCGTCCGCTGCTGCTGGCAGTGCTTCTCTGGATTCTTATCGGTGTAAGCAGCTTCTTCGTGGTTATGAACACGATAAGCTGACACTCTTAACGAACCTCTTTCCGGCATCGCATAACCTAACACTCTCCTCTTTTGAACACTCCGCAACCATTGCTGTCGTCGGTGCCGCTTCTGTTTCCCACGGTGGCATTCATGGCCGGGATAGCGGCCGGTTGCCTCATGCCTGATTATACGGTGTATGCCGCGGTTCTGACTGCCGTGGCATGCATCGCCTTTTTTATGGCGCGAATGCGCCGGGTATCCTCGTCGTTTCTTTTTGCGGCAATCGGAGTTGCAGTGGCAGCCGTAGGCAATCCGCAGCCGATAGCCTTCGAAGCGGACAATGAGCCACACCTCCACACCGGTGTTGTCACAGCCGTGACGAGGTCGGACTATAATCAACGCCTGCTTGTAAGGACCGACACCCCCGATGGCTATGCCAACGTGGCTGTGAGCTATCATGCCATGCTTCCCTTGGTAGAAGCAGGCGACGGGATTGAGTTCCGCGCGCCGGTCCGCCCGCTTACCGAACATTATCTCGCACCCGATGAATTTTTCCCGCGCGGATATTATCTGCGCAATGCCGTAAGCGCCACCGCGCATGTGGGGGCCGGGGATCTGCAGATTGTATCTCCTGCCACCGGCTGGCGCCACACGCTTGACCGCTGGCGGTCGCAGCTGTCTCATTTCATATTCTACAAGTGCGGACTTTCGCCCAACGCCGCCGATATGCTCGATGCGGTGCTCACCGGAAACGACGATATGCTTTCGCCGGTGGTGCGAGAGCGTTTCGCTCTGTCCGGGACGGCTCATGTGCTGGCACTGAGCGGAATGCATGTTGCAGTTATCGCCTTTATGGTTTCACTGCTGTTCTGGCCGCTGAGTCTTGCCGGACACAGGCATGCCGGGCGGTTGTGCGTGCTGCTGGCAGTGTGGTTCTATGTGGCTCTGGTTGGATTCCCGCCGTCAGTGACACGTACGGCCGTGATGGCCTCGATGCTGATCGGCGGACAGTTGCTGTTCCGAGGCTCGTCGTCAATGAACAATCTGTGTCTGGCAGCAATAGTCATACTTGTGGTGACACCGCGGAGCCTGTTCTCGCCTGCCTTCCAGTTATCATTTTCGGCCGTGTCGTCCATCCTTATGTTCATGCCTTACATGCGTCTGCCGAAACGATATCCTTGGGTTGTGCTTCTGTTGTGGCAGTGGTGTGCGGTGAGCATTTGCGCCATGGCAGGCACATGTGTCCTTTCGGCATATTATTTTCATCAGATGCCGTTATTGTTTCTGGCCGCCAATCTGCCGCTGAGCCTGCTGTTGCCTCCATTCATGATTATTGGCGTGCTGATGGTGGTTCTGTCATGGGCTGGGTTGCCTGTGGCGTGGGCCGCGTGGGTTGAGAACGGCATTTATGAGGCAATGGCTACGGTGTGCGGCTGGATTGCCGGGGTAGACGGCGGCGCAATCCGGGCCGTCTATCCAGGTTGGCCGTTGGTGGCGGCAGGCTATGTGGCGCTCTGTATGCTGTGGGTATCGTTGAAAAGAAAGAAGCTGGCTCCGGTTTTGGCCGGAATTATGGTGCTGGGCGCCGTGTGGGGCGTGAATTGGATATGTGCGGACAATCGGTATGAACCGCATGTGTCGGCTCTCTATGATTTCTATGGTACGACGGTGCTTGCCGGCGACGGACATCGCGCCGTGGTTCTCACCGATGCGCCGGTGCGGCATCATGCCGGACTGCGGGAGCGTCTTAATTTCAGGCTCGGCGACTATATGGCGCGCCGTGGCATCGATTCGCTTGATATTGTTTCGACACCGTTCCGCTCTGCGTGGATTGAGGCCGACAGCGCGGTGTGGCGGATAGGAGATGTGCGGATGGTGCTGTTGAACCGTCCGCTGACACCGGAGGATGCTGCGGGACGCCCTGATATGCACAATGCGGATTTTATGATTGTGACAACCGGATTCCGGGGGGACATCGAGCAACTGGTGGCTGCCCTGCGCCCGGGGTGCGTGGTGTTGTCGCGCAGGCTTGGAGCGGAGAGGCGGCAGCGGCTTGAAGAAGCACTGCACGCGGCAGGTGCGGTTTATTCCGTGGGACTTGAAGGGAATTTGAGCAGTTCCAGCCCACGGCGGAAATGAACGGATTCGTATTCCTCGGTTTTAAGAATCTCTCCGTTGAATGCCACCAGATCTATGTCGATTATGATATGGCCCTGACTGCGGTGTTCCGGCAATCTGCCCCGACGCCGTTCGTATGCCTTGAACTTGCTCTGCAGGAACTCAATGTCGTGGGGTGTGAGTCCCTCGATCACGGCATTCAGATATTCCGGCGTCGACGCCGGTTCACCATCCGGAGCCGTAGGGTAGGGCATAGTTTCGTTGGATGTGCTCATGTAGCGCCGCAGCCAGAGCATGGCACGCGACACCTCTTCGGCCCGTGAGGGTACGTTGCTGCCTATCCCGATCAGAATACGGTTCTCCATCAGTCCTGGTCAACGCCTTTTAGAGTCAGAGCTATGCGTCCGCGGCGTATATCTATATCAATAACCTTGGCCTTGAGATGCTGGTTGAGTTTCACTACCTGCGACGGATGTGAAACCCTACGTTCGGCCATCTGCGATATGTGGATAAGTCCGCTTTTATGAATCCCGAGATCCACAAATGCGCCGAAGTCGGTGATATTGTTGACAATGCAGGGGAGCACCATCCCTTCGCGCAGGTCGTTTATGTCGGTTATCGAATCGTCGAACTCCATAACCGTGGCTTTTTCGCGCGGGTCGCGTCCCGGCTTTTCAAGCTCCGCGATGATGTCGGTGAGGGTTGCCATGCCCGTTTCTCCATCCACATATCGCGAGAGGTCGGTTGCACGGAAGCGTTCGGGCGAATGGATGAATTCGTCGAGCGAGCACCCTGCGTCAGCGGCCATACGCGCCACGAGAGGGTAGCGTTCGGGATGCACTGCCGTGTTGTCAAGAATATTGGCGCCGGTTGGTACACGCAGGAACCCGGCTGCCTGCTCGAAAGCCTTCGGGCCCATACGGGGCACGCGTCTGATGGCTTCGCGCGACGGGAAGTCGCCGTTGGCGGCACGGAACGAAACTATATTGGCTGCAAGGGTATCGCCGATGCCCGATACGTAGGAGAGCAGCTCGCGTGAGGCGGTGTTGACGTCCACTCCCACCGAGTTGACACATGATTCAACGGTCATGTCGAGCGATGCCTTGAGCTTGGACTGGTCCACATCGTGCTGATACTGGCCCACACCGATGGCTTTCGGGTCGATTTTCACAAGTTCGGCCAGGGGGTCCATGAGGCGGCGTCCGATGGAGACGGCGCCACGCACCGTCACATCGTGGTCGGGAAATTCGTCACGCGCTATTTTCGATGCGGAGTAGACCGAAGCCCCGTTCTCGCTGACCACATGTATCTGCACCTCGTGGTCGAATTTCAGCGATTTCAGGAAACGCTCCGTCTCGCGGCTTGCCGTACCGTTGCCGAGCGAGATGGCTTCGATGCGGTGTCGGCGAACCAGCGTGAGCACCTTTTCGGCAGCTTCGTCAATGCGGTTGTTGGGGGGCGTGGGATAAATCACGTCGTGGCAGAGCAGATTGCCGTTGGCGTCGAGGCACACCACCTTGCATCCGGTGCGGAAGCCGGGGTCCACTCCCATTATACGTTTTGATCCGAGCGGAGATGCCAGCAACAGTTGGCGCAGATTGTCGGCGAAGGTATTGATAGCCGTCTCGTCGGCTTTCAGTTTGGCCATGCCGGCAAACTCGTTCTCAATGGCCGGACGGGTGAGCCGTTTGTAGGCATCGTCGACAGCGTCGAGTATGAAGTCGTGCACCTCGTCGGAGCCGTGACTTTTCAGGAACATGGGGTAGATACCGTCGAGTGTACGGTCGTTGTCAACCTCGATGGAGACCTTCAGGAATCCTTCGTTCTCGCCGCGGCGCATGGCCAGATAGGCATGCGAGCCTACGCGGTTGAGTGGGGCGGAGAAGTCGAAATAATTGGCGTAGTTGGCGCCCTCCTCCTCTTTCCCTTTCACCACCTTGCATTTCACGGTGGCATAGCGGGAATACTGGCGGCGCACGCGGTTGCGCACGGCCTCGTTCTCGTTTACCCATTCGGCAATTATGTCGGAGGCGCCCTTCAGGGCTGTGTCCGCATCCGGCACATTTTCGGAAATGAACCGCGCGGCGGCTTCCGGCAGGCTTTTGAGCCGTTGCGACATGATGATTTTTGCCAACGGTTCAAGCCCGTTTTCGCGAGCAACATGGGCACGGGTGCGCCGTTTGGGCTTATAGGGCAGATATATGTCCTCAAGCACATTCAGGTCGAAACAGTGCTCTATACGTTCGCGGAGCTCGGGGGTGAGTTTCTGCTGGCTGTCGATGGTGTTAAGAATGTATTCCTTTCGTTTCGACAGGTCGTCAAGTTCCTTGGCCCGCTGCTCGATGCGGAAAATCGACACTTCATCCATGTTGCCGGTGGCTTCCTTGCGGTAGCGGCTTATGAACGGTATGGTGGCCCCGTCGGCAAGCAGGTTGAGCACGGCTGATACGAACTTGGGTTCCAGTCCCAGTTCAATGGCAATGATTGAGTCGATGGTCTTTTCTGAGGTCATGGTATGGAGTGGAGGGTAATCACTGTTATCTCAGGTGTGGCGCCTATGCGCATCGGCATACCCACGGTGCCTGCACCGATGTTGACATAGAGCTGGCGGTGAGCATCGTCGGTGTACATGCCGCCCCATGTGTCGTAGCGCCAGGCTGATGGCGACCACTTGCCGATCTCAATCTGCATAGCGTGGGTATGGCCCGATAGTGTGAGCGCAACGTTGGCTGCAGGGTCGGTGGCAATTGAGTCGGTCCAGTGGCGCGGATTGTGCGACAGGAGCACTTTGGGAATGCTGTCGGAAAGATTCGGATATGCCCGTCTGAGCGAGCCGTAGGTGGTGAACGGCGGTTCGCCGATGTTTTCCACACCGATGAGGGCAAGAGAATCGGCACCACGGCGCAACCACACCGTTTCGTTGCGCAGCAGGCGGATGCCGGTCTGCTTGTAAAGGTCGTAAAGCAGCTGCATGTTGGCCTGCTTTATCTGCGGTGCGGGCCAGTTGAAGTAGTCGCCGTAATCGTGGTTGCCGAGGATGGCGTACACTCCCATGGGCGCATGCAGCCTTGAGAGGGTACGTACAAACGGCTCCATCTCGCCTGAATGGCGGTTGACAATGTCGCCTGTGAACACAATCACGTCGGCATGCTGGGCATTTATGCTGTCTATAAGTTCGTTTGTGAATGTGGTGTCGCGCCCGAAGGTGCCTGTATGCAGGTCGGAGAACTGCACGATGCGCAGTCCGTTCATCGACGCGGGCAGTCCCGGAACGGGCACATCCACATGTGTGACATCTATGTTGAAGCGGTTGATGAGCGCTCCCCACCACATGGCGGCGAAAATCACCACGGCTGCCCCGATGCCGGTGGCCGTAAGCCATTTGATACGGTGGCGGTGCCACAGGCGCGGCAACGAAGCGATGAGATCGAAAAGGATGGCAACGTATTTGGGCAGATATATGCTCAGATAAGTGTAGAGAAGCCACATCTTACCTAACAGCTGTTTTTCGCCGATCTGCTTCGGAAGCAGACACATCTCCACTATCATCATGCCCAGAAGCAGCAGGGCGCTTACAAGCTGGACGAGAGGCCAGAACCGGCTTTTACACCTGCGCCGTAGCTGCACGTAGATGTAGGCGTCGGCTGCGAGACACACCAAAAGAATTGTCAACAATGCTACAAAGGGGGCTCTCATGGCGTGGTGGGTTTTAGGGGGTGGGTCGATTTGTTATTCCCCCTTGGCTGCCAGCTGGTTGGTGAGGGGGTTGGCGTACATGGCCATGATCTGCATGCGCATGAATTCGCGTTCTTCGGGTGTTATGTCGGGCAAATCCACTTTGTCGAGCTGTGCGTCAACATATTTGTCGAAGTCAGCCATGTCGGCGTCGGTGTATTCTCCGGCAAAACGGGAGGTGTTGTTGAGCCTGTCGTAGGCTATGTAGTTGTTGGGATAGATGCGGTAGCCGAGATGGATTTCGCGGTCGATCAGCGCGCATACGCGGCGTACGGCCTCAACCTTGTCGATGTCGGCCGGCATTTCGCGGAGCTTGTCGTTGATGCATTCGCCGATGGCGAAGTGCACGCGGCCCTTGTACTGCAGTATGCCCGTTTCCATGCTGAACAGGTCGTCGCGCTGCGACTTTTTGAATTCCGGGTCGCGGCGGCGTGCCAGAAACTCACGAGCCTTCAGATAGTCGTTCGGGTCGTATTCGTAGGAGATGGAGGTAGGGGTGATGTTCAGTTCAAGCAGGCGTCCCACGATGGAGTCGCTTTCGCCCGCAAGCGCAAGCATCTTGATGACGCTCTCCTGTGTGACGTCGTTGGAGTCCTTGGCACGGCCTTCGCGCTGTGCAATCCACACCGATTCATGCTTTTCCTGAATGCAGTAGTGCATGTAGCCCGAAAGCTGGCGCGCTGCCTCAAGAGCCTTGGTGAGACGCAGGTTGCGCTTTACTATTATACCTTTGTTGAGGCGTACAAGACGCTCGATCCATTCGTAGATGAGCAGGTTGTCGCCCAGGGCGACTTCCTGTGCCGGCCATCCGCGGCGAATCATGGTAAGGCCGAGAAACGAGGCGTCCAGCACAATGTCGCGGTGATTCGAGATGAACAGCACGTTATGTTGCGGGAGGATGTGATCCAGGCCGGATTCGGTAACTCCGGCGGTTGTTTTTTGTTCCAGCAGATTAAGGATGGGAAACATTACCTTTTGCTGGAATTCCTCTTTGCCCTTCACCTTCAGCAGCTCTTCGGCCATTTCGGAATAGTTGGCATCGGGCATCACATAGCGGATTGCGTTTTCAAAACCGGGCTCTTTGACCAGTTCGGCCATAATCGGCTGGAAATCGGTGTCGTCGTATGGGGCAATATCCTTATATTCTTCCTTCATGATGTGAGAAGTGGCGCATTTGATTACGGCCCATGGCTTTCGGCTACGGGCAATTTGGGAACAAAGGTATGCAATACGCCGCGAATCTTAAAATTTATTTGGTTAAGATTACCCCAAATTTAGTAAATTTAATAGACTGCGGGCAGTCAGGACGCATTTCAGGCTGGCCGCAGGGCCTCCCGTCGCGTGGTTACGCATGGGCATGTTTACTCGTTGGCATAGGCGAGCACTACAGGGCTTTCCACGTCGACACCGAACTGGCGGGCGCGGTCCATTATGGCTTTGGCCAGTTTGGGCTTGAGGTCGTCGGGGCAATAGCGGAAGTAGGCTTCGGCGGCACGCACATGTGCGGCGTCGGGCATGGGGTATTCACGGCGTTCAGGAAGCCCGAACACACTGTCGGGAAGTTCTTTTTTCTCCTCGTATGAAAGGCGGTCGTTCATAATCTTGTTTATTAGATGTTATCTGTCAGTTAGAACAACCGCCGGGGCAAAATGTTAGATGGAGATGATAAAGGTTTCAAGCCAGATGCATACTATGCCGGCCACATAGCCCAGGAACGCCAGCCATGTGATGCGGCGTGCATACCATAGGAACGGGATTTTCTCGATGCCCATGGCCACTACACCGGCCGCCGAGCCGATGATGAGCAGTGAGCCGCCCACGCCGGCGCAGAAAGTGAGCAGATGCCAGAACAGACCGTCCTCCACGAAGAAGGCTGCGTAGGTCGGATCGGCGGAAGCGGCAATCATGGATTCCGTCATTACCGGATACATGTTCATGCAGGCTGCCACCAGGGGCACGTTGTCCACGATTGAGGAGAGGATGCCGATGATGCCGTTGATAAGATAGGGCTGATGGATGGAGTCGTTGAGCCAGTGGGCCAGGTGGTTGAGAATTCCGGCCTGCTGCAGCGCGCCCACAGAGAGGAGAATGCCCAGGAAGAACAGGATGGTTGACATGTCTATGTGGCGCACCACTTGGGATATGCGTCCCTCGATTTTGCCGTCGAGGCGATAGTGGCGCACGATTATTTCGGTGATGAGCCAGAGAACACCCAGTGAGATGAGGATGCCCATGTAGGGGGGCAGGTGGGTGATGGATTTGAATACAGGAACGAAAAGCAGCCCGGCCACGCCGCATATCAGGATGGCGATGGACAATTTACGGTGATGTCGGCTCATTTCATAGCCTATGCGGGTATCGTTGGCATTGAGCTGTTCCACCGGTTCGCTCTTTATATAGCGGGTGGCAATCATGGTGGGGATGACTACCGATACTATCGAAGGCACAATCAGGTTGACAATCAGGTCGATCGACGAGACGTAGTTCTTCATCCACAGCATGATGGTGGTGATGTCGCCGATGGGCGACCATGCGCCTCCGCTGTTGGCGGCTATTACAATGACACAGGCGAAGGTCCAGCGTTCTTTCTGGTCGGCAAGCATGCGCCGCAGCATCATGACCATGATGATGGTCGTAGTCATGTTGTCGAGAATGCTGGAAAGGAAGAATGCCACGAATGCAAGCACCCACATCAGGCCGCGCTTGTTGGAGGCGTGTATCCGGTGTATGATTATATTGAATCCTCCGTAACGGTCGATAAGCTCCACAATGGTCATTGCTCCGATGAGGAACACTATGATTTCACAAGTGTCGCCCAGAGATGTGACGAGGTCGGCCGACAGATTCGGATCGTGACCGCAAAGAGCATACGCCGCCCAAAGGACGCCGCTCATTATCAACGCGAAAGTAGCTTTGTTAATGTGAAGAACATGCTCAAGTGCGATAAGTACATAACCTATCACGAAGAGCGTAATCATGAAAGTGATCATAGCACGAAATAGACTTGATTGGGAATTGTGGCAAAGGTACAACTAATTAACGAAAAATTTCCGTAATAAGTTGAAATATCCAAAAAATGCCAACTTCCCGCCCAAAAGGAAAAGGACGGGAAGTTGTTGTGTGGCTATGGCTATGCTATGAACGCTATTCCACAGGTCATCGGCCGTGTCTGTGTGGACATTCAGTCGACGCGCGTTATCGATGCACCGAGATTGTTCAGGCGCAGGTCGATGCTTTCGTATCCGCGGTCAATCTGCTCGATATTGCCGATTGTGCTCACACCCTTTGCCGACATGGCCGCAAGCAATAATGCAATGCCGGCACGGATATCCGGAGAACTCATTTTGTTGGCGCGCAGGGTGAACTTGTGGTCGTGGCCTATGACTACGGCGCGGTGGGGGTCGCACAGCAGAATCTGTGCCCCCATGTCTATGAGACTGTCGACAAAGAAAAGTCGGCTCTCGAACATTTTCTGATGGATGAGCACGCTGCCGCGGCATTGGGTGGCCACAACCAGCATCACGCTCAGGAGGTCGGGGGTCAGACCGGGCCACGGTGCGTCGGCGATGTTCATGATGGAGCCGTCGAGCGAGGTTTCTATCACATAGCTGTCGAGCGCCGGCACATGGATGTCGTCGCCACGTTGGTCAATCTGTATGCCGAGGCGCCGGAAGCTTTCGGGGATGATGCCCAGGTTGCGGTAGCTTACATTCTTTATGGTCAGGTCGCTGCGGGTGATGGCTGCCATTCCGATGAAACTTCCCACCTCTATCATGTCGGGTAGGATCGTGTGGTGTATCGGCGAGCCTGCACGGGCTGAAAGGTCAGGGTTCCCTTCTACGGATATGAGGTTCGAGCCGATGCCTCCGAGTCTGTAGCCCATCTGAGCCATCAGAGAGCAGAGCTGCTGCACATAGGGCTCGCAGGCTGCATTGTAGATGGTGGATGTGCCTTCGGCGCAGGCGGCTGCCATGATGATATTGGCCGTACCGGTCACCGACGCCTCGTCCAGAAGCATGTAGGTGCCTTTCAGAGGGCCTGCTGATTCAAGCAGGTAGGCTTTCTTGTCGGCCTCGTAGGTATAGGTGGCACCGAGATTTACAAACCCCTGGATATGGGTGTCCACTTTGCGGCGCCCTATTTTGTCGCCTCCGGGTTTTGGGAAATATGCCTTGCCGAAACGGCCGAGAATGGGGCCGACCACAAGTACAGAGCCGCGCAGGGCCGCACAACGGCGTACAAAATCAGCGCTCAGCACATAGTCAGTGTCGATGTCGGAGGCGCAGAACGAATAGCTCCCCCTTGCATGGCGTTCCACTTTCACACCCATCATGCGGAGCAGCTCTATGAGGTTCTTCACGTCGCTGATTTCAGGCACGTTGTCGATAAGGACTTCGCGGGATGTGAGCAAGGTGGCGCTTATAACCTGCAGCGCTTCGTTTTTCGCTCCCTGTGGTACGATTTCGCCGCTTAGCGGGCGGCCTCCTTCGATAATGAATGAACTCATGTCGGGGGTAATTTTGAGGTGTGACTGGTAGAGGGATGAATGTGGATAAAGAGTGCTGGAGTGGGCGGGCGGATAAAGCCTTCCGAATGTGTGAAAAGGACCCGGTATTAACCGATGTGGACCACTTCGGCACTCAGCCTGATTCCGAACTTCTCATGCACCTGCCGGATAACGAGGTTCTCAAGCCCCGTTACATCCGCTCCGGTGGCTTTGCCGGTGGCATTTACCAGCACCAATGGCTGTGATGGCCACAATGCGGCTCCACCGCATGTGAGCTGTTTGCATCCGGCATGGTCAATGAGCCAGGCCGCCGAAAGTTTCACATCCCCTGAATTGAGAACATGTCCGGGCAGGTCGATGTTCAGCCGGGAACGCAAACTGTCATATTCTGCACCGCTTATAACAGGATTTTTGAAAAAGCTCCCGGCGCTTCCGGTCTTGGCAGGATCGGGAAGTTTGGAATCGCGCAACGCGAGAACCTCCCGGCGGAGCAGGGTAGGGGTGAGCTGTTCCATGGGGATATCGTTCACACGCGATGCCAGTCCTGCATAATTAAGGCGCGGACGTGGAGTGCGGCTCAGTGCTATTGTTGCGCCGAGCACGATGGTATGGCCAAGCAGCGGCGAGTGTTTGAATGCGGAATCACGGTAACCGTAGCGGCATTCCTCTCGGGTGAATGTGCGGGTGGTTCCGGTGAGTGTGTCGAATGTCTCGACTTCCACGACCACATCGGTGAATTCGGTGCCATAGGCGCCCACATTCTGGACTGATGCGCCAGCTATCTCTCCTGGGATGCCTGAAAGGTTCTCCAGTCCCCACAGCCCCATCTCGCATGTCTGTGCGCACAGCCGGTCGAGGGTGACACCGGCCGGTGCGTGGCACAGCACGGTGTCAGGGTCTGCCGGGGTGAACGTAGGCCGGTTGGCGGTGCAGTGTATGACGGTCCCGTTGAAAAACGGCCGGGTGAACAGCAGGTTGCTCCCCCCGCCGATGGGAAGAGCCCCGTCAAGTTCGCCCTGACGGTGGAGCTGGCGGAGGTCGTCGGCGTTCTCAAACTCTATGAAACGGCCACATCCGGCCGGAAGGCCGAATGTGGTCAGTGGTGTGAGGTTGAAATCTGTGTGGATTCTGATCATTGTCGGAGTGAGGGGTGCGTCAGCCGCCGAAGTTGTCGTAGTGGATGTTGGCGGGGTCAACACCGAGTGAATCGAGCATCTTGTTTACGGCGTTGCTCATCGGGCCGGGGCCGCACATGTAGTATTCGATATCCTCGGGCGATTCGTGGTCCTTGAGATAGGTGTCGTAGATCACCTGATGCACGAAACCGGGGGTGTATTTCACGCCTGCGGCATCGGCAGCCGGGTCCGGACGGTCGAGCGCGAGATGGAACTTGAAGTTGGGGAATTCCTTTTCAAGCTGCAGGAAGTCGTCGAGATAGAACACTTCGTTGAGTGCACGTGCGCCGTAGAAGTAGTTCATCACACGGTCGGTGGTTTTCAGTGTCTTGGTCATGTGCATGATCTGCGCGCGGAGCGGGGCCATGCCGGCGCCGCCCCCGATCCACATCATCTCGTTTTTGGAGTTGAAGATGGGATGGAAATCTCCGTAGGGGCCACTCATGAGCACCTTGTCGCCCGGTTTCAGGGTGAAGATGTAGCTGGATGCGATACCTGGGTTCACGTCCATGAATCCAACTTCGGGTTTGGGTTTGAACGGCGGGGTGGCTATGCGCACCGTGAGCATGAAGCGGTCGCCTTCGGCAGGGTAGTTGGCCATGGAGTAGGCGCGCACGGTGGTTTCGGGGTTGACGCATTTGAGGTTGAACAGCCCGAACTTTTCCCATGCGGGAAGGTATTCCTTGCCGATGGATGCCTTGTCGATGTCCTTGTCGTAATCGATGTGGAAGGGGGGAATCTTGATCTGTGCGTATGAGCCGGGGATGAAGTTCATGTGCTCGCCCTCGGGGAGCGCCACGATGAACTCCTTGATGAAGGTGGCCACGTTGTTGTTCGACACCACGGTGCATTCGTACTCCTTGATGTCGAGCACTTCGGCGGGAACTTTTATGTCGAGGTCGTTCTTCACCTTCACCTGGCAGGCCAGGCGCCAGTTATCCTTGATCTCCTTACGGGTGAAATGCACGGCCTCGGTGGGGAGGATTTCGCCTCCGCCTTCGGTTACACGCACCTTGCACTGGCCGCAGCTGCCTTTGCCGCCGCAGGCCGAGGGGAGAAACACGTTTTCGGTGGCGAGAGCCGACAGGAGCGGGCGTCCGGATTCTACTTCAACCTTGCGGTCGTCGTTGATGGTGACGGTTACTTTTCCGGAGCTTACCAGATAGTGCTTGGCCACGAGCAGCACAATCACCAGCAGGAGTGTGATGACAAGGAAGATGCCTATGCCCGACAAGAGGGTGGCTCCCATTTGCGACATTATGAGTGGTGTCATATGGCGTGAGTGTTATGTCTGTGTTTTGTTTCAGCGGTTGTTTGTTGTCAGATCTTTATGCCGAGGAAGCTCATGAAGGCTATACCCATCAGGGCGCAAAGGATGAAGGTTATGCCGATGCCGCGCAGCGGAGCGGGCACATTGGAGTAGGTGGCCACGCGTTCGCGGATGGCGGCGATGGCGGCGATGGCCAGAAGCCAGCCGAGACCCCATCCGGCGCCTGCGCATATGGCTGTGCCCACGCTCGAGAAGCCGCGCTGCTGCATGAACAGCGAGCCGCCGAGTATGGCGCAGTTCACGGCAATCAGCGGGAGGAAGATGCCCAGCGAGGCATACAGCGACGGTGAGTATTTTTCAACGGCCATTTCAACCAGCTGCGTCATGGAGGCGATTACCGCGATGAACATGATCAGCGACAGGAAGCTGAGGTCGACATCGGCGAAATCGGGGCCGAGCCAGCTCAGTGCTCCGGCCTGAAGCACGTAGGTCTGCAGCAGATAGTTGATGGGGAGGGTGATCACCAGCATGAACGTCACGGCTACTCCGAGGCCGAAGGCTGTCTTTACATTTTTCGACACGGCCAGGAAGGAACACATGCCCAAAAAGTAGGCGAACACCATGTTGTCGACGAAAATCGACCGTATGAACAAGTTAAAATTTTCCATCTGAGCTTGTTGTGGAAGCTATGTGTTGTGTTTTGTTTAGCGGTTGGTTGGTTTGCGCATGCCGTGGGGCTGGCCGGGGCATGCGCCGGGAGAGCTTCGGATTATTTTTCCTGAAGGTCCTTGTTGCGCGAGCGGTGTACCCATATGATGCATGCCACCACGATGAGCGCCATCGGGGGGAGAATCATAAGGCCGTTGTTGGCGTAGCCGGCGTCGTAGAAGCTCTGGGGCACCACCTGATAGCCGAACAGCGTGCCGCTGCCGAGCAGTTCGCGGAAAAAGCCCACGATGACAAGGATGATGGTGTAGCCGATGCCGTTGCCCACACCGTCGAGGAACGACGGCCATGGCTTGTTGCCCATGGCGAAGGCTTCGAGGCGTCCCATAAGAATGCAGTTGGTTATGATCAGCGATACGAACACCGAAAGCTGCTTGCTCACATCGTAGGCATAGGCCATGAGGAGCTGGTTGACGATGATTACCAGGGCGGCCACCACGACGAGCTGCACGATGATGCGGATGTTGGTGGGGATGGTGTTGCGCAGGAGCGAGATTATCACGTTCGAGAACGCGAGGACGGCAATAACCGATATACCCATCACGAGTGCCGGCTCGAGTTTGGCGGTGACGGCCAGTGCCGAGCAGATGCCGAGCACCTGCACAATCACGGGATTGTCCTTGGAGAACGGATTGAAAAATATGTCTTTGTTGCTTATTTTTTCTGCCATGGCGGGGTAGGGGGTTATTTGCTGATGGTTTGGAGATAGGCTTTATAGGGCTGCAGGCAGTCGTCGAGCATGGCGCCCACACCTTTCGATGTGATGGTGCCACCGGAAATTCCGTCGACATAGTCCTCGCCGTTGGCGGGTTTTATGCCCTTTTTCAGCACGGCCACGGGGAGGAACTGTCCCTGTTTGAACAGCTGCTTGCCTTCGAACTGGTCGGTGAACGCAGGTTTTGTGATTTCGGCGCCCAGACCGGGGGTTTCGCCCTGATGGTCGAAGTATGCTCCGTAGATGGTGGATGCGTCGGCGTCAAGTGCCACATACCCCCAGATGGGTCCCCACAGGCCCATGCCTGCGAGAGGAAGCACATATTTCACTGCTCCGTCGGGGAGTGTGCACACGAACACGGGAAGTTTACGCTGGTCGTAGGGCTTCTTGGCCTCTTCCGCCACGTTTACCGAAAATGCTGCGTTGCCGTTGTCGGTCACCTGTCCGGCGGCATCGACGATAAGCTGCTGTGTGATGCAGCGGTTGAATGTCTCCACCACTGTGGCGCGCTCTGTGGCCACATGCACCGATTGCAGAATCTGTCTCATCTTGTCGGCATCGGCGTTTTCCTGCTGCCTGTCCTTGAGCGACAGCGAGGTGAATGCCAGAGCCGCTCCAACAATCACTACCATCACCACGATGTAGACAATGGTGTAGACGTTGCTCTGTTTGTTAATCATATTGCGGGTTGATGAAAGTCTTGTGATTTGGGGTTGACTGTTAGTTCTGTGCCCGTTTGAGGCGACGGCGCACGTTGGCCTCCACCACGCAGTAGTCGATGAGCGGGGCAAGCGCGTTCATCAGGAGCACCGCAAGCATGGCGCCTTCGGGATAACCGTTGTTGTATGTGCGGATCAGGATGGCCATAACGCCGATGAGGAATCCGTAGATATATTTGCCTGTGTTGGTGCGGCACGATGTTACGGGGTCGGATGCCATGAACACTGCCGCGAATGCGAATCCGCCGAGGCAGAGCTGGTCGGCCACAGAAAGGAACGATGCCGGATAGGTCGGGGTGGCGAATGTGTTGGCTATGAATGCCATAAATGCGCCTCCCACGAACACCGACAGGATGATGCGCCAGCTTGCTATGCCAGTGAGCAGCAGGATGGCGGCTCCTATCAGGATGCAGAGCACGGATGTCTCGCCAAACGAGCCGGGAATCAGTCCCAGGAACATGTCGAGGGTTGAGATGGGCTCATTGGTGAGCGTTGTCATGGCCTGAGCCACTTCGGCAGGGCCGGTAGCGCCTGAGGCGGCAATCTGTCCCAGTGGGGTGGCGCCGGTGAATCCGTCGGCCACCTGACCGCCGAATCCGAAGGTGGGGTTTAGAGCCACAAACACGCCGTCGCCGCTCATTTTGGCGGGATAGGCGAAGAAGAGGAACGCACGTGTCACCAGGGCAACATTGAAAATGTTGTAGCCCGTGCCGCCGAACACCTCTTTTACAAAAATCACACTGAAGGCGGTGGCCACGGCAATCATCCACAGCGGTGTCTCGATGGGGCAGATCATCGGAATCAGGATACCTGTCACCAGGAATCCCTCCTGAATCTCCTCCTTGCGCCACTGGGCTACGGCGAACTCGATGCCGAGACCTACAAGATAGGACACCACGATGCGCGGCAGCACTGCCAGGAATCCGTAGAGCATCAGCGACCAGAACGGCAACTCGGTGGCGCCGCACGCCAGCCAGTGCTGATAGCCGGTGTTGTACATGCCGAAGAGCAGGCAGGGCACGAGCGCGGCGATCACAATGATCATGGTGCGCTTGGAGTCCATGCTGTCGTGGATATGCACGCCCGAACGCGAGGTCTCGTTGGGTGTGAACAGGAACGTGTCGAAGCCGTCGAACACGGAGCGGAAGGCGTGCAGCTTTCCTCCATCCTCAAAGGCCGGACGCGCTTTGTCGAGAAGTTTCTTTAAAGCTTTCATATTTGGGTTGTTGCGGCGGAATTTTATTCAAGTTCTTTGCGTAGATAGTCAAGCCCCTCGCGAACTATGCGCTGCAGCTCGAGCTTCGAGGTGTCCACGTATTCGGCCAGCGCGAAGTCCTCGGGCGCGACTTCATAGATGCCGAGCTGCTCCATGCGGTCGATGTCGCGGGCCAGGATTGCTTTCACGAGATATTCCGGAAGGATGTCGATGGGGGTCACCTTGTCATATTCGCCGCTCATGATCATGGCGCGGCGGCCGCCGAGCAGACGGGCGTCGGGGCTGAACAGGCGGTTGCGCAGGAAGTGGCCGGGGAACGAGCGGCTCACGCTCATTTTCGACGGTGATACCGAAGCCCATCCCATGAACTCGTCGGCGTCGTCGCCTTCGGGGATGACGGTCACCTGGGTGTAGGGTGCGCGCAGCCAGCCGTCGGCACCAACGTTGATGCCGGTGAGCACGTTGCCTGAAATTATGCGGTGATGGCGGTTGTCCTGTCGGATTTCCCCGTCGAGCAGCTGTGCGATGGAGGCACCGATGAGGGTGCGTACCAGTTTAGGCTCGACGATTTCCGATCCGGTGAGGGCCACAACCGTGTCGGCGGGTACTGTGCCGGTGAGTGCGAGCGCGCCGATGCGGCGGAGGGTGTCGATGGTGAGGGTCATTACGGTCTCACCCTTGTTGACGGGCTTGACAAGCCCGATAACAGTACCTGCATTTCCGGCAGGGTGAGGGCCGCTTACACGCACTTCCTCAGCCTCGGTGCCCTGCGGGAATTCCTGGTCGGGGCGCAGCGACACATATACTTTACCTTTCGTGAGCAGTGAGAGCAGTTTCACACCGGCAGCAAGCTGTTTCTGCTCGTCGTCGGTAAGCTCAACACGGTTTTCGGCGAGTGGGGCGGAGTCGAATCCGGTGACGAAGATGTCGCGTATGTCGGCTTCCGGATTTGTCACGATGGCGTAGGGCCGCTGAGAGGTGAGCGCCCACAGTCCCGATTCAAGCAGCAGTGCCTTGGCCTTTGCGGCATCGGTAAGGGCACCGGTGGTGTCGAAGCGGGCGGCCTGTTCGCCATCAACGGCGATTTCCACGCGGAGAATCTTGCGGCGTTCGCCACGCACCACGGCTTTGACTGTGCCTTGTGCCGGCGATACGATTTTGAGCTCCGGATGTGTCTTGGAGTGGAAAATGGCCTGACCGGCAAGCACTGTGTCGCCTTCGCGGACGTCCATCTTTGGCACTATGCCCTGAAAGTCGTCGGGCACTATGGCGACGGTGGTGACCGGTTTTACTGTAATGTCGCGAGGGTCGGACACTGCGCCTTCCAGGTGGAGGTCAAGACCCTTTTTTACTTTTATCCCGATACTCATTGACGTAGCTTCTGGGTGTATTTATTATTAAGGTGTGATGTTTTCTATTTAAGGAAAAATTTCCACAATTGGTTTTATGCCCACAAAGGTAGCTATAATTTTTGTCACTTCTTATTAAAGTGTGCAAAAAAATCGCCCGATTTTGCAAGGCAATATATTTAAACGGCAAATACCCCGTTGTAAAATCAAATCGCTGTTACAGCCGCGTAGAAAATTGAAATACTGTTATCCCTCTGCCGCGTCTCTTGCGGTACAGCCGCAGTTTGCCTGTGTGGCGGCGCAAGCCTGTGGAGATGCCGTTGCCAAAACCGCATATGTTTAAAATCATCATTAAAAATTTTGTCAGAATAAAATATAATGATAATTTTGCACTTAGCTTTTGCAATGGAGAACCTTGTCAGTCTTGCCGCGTCACGGCGGCATCCTATCAGTTTAGTGCCATGAAATGCGTTATGAAATTGCATTGGTTTCTTCCCCGAGTATCGCGGGTCGAACAGTTCCACTTTCGGTAATAGGCATTACATCGACATTCAGACTCCTGCAATATTCCCCTTTGCCCCGGGTGCTCCCGTCTCGGACGGGACATTAGGTTCGAAGGGCGTCCGCGCATACTGACATCAAGGGGAGGGACAACGACAGTTTAGACAAAACTATCATTATTAATAACATCTTTAACAAAAAAGTCCTTATTTAAAAAATTATGGAAGCTCAAAAGCCCAAAACAGCTACACCGAACGTGAAACCCGGTAGCAACGTACGTGGTATCAAGAATGCCTTCTTGGTAATCATCGCCTGCTTTGTAGTGGCAGTCTGCCTGTTCCTCTTCGTGTTTGGTCACCCCAGTCATTTCGACGCTGAAGGATTCGACGGTATCTCCATGTGGTTTGCCGGTGACGAATTCGCCAAAGCACACCCCGTTGACCTCATCGGTACAGTGTTCAAAGGCGGTATCATCGTGCCTATCCTCCAGACCCTCTTCCTCACCGTTATCGTTCTCTCTGTTGAGCGCGCCATCGCTCTGAAGAGCGCCAAAGGCACCGGCAGCATCGCAAAATTCGTTGAGGCCGTTAAAAAATGCCTTGCCACCAACGACATCAAGGGCGCTCAGGCTCTCTGCAACAAGCAGAAAGGTTCTGTAGCAGCTGTCGTAGCAGCCGCCCTCAACCGTTACGAGGAGATGGACCGCAACACCGTTCTCTCCAAAGAGCAGAAAATCGCCACACTTCAGAAGGAAGTTGAAGAGGCTACCGCCATCGAGATGCCCTCGCTGCAGCAGAACCTCCCCATCGTGGCAACCCTCACCACTCTCGGTACTCTCGTCGGTCTTCTCGGAACCGTGCTCGGTATGATCAAATCGTTCCAGGCTCTGTCCGCATCCGGTGCCCCCGACTCGTCGGAACTCTCCACCGGTATTTCTGAGGCTCTTGTGAACACCGCTTTCGGTATCGCAACCGGTGCTTTCGCTGTAATCTCCTACAACTTCTACACCAACAAGATCGACAACCTCACCTACGCTATCGACGAAATCGGTTTCTCAATCGTACAGTCGTTCGCAGCTACCCACTAATCCCCTGTTTTCCTCAACAACAGTTTATTCACAATTATAACAAAAGGAAAATATGGGAAAAGTAAAAATTAAAAGAAAGAGTACCCTCATCGACATGACCGCGATGAGCGACGTAACCGTTCTTTTGCTTACTTTCTTCATGTTGACTTCGACCTTCCTCCAGAAAGAGCCGGTAACGGTGATCACTCCGTCGTCTGTTTCTGAGATCAAGGTTCCCACCTCCAACGTTGCGCAGGTGCTGGTATCACCCCAAGGAAACGTGTTCATGTCGCTCCTTGGTGACGCCGATCCCGACAACGCCGAGGAATGGGGCTCGGAAGCCCTCCGCCGTGAGGTGCTTCGCAGCGCAGCCGCCGACTATGAAAAGAAAACCGGGAAAAAACTCGGTTTGACCGCGATGGATATCGAAAAGTTTGCAAAGAACGCTTCGTTTGGCGTACCCCTGGAAAAAATGCATGAGTTCCTCATGCTTGAAACCACCAAGCAGGACGAGTTCCTCGGCCAGACCGCCGACAAGCCCGTACTGATTGGAAGTCTGAAACCCCGCGACGTGGGCATTCCCTTCAAGGATATCAATTATACCGACGAAAACGGAACACCCCTGTCGACCAACGAGTTCCAGATTTGGATGCGCGCCATCTACAATTCCTCTAACACTAACATCAAGGAAGCTATCCAGAAAGGCGAGGGCATCGCCGTGAAGTCTGACCGTGGCACGAAGTACGAGACCATCCACCGGGTGCTCGACAACCTTCAGACCATCAAGATGAACAAATTCTCTGTGATGACCGCCCTCAAAACCGAAGCTGATTAATCATTATGGCACAGATAGAACAATCATCGGGCGGCAAAAAGAAAAAAGGCGCCCAGAAAAAAATGGCTATCCATGTGGACTTCACCCCCATGGTGGACATGAACATGCTTCTGATTACGTTCTTCATGCTCTGTACCACGATGATCAAATCGCAGACCCTCAGCATCGCGCTCCCCACCAACGAGAAGCTCGAGCAGACGGAACTACAGAAAGCTAAGGAATCGGAAGCCATCACGCTCATCCTCGACACCGACTACGATGACAACGGAAATGTGAAAGGCAACACCGTGTACTACTACACGGGTAAGCCCGAAATGGAACTCAACGGAACCGACGTGGTTTCGTCGAACCTTCAGATGACCGAATTCATCGGCAACGACGGTGCCACCCAGCAGGGTATCCGCAAAATCCTGCACGACCGCAACAAGGGCGTGCTCGCCGATGTGGAGAAGAAGAAACAGGAATGGCGCGACAAGAAAATCACCGAAGAGCAGTTCCAGGAAGCTGCCAAGAAGATTCGTAACAGCGACGAATACGAACGCCCTGTGGTGATTATCAAGCCTATGGAAGGCGCATCCTGGGAAAGCGTGATTTCTGCTCTCGACGAGATGCAGATCAACCAGATCTCGCGTTACCAGCTCGGTACGTTGACCGACGTCGACGAGGCCATGGTTGGTGACTACAAGATCAAGCATGCTAAAAAGTGATAAGTGATGATCGACTATATTTATTAACCTGAAAAAGACGCAAAAGAAATGGCAAAAGATGTAGATCTGTCATCAAAAGAATGGACCGACCTCGTGTTCGAGGGTAAAAACAAGGAGTTCGGCGCATATCAGCTCCGCCGCGCAAGCGACAAGCGTCACAACCGCGCCATGGTCATTGTAATCATCGGTCTGATACTGGTGCTTATAGGCGGGTACTTCTACGGAATGTACTCCGACTATCGCCGCGAACAGCGTGAACTTCAGCTTCAGGCTCAGCTTGAGCAGCAGCTTGCACAGATGGAGGCCGAGGCCGAAGCTGAAGAAGCCGAAGAGGAAGTGCAGCAGGCTGTGGAAGAACCCCAGCGTGAAGAGGCACTCCCCGAGGAGATTCTCAACACCATCAAGGATACTGAAATCGCCATCGCCGCCGACGAAGAGGTAACCGAGGATATCACCTCGAAGGACGATGTGGCTGAATCGACTGCAGCAGCCGGTTCGACAACATTCGACCAGGGTACCGACGACCTCAACGTTGTGCGCGAATACCGCGAGGAAATCATCGTGGAGGAGAAGAAGCCCGAACCCGTGAAAGAGGAAATCTTCACGGCCGTAGAGCAGATGCCCCAGTTCCCCGGCGGTGAAGGCGAACTTCTCAAGTACATCAGCACCCACATCAAATATCCCCCCATGGCAGCCGAGAACAACATCCAGGGCCGTGTGGTTGTGAAATTCGTTGTGAAGAAAGATGGTAACGTAGGTGAAGTTGTCGTGCTCCGCGGCAAAGACCCCGATCTTGACAAGGAAGCTGTGCGAGTTGTAAAGACTCTGCCCAAGTTTATCCCCGGCAAGATGAACGGCCAGTCAGTGTCCGTGTGGTACACCCTCCCCATCAACTTCAAGCTGCAGACATCCTGATGACGTAGCGGTCGCCTCCCTTCGGGATACCT
>UQER01000031.1 GCA_900540205.1 uncultured Porphyromonadaceae bacterium | reverse complement strand
GCCCGCCTTGCGGCGGGCCGTTGCGTCAGATCATGTGGGCGGCTTCAAAGACGCCTTCGGCCAGGGTGGGGTGGGCGTGGATGCAGGCGGCGAGGGTCTCGGCGGGGAGGCGCGAGGACATGGCCAGGGCGGCCTCGGCGATGAGGTCGGAGGCGTGGGGGCCGCAGATGTGGCATCCCTCAATGAGGTGGGTGCTGTTGTTGATGATGAGTTTTACCATGCCGTCGGTGTGGCCCATGGCGTTGGCTTTTCCGTTGGCGCGGAAAAAGGCTTTGCCTGTTGTGATGTCGATGCCTGCGGCAAGGCATTGCTCTTCGGTGCGGCCCACCATGGCGCATTCGGGCATGGTGAACACTGCCGAGGGGATGACCGACATGTCAACGTTCTCGCCCATGGCAACACGAGCCTGTGCCGATGCGGCATGGGCAAGCTGGCAGATGCCGTTGCAGTCGCCGATGGCCCGGACGCCGTCGATGTTGGTGCGGAACGCGCCGTCAACCTCGAATCCGCGCCGTCCGATGGCGTAGCCGACTTCAGCGGCGCCTTGCGGCACAACGGCCTTTCGGCCCACTGCCATGAGTACGATTTCCGATTCTACGGTTTTCTGTTTCCCCTTTTCGTTGAACACCACGCGCTTCATCACGCCCTCTGCTTGTTCTATGGCGGTGACTTCTGCGCCGGTGCAGAATGTGATGCCGCGTTGTTTAAGCGTGGTGCGCAGGCGCTTGGCAATGTCCTTGTCGAACGGCGGGAGGATTTCGCGCGCATATTCCACCACGGTGACGTCGCTTCCGAGTGCGTTGAAAATCGATGCGAATTCCATCCCGATCACTCCGCCTCCTATGATGGTGATGGATGCCGGCAGAACCGTTATGTCAAGCAGTTCGGTGCTTGTGAGTGCCAGATGCGCTCCCGGAATGGGGAGGATGGCCGGTTCGGATCCGGTGGCTATCAGGATGTTCGGCGCCGTCAGCTCGCGGCCTCCGGCCTCGATGGTTTTCGGCGCGGTGAACCGTGCGTCGGCATGAATCACCTCCGCATTCTGCACGGCCATGGCTACGCCTTGGCGCAGCTGTTCCACAATGGCGTTTTTGCGCCCGACAATGGCCGGCATGTCAACGCTGAATGCGCTTTCACCAGCCGGTGCGTGTACCCGCAGCCCGAATGTGTCGGCTGTGGAGATGGCGTGAGCTGTTTCTGCCGAACTGCAGAAACTCTTTGTGGGGATGCAGCCTCGGTTGAGACATGTGCCGCCGAGGTGGTCGCGTTCAATAAGTGCCACCTTTTCGCCGCGTGATGCGGCAATTGCGGCGGCCTCGTAACCTGCGGGGCCGCCGCCAATTATGATATGGTCAAATAATTCAGCCATAGGTTGGTGTGTGTGCCTTTGATGGTTGAAATGTCACTGCGCCAGCAAATCATCGAACGTGAGCACCGGATGGAGTGCGGCGCCGGTGTCGTCGGGATGTGTGATGGGAGTGTTGTGCGGGGCGTTGATCACCGTTTCGGGTGTTTCGCGTGCCTCGCGTGCAATGTCGCGCATCACATCCACAAATGTTTTCAGCGTCTCGAGGCTTTCCGTTTCGGTAGGCTCAATCATCAGCGATTCGTGGAACAGGAGCGGGAAGTAGATGGTGGGGGCATGGAAACCGTGGTCGAGCAGACGTTTGGCCACATGCAAAGTGGTCACGCCGGTTGATTTGTCGGCCAGTCCGTCGAACACGAATTCATGCTTGCACACCGTGGGAATCGGCAGCAGATAGTCGTCCTTGAGCTGCTCCTTGATGTAGTTGGCGTTGAGTGTGGCAAGCGGGCCGGCCTCCATCAGACCCTCGGCGCCAAGCGACAGGATGTAGCTCAACGCGCGTGCCTGTACGGCAAAGTTGCCGAGTGTGGCCGAAACCGAGCCGAGTGCTTCGGGCGACGAGGTAAGTTCGAACCGCACAGTGCCGTCGGCCTCCGCGTGGCGTACCACCCGCGGATTGGGCAGGAATTGCTCAAGCCCGTGGCGCACGCCCACCGGCCCGGAGCCTGGGCCACCGCCGCCGTGTGGGGTGGAGAATGTCTTGTGCAGGTTGATGTGCATCACGTCGAAGCCCATGTCGCCCGGACGGGCCATGCCGAGCATCGGGTTGAGATTGGCTCCGTCGTAGTACATCAGTGCACCGGCATTGTGCACCATTTCGGCTATTTCGGGGATGTTGCGCTCGAACAGGCCGAGTGTGTTGGGGTTGGTCATCATCATGGCTGCCACGGTGTCGTCGAGCAGCGGCCGGAGGTCGTCAACATCCACCGTGCCATCGGGGCGGCTCTTTACTTCCACCACTTCCAGTCCGGCCACGGCGGCCGATGCCGGGTTGGTGCCATGTGCCGAATCGGGCACAATCACCTTGCGGCGTCTGGTGTCGCCGCGCGAATCATGATAGGCGCGGATCACCATCAGGCCGGTGAGCTCGCCGTGTGCGCCTGCAAACGGGTTGAGCGTGAATTCGGCCATCCCGCCGATTTCCGACAGGGCGTTCTGCAGTGTCCAGTACAGCTCAAGATTGCCTTGGGCTGCATTTCCGGCGGCTGGATGCATCTGTGAGAATCCCGGGTGAGCGGCCATCTCCTCGTTGATTTTCGGGTTGTACTTCATGGTGCACGACCCGAGGGGATAGAATCCGGTGTCAACGCCGAAATTGTTGGTCGACATGTTGTGGTAATGGCGCACTATGCTGAGTTCGTCGGCTTCGGGGAGGTCGAGCGGTGTCTGGCGCAGCAGGTCCTTGCCTATGGCAGGGGCATGCGCGGGGGCCGGGGTAGCGTTTTCAAGCCCGTTGTCGGGCAGCCGGTAGGCGCGGCGTGAGGGGTGAGAAACCTCAAACACCAGCGTTCCGTAATATTTGTTGTTCATCAGAGTGTAGTGATTTAAAAGGTTCTCAGTCCTTGACCGGGCCGTTGGCCCCGGCCAGACATTGACGGTAAATTTCAACAAGGCGGTCGGCGTCCTCGCGTGTCTGCATCTCTGTAGCAGCCATCAGCAGGCCCTTGGCGTCCACGCGGATGCCGGGCAGAATGGCGGCTTCGTCCATGCAGCGGTCAATGAGCATCTGCGGGTCGAAATCAAGGTCGAGCAGGAACTCGTTGAGGAACGTCGCGTCGGGGTAGCGCAGACGGCATCCTCCGGCGGCAAGCATGGCGTCGAGCAGATAGGTGGCCAGATTGTGTCCCTTGAACGCCACTTCGCGCAGACCGTCGGCACCCATCAGGCTCATGTAGGCTGCCACGTAGAGTGTCATCAGTCCCTGGTTGGAGCATATGTTGGATGTGGCCTTGTCGCGGCGTATGTGCTGTTCGCGGGCCTGGAGGGTGAGCACAAAGCAGCGCTGCCCCTTGGCATCGGTGGTGGCACCAACGATGCGGCCCGGCATTTTGCGCATCAGGGCGCGTGTGGTGCACAGGAAGCCGAGATACGGCCCCCCGAAACTCAGCGGAATGCCCAGCGACTGTGCGTCGCCGCAGGCTATGTCGGCGCCCCATTCACCCGGGGTGCGGAGCACCGCCAGGTCGGCGGCTATGCAGTTCATCACAAGGAGCGCCTTGTGGGCATGCACCATGTCGGCCACGCCGGTGAAATCCTCCACAATGCCGTAGTAGTTGGGTGTGGGGAGAATCACGGCGGCCACATCGGCATGAGCCTCAAGCAACGAGGCAAGGTGAGCCTTGTCGGTCACGCCGTCGCGCTGATTGATAGTCTCGATATCGATGTTGTGGTAGCGGGCGTAGGTGTCGACCACGGAGCGCACGGCGGGACTGAGGGTGGCGGAAACGAGCACACGCCGGCGCTTGCGGAGCGATGCCACGGCCATCATCATGGCTTCGGCGGTGGCAGTGGCGCCGTCGTACATCGAGGCGTTCGACACGGGCAGCCCTGTCAGGCGTGCCATCATGGTCTGGTACTCGAATATGTATTGCAGTGTGCCCTGCGATATTTCAGGCTGATAGGGGGTGTAGGCGGTCAAAAATTCCGAACGTCCCGTTATGGCAAGCGCAGCCGACGGAGCCATGTGGTGGTAGAAGCCACCTCCGGCAAAGCATACGTCCACCGGGGCATTTTTGGCTGCCAGGCGGTTGAAATAACGGCGTACGTCGTGTTCGCTGAGCTGGCCGGGAAGATTGTAAGGCTTCTTAAGGCGCAGTTCCTCCGGGACGTCGGCATACAGGTCGGCGAGCGATTTCACTCCGCAGACTTCAAGCATCTCGGCTATGTCGGCCCGGGTGTGTGGAAAATATCGGTGCATGTGGGTGAAATGTGTGTTGGAAAGACAAACGGTTGGTTGGGCTGAATCAGTGGGCGGTTTCGCAGAATGCCTTGTAGGCTTCCTCATCCATGAGGTTGTCAAGCTCGGAGGGGTCGGAGAGTTCCACTTTTACAATCCAGTTGGCCATAGCGTCCTTGTTGATGAGCTGGGGATCTGATTCGAGGGCTTCGTTTACCTCAACAACGGTGCCGCTCACGGGCGAATAGAGGTCGGATGCGGCCTTTACGCTTTCGATGGCGCCGAAATCCTCGCCGGCGGTCAGTTCGTCGTCAACTTCGGGCATGTCTACATAAACGACGTTGCCGAGCTGATGCTGTGCGTAATCGGACACACCGATGTAACCGAAATTATCTTCAACACGTACGTATTCGTGGGTTTTGCTGTAGCGGATCATAGTTTTGGTGATTTATCTGGTTGATATGTTTGGTTTATTTGATTGGGGAGAAAGGTTATTTCTTGTATGACTTTTTGTAGAAGCGTTTCGGCACCACAGTGCAGGGGAATGTCTTTTTGCGGATTCGTACTTTCAGCGGTGTGCCGTTGGCGGCATAGCGGCTGTCGACCAGCGCCATGGCCACACTCTTGTCGGTGGAGATGGAGTGGTAGCCTGTGGTGACGTAGCCTACCGTTTCGTCGGCTTCGTTGAGCACTTCGTAGCCGTGGCGCGGAATGGCGCGGTCGGTCAGCTCAAGGCCGACAAGCTTGCGCGGAGCGCCGGCAGCTTTCTGTGCCGACACGGCGTCGCGTCCCATGAACTGAGCCTTGTCGAGTTTGACGAACATTGTCAGTGCGGCTTCCACCGGGGTGATATCGTCGGCCAGTTCGTCGCCGTAGAGCGGCAGACCGACCTCGAAACGCAGGGTGTCGCGGCATCCCAGTCCGCACGGCATGCAGCGGCCGGATTCCATCAGCTTGTCCCAAAGGGTCTCGATCACTTCCTCTGCGGCGTAGATTTCGAATCCGTCCTCGCCGGTGTAGCCGGTTCGGCTTATCACGGCGTCGTTGCCGTCCATCTTTATCTCCTTGAAAGTATAGAAAGTGAGGTCGGAGCAGGCAATGGAGAGCACCTCCTCCACAACCTTCTCTGCGTCCGGACCCTGCACGGCGAGTTCGGCCACAACCTCGCTCACCAGCTCCACATCCACACGGAAGGGGAGACCTTCGGCCGAGTCGGGATTGATGTCGTTCATGCGCTCCACAATCCAGTTTTCATCCTTCTCGATGTTGGATGCGTTGATTACGAGCAGACAGCGGTTCTCGTTGAATTTGTAGACAAGCAGGTCGTCTACCACGCCGCCGCGCTCGTTGAGCATCATGCCGTATAGGCACTGGCCCGGGTGCGCAGGTTCCACATCGTTCGAGAAGATGTAGTTGACAAACCGGGTGGCGTCCTGGCCCGATACGAGAACTTCGCCCATGTGCGATACGTCGAACACGCCGCAGGCTGTGCGCACGGCGTTGTGTTCCTCAACGATGCCTTTGTACTGAATAGGCATGTCGAAGCCTCCGAACGGGCTCATCAGTGCACCGAGTGCCACATGGCGGCCGTGAAGGCATGTTTTCTTGGTCTCTTCCATAAACAGGATATGATAGATTTAAGCAGTTGTTGTTTTGTCTGTATTGAGTCTGTGCTGATTCAGAATCAGGCTTATAAGCGTGTCGGTGTCAAGTCCGGGTATCACTGAAGGCACATCCGTGCCGGACAAAGCCGCGGCCATGCTTTCGGCCGACAGCGTGCATCCCGTGAGTGGCCGCACTATAGCGGCATCCACGTCGCCGGTGATGAAGAAATCACCGGAGAGGTCGAGCGCGCCGATTCGCGGCAGCGTGTCTCCGTTTTCTATCGTCAGGTCAATCACGAATTCGCCCACGCCCTCCACGCGCATGGTGGTGGAGTGTCCGCACTTGCGGTGGCCGTAAATCCAGTCGGAGGCATAGTAGCCCTGTTCGATGGCTCGTATCTCCTTCACATCGTCCGGAGTCAGCGTCATTGTGCCCTCGCACAGCTGACGGCGTGCAAACGCCTTGAAGTCGTCCAAAGATATGTCGCAGTGTTCGCGCACGGTGGTGACCCGTTTGCGCACGGATGCCACACCTTTGGCCTCAAGTTTGACTGCCGACGGGGTCAGGGCCTGCATCATTGAGGGGAGGTCGGCATCGTAGAGCATCGTGCCGTGCACCACGGCGCGGGTACCTTTGGGGAGGTTGATGTTGTAGAAGGCGTATCCGCTCACCTTGCGGTCTCCTATCATGATGTCGTTGCGTCCGGTCGAGCCGGCATCCATCCCGAGGTCACGAAGCATCGCGGCCACAGCCGAGGTGTAGCGCGTGAAGGTGGTAGCGACCCGGGCGGATGAAGCCACATGGCTGAACATGATGTTGTTGCGGTCGGCATACACGCACCCTCCGCCACTTTTCCGGCGATACACCTGTATCCCCTCCCGGCGGCAGAACGCGAGATTCACCTCGGCGTCAATCTGCTGGTTGCGTCCGAAAATAACAGTCGGATCCACCTGCCACATGAAGAAGTATTCCCCGTCGCGATGGCGCGCGAGAAATTCCTCCATCGCCAGGAAAAAAGGCAGTTTTTCCTTCTCAGTGGCAAAACCTTCGGGAAGCTCAACGTAAATCATGGCAGTATCAAACTCCATAATGCTATCGGCATTGCACAGGCAACGTCATGGTTTCCCCAAAGGTACTTACAGTTTGTAACCCCACCAAATTTCGCACTCTGTTTTTCAGCAACATTTTCCATTTTCACCTCCAAAGTATATGCAAGCCCGGACGGATGGTATGACCTGCGCGTCACCCTCACGGATGCTGCAGGCAATTCACAGATGCAGACCATATCGCCGGCATCCACCCCCCCCGGCCCCGGCATCTACATCGTCCGCCACGCCGGCAAATCCGTCAAGGTCATCCTCTGACACCTCCATGCAAGAATAAACAAATTTGAAATCTTTGCATCCCCCTGCATTTAGTGGAGCTGGCGGGATGTTCGGCTCACAGCGGCCCTAATATAAATTGTATTTTGCACAGTTAGCACCGGACGCTTGAGCCGAGCGTCCTGCAGTCCCACGAAATTTTGAATTCTGCATTCCAACTGTTGTTTTTATTGGTAAAAAAGTTTTGTCTATAAACTAAGATTTTGTAATCTTTGGTGAAAGTTTTGTCTACGGGATAAACTTTTAGTATATTTGCCAAAAGTTTAGTCTATGAAAAAAGAAAATAGTATAGTTTTGAGGTCATTGTATATGGACAGGATTCGTCCATATATCAACAGGAACATGATTAAGATTCTTGTCGGACAACGGCGTGTAGGGAAAAGTTATATTCTTATGGCCGTGGTAGATGAAGTGCGAAGCAGTAACCCGGATGCCAATATCATTACCATTAATCTTGAGGATTTTGCATTTTCGCATATCACTGATGCGAACAGCCTGAACAATGAAATATCGTCGCGGCTCGTTCCCGGCAAGAAAAATTATATATTTCTTGACGAGATACAGGAGGTGGACGGATTTGATAAAGTTGTCCGGTCGCTGATTCTTGATCCGGATAATGATGTTTATCTCACCGGAAGCAATTCGAGCATGCTGTCGTCTGAAATGGCGTCGCGTCTTGCAGGCCGAAGTGTGGAGATACATGTGCATCCGTTGACGTACTGTGAATTTCTTGAGTTCCATTCTTTGCCCGATTCTGATGAATCGCTGGATATTTATTTGAGATACGGGGGATTGCCGTATCTGAGGAATCTGCCTGAGCGTCACACTTGGGGGGAGTATCTTTCAGGGGTGACCGATGCGGTGGTATATCGGGATGTCGTTAGCCGGCATTCTCTGCGCAATACCGATTTTCTGCAGCGTCTGTTGCTCTATCTTGCAGATAATATAGGAAAGATTTTCACGGCAAAGAAAATTGCGGATTACCTGAAGTCGCAGCGTGCCACTACTAGTGTGACGGGCGTGCAGTCGTATGTTGGTTATGTGGAGGATGCTTTCATCGTAAACAAGGCGCGCAGATGGGATATAGAAGGCAAACGCTATTTCGAAATCGGCGAGAAAATTTTCTTTGAGGATCTGGGCATACGCAATGCGATAATCGGATACCGTCCTAACGATATCGGGGGACTAATGGAGAATGTGGTGTATAACCATCTTGTGGCTTCGGGATATGACGTAAAGATTGGTGTGCTCCAGTCTGGACGGGAGATAGACTTTATTGCTGAAAAAGAGAATGAATGCCGTTATGTGCAAGTGGCCTTGTCGGTGCTTGACCAAGACACGGCCGACCGTGAGTTCGGCAACCTTGCCAGAATACCTGACAATTACGAAAAAACGGTAGTTACGCTCCGGGAATCGACTCCCAATACAAACAATGGCATCCGTCAGCTATCCCTGCGCCAGTTCCTGACGCATTGAGAATTCGGGGACACTTGTATGATATAGGTCTTATTCAATTAAGATTGGAATCTGAGGTGGTGGATGCCGGTTAATGAATTGTTAGATATCGTTGTGGCTACACTTGTGGCTAAGATTCAAGATCGGTTGCGAATGAGGGGGGATTTTCGTAATTTTGTTGCTTTAAGCGTGAGGATGTTGCAAAACATCTGCATTTTGGGGATTTGCAACGGCCTCAGACACCGCGGGAACGTTGTAAGGAACAAGAGCTTTTAACAGGAACCGGATGGAGCAACAGGATTTCGACATACACAACAGCGCCAGCGAGCGCGACGGCGACTACGAACGCGCATTGCGTCCGGGGCGCTTCGAGGCGTTTGCCGGACAGGAAAAGATTGTGGAGAATCTGCGGGTGTTTGTCGCGGCTGCCAAAATGCGTGGCGAGCCTCTTGACCACCTGCTGCTGCACGGGCCTCCCGGCCTGGGCAAAACCACGCTGTCGGCAATCATAGCCAATGAGTTGGGGGTGGGCTTCAAGGTGACTTCCGGTCCGGTGCTTGATAAGCCGGGCGATCTGGCCGGTATCCTCACTTCGCTTGAGGAGAATGATGTGCTGTTTATCGACGAGATTCACCGCCTTAGTCACACTGTGGAGGAGTATCTTTACTCGGCCATGGAGGATTTCCGCATCGACATAATGATCGACAAGGGTCCGGGGGCACGCTCGGTGCAGTTGTCGCTTTCGCCGTTCACGCTTGTGGGCGCCACCACGCGCAGCGGATTGCTCACGCCGCCGCTCAGGGCGCGTTTCGGCATCGACTGCCATCTGGAATATTACGATCATATCACTCTGGAACGCATCATACTGCGTTCGGCATCGCTGCTCGGAGTGAAGTGCAGTGGGGAGGCCGCCCACGAAATTGCCATGCGTTCGCGCGGAACGCCTCGTATAGCCAACGCTCTGTTGCGCCGCGTGCGCGATTTCGCCCAGGTGAAAGGCTCGGGTGCCATCGATCCTGAGATTGCCCGTTATGGGCTGGAGGCGCTCAACATCGACCGTTATGGCCTCAATGAGATAGACAACAAGCTGCTGCGCACCATGATAACCAAATTCCGGGGCGGCCCGGTGGGTCTTACCACCATTGCCACGGCGTTGGGTGAGGATCCCGGCACCATCGAGGATGTCTACGAACCGTTCCTCATCAAGGAGGGTTTCATCAAGCGCACCCCCCGCGGACGCGAGGTGACGGATCTGGCATGGCGTCATCTCGGCTTCGAGGCCGAAGGACTCGGCGGCCTGTTTGCCAATTGATAAAGGCCACTCTGACAGCACCCTCGCCATCAGGTAGTAAAATTGAACGCTGTGTCAAAATGCACGATTTTGACACAGCGTTATTGTAGGGTGGAAATTGAGCAAATGGGGTTGATGATTAACCCAGTTTTAGCTGCTGCCGGATTATTTGCGGACTGCGACTTTCACGCCGTTCACAACCAAAACGCCTGCGGGGAGGCCGGTGATAATTGTGGTGCCGGGATTTACGGCCTGCGATTTCACGAGCTGACCGTTCATGTTAACCACTTTGACAACAGTGGCTTCGGTGGTGGAAACCTCAACGGCGGCTGCGCCCAGGGCTTTCACTGTGAAAAAGCCATTGTCGGCAAGCGTTTCGGCTATCGAGCTTGATCCGATGGCCTTGATGTTGGCTCCGAAATGGTGCCATCCGAGGGCGGATTTATAAGCGTTGATTGACTCTTCGGGAACAAACAGCACACGGTCGCCGTAGTCGTTGTCATCGAAAATGGTGTAGATCTCCTCGCCGTCGAGATAGCCTCTTTTTACGGCCGGAGGTGTCACAGCCTTGCAGGTCACGGTGGTGATCTGAGGATTCCCCTCGAATACATATCCACCGAGATTGGTGGTGGTTTCCGGAAGGGTTATGGAGGTTATTTTCAATATTTTATCAAAGCAATAGTTGCCGATGCTTTCCAGCTTGTCGCTGAAATCAAGTGTCTCCAGTTCATAGCAGTTGCGGAACGCCCAGTGCCCGATGGTTTTCACGCCGGGCATTGTCACCTTTTTAATCCCTTCGCAAGAGTCGAAAGCATAGTCGCCTATCGAGGTCACGGATTCGGGCAGTGTGACAGATGTGAGATAGGTGTTCTCCGAGAATGCGCTTGATCTTACGGCGGTCACGCTGAGCTCTTTCTCTTCATACGTGATTGTGGCCGGAATCGTGATGTCTCCCACATATGTGGTGCCTTTCGCGGGGGTGGTTACTTCCACATTCGTTTTTGTGTTGTTCCAGTAGTACCTTACTCCGTCCTGCTCGATGTAAACGGCTTTTGCAGAAAGAACGCCTGCTGAGGCAACCAACGCCAATGCCAGTGCAATACTTTTGTGTGTATAAAATTTATGCATAAATATGGAATTTATACGAACCGGCAACGTTGCCTGTTCGGCAACAAATTTAAGTAAACTTTCACATTTTACCCCCCCGATTCGTTAAAGTTTGTTAATAGGATGGTTTATTGTTAATTTTTGTCCAATTCTGCTAATTAATTCCCATATGGGTTAATTATTCCATTATTCATAAGATGTGCATAAAAACATTTTGGCGATAGCATGAAGCCCCGATGCATGCGGGCTGTGTGGTGTACGGGGCAATTCGGAATGTGCCTGTCGTTTTTGCCGTGTTATGGAAACATCCTATATTTGCATAACCAAAAGTGATTTTAAGTAACTGGTCGAAATTATTTTGATGTTTGTTCGAGTAAAATTTTTAGAAGATTTTTCTCTCTGAAGAGGTAGTGTAGTGAGCTACACGACTGATGAAGAGAGGAAAAGATTCAAAAATTTTGCCGAAGAAACATTGAAATAAACAGACCGGTTAATATAAAATAATTTTGAACAGTTACTTAACGATATGGCCGGAGTAAAAAGCCTTTTCAAGGACACCGCGATTTACGGTGTGAGCAGCATTGTGGGCCGGTTTCTCAACTGGTGCCTCGTGCCGATGTACACCTATTGTTTCGCGGCGGCACAATACGGTGTGGTGACAAATATCTATGCCTATGTGGCATTAGTTCTGACCATCCTTACCTACGGGATGGAGACCGGATTTTTCCGGTTCGCCAATCATGACCGCTGGACCAATCCCGGGCAGGTGTACACCACGGCGTTGCTCTCGCTGGGCATCACCTCGATGCTGTTTATTGTGGCGGGGTGCCTGCTGTCGCCCGAGATAGCCCGGTGGCTCGACTGCGCCGACCATCCGTCGTTCATATGGATGATGGTGGTGGCCGTGGGCGTGGATGCCTATACGGCCATCCCGTTCGCCTATCTGCGCTACCGTAAACGCCCCGTAAGGTTTGCCACGCTGAAGCTGCTCAACATAGCCATCAACATAGGGCTGAATCTTTTCTTCATCCTTCTTTGCCCCGTCATATGGGAGTCGGCTCCGGGGTGGATAGCGTGGTTTTATGACCCCGATTTCGGCATAGGCTACATCTTCCTGGCCAACCTCATCAGTTCGCTTGCCGTGCTGCTGATGCTCGTGCCGGAAATTCTGGCCGAAAATTACAATTTCAACGGCCGTCTGCTTCGCGAGATGCTGGGCTATTCGTTCCCCATCCTGATCATCGGCATCGCCGGTATCATGAACCAGACCATAGACAAGATTCTCTACCCCATGCTGATTGCCGACCGTCAGGAAGCCATGAGCGGACTGGGCGTGTATGGAGCGAACTACAAGATTGCCATCGTCATGGTGATGTTCATTCAGGCTTTCCGCTTCGCCTATGAACCGTTTATCTTCGCGCAGAACAAAGAGAAAGGCGCCGGAAAGGAACAGGCGTATGTGGATGCCATGAACTGGTTCGTGATCTTCGGCATGTTCATTTTCCTCGGGGTGATGTTCTTTCTGCCGGTGCTCAAATATTTCATTTCGCCTGCATATTTCGAAGGCCTGAAGGTTGTGCCCGTTGTGATGCTCGCCGAGCTGTTCTTCGGCGTGTTCTTCAACCTTTCGCTATGGTACAAGCTCACCGACCGCACCATATGGGGCACATGGTTCTCGCTTGCCGGACTTGCCGTAACGCTCGGTGTGAACATCGCATTTGTCCCCACGTTCGGCTATATGGCCTGCGCCTGGGCGGCTTTCTGCTGCTATGGATTCATGATGGTGGCAAGCTATCTGGTGGGCCGTGTCAAATATCCCATCCCCTATGAGGTGGGACGCCTCGCACTCTATGCAGTGGCCGCAATGGCGCTGTGGGGAGCGGCCACGCTTCTCACCACCGGCAACAACTGGATAGATTTCCCCACACGTGTGCTGCTTTTAGCTGTTTATGCCGGTGTGGTGTTCGTGAACGAGGTGAAAAACCGACGTAAACCTGCTGCCGTATGATTCTGTTCCTCTCCACCAACGACACTCTCGGAGGCGCCGCAATGGTGACCCACCGCCTTGCGTCGGCTCTGCGCCGCACGGGTGTGGATGCCCGCATGCTCGTGGGGCGTAAGGATGGCGACGATGCGTGGGTAGCTCAGGTGGGGAGTTTTCGCCGCAAGCTGGCCAAGGTGGCCGAACGCGCCGAGATTTTTACAAGCAACGGATTCGACAGGGCCGACCTGTGGAAGGTGTCGACTGCCCGCTTTGGTGCTGCCGTGGCATCGCACCCTTGGGTTGCCGAGGCTGATGCCATTGTGCTGGGCTGGGTGAATCAGGGCTTTCTGTCGCTTGGTCAGCTGGATCGCATATGCAGGATGAAGAAGCCTGTGGTGTGGTGGATGCACGACCTCTGGTGTGCCACAGGCATTTGCCATCTGCCGGCCGGCTGCACCCGCTATGAACTGGGCTGCGGCCGTTGTCCGCTGCTCCACTGGGAGCGGCGCATGGGCGATTTGTCGCGTTTCGTCTGGGAGCGGAAAATGGACATTTTCCGCAGTTGTCCTATCAAATTTCTTGCCGTCAGCCGCTGGCAGCGCGAACAATGCCTTAAAGGTTCATTGCTGCGGGGGATGGATATTGAGGTACTCGGCCACGCCTTTCCCGTTGAGGAGTTCACTACGGAACCCGCCGAGGGTTCCGACTGTGGAAAACTGCGCATAGTGATGGGGGCTGCCCGCCTTGACGACCCTGTAAAGGGGCTCCCGGTGGCCATCGAGGCTCTCAATCTGCTTGCGCAGGAGCACCCGGAGCTGGCCGCACGGTCGGAGGCGGTGTTGTTCGGGGGACTGGCGGACGAGAATGCATTCGAGGCACTCCGGTTCCCTTTCCGCTACGTGGGGCGTATGGCACCGGACGAATTACGGAATCTCTATGCCACTGCAACGGTGGTGCTGTCCACCTCCCGGTTCGAGACAATGGGAGCCACCCTCATGGAAGGGATGGCCGCAGGTGCCACCCCGGTGACTTTCGGCGTGGGGGGACAGCCCGACATCGTGACGCATGGCGAGAACGGATATATAGCCGACTACGGTTCGGCCCAGTCGGTGGCACATTGTCTGCGGCTGGCCCTTGAATCGCCGTTCCCGCGCGCCGAGCAACATGCATTTGTCGCCTCGCATTTTTCCGAAAAGGTGATTGTCACCCGTCTGCTCCGCATCATAGCCGCCATGCGCGGCGAATGAAAGCCGGCGCGGCTGTTGCGTGGCTGTGATTAATTCGTTAACTTTGACTGCCACGTACCGATGTGCGCGGAAATATGCTATGACCACTACGAACGATACAATCAAGGGGATGGTGAGCGTGATTGTGCCCAACTACAATCATGCCGGATTTTTGCGTGAACGCATCGACAGTGTCCTGGGGCAGACCTATGGCAATATAGAGCTTATCCTGCTTGACGATTGTTCCACCGACAACAGCCGGGAGGTCATAGAGAGTTACCGCAGCGAACCGCGTGTGAGCCATGTGGTGCTCAACGAGCAGAACTCCGGAAGCACATTCGCACAGTGGAAGCGCGGCCTCGCCCTGGCTCGCGGGGAATATGTGTGGATCGCCGAAAGCGACGATTTCGCCACGCCCGATTTCCTGGCCACACTTGTGCCTCAGCTGGAGGCTAATCCCGAAGCGGCGCTTGCATTCGCCGGTTCGCTGATGGTGGACGCCTTGGGCAACAACATTCCGCACATGGACTGGGACCGTTACTGGCCCGGTCAGCCTGATGTCGAAGTCTATACGGGCCGAGAACTTATGGTGCGAAAACTGTTGTGGACGGCCAATGTGTACAATGCCTCGCAGGCGGTGTTCCGCCGCAGCATGGCTCCGGCGATAGAGGATTGCCAGCTGCGTATGCGCTACTGTGGTGACTGGCTGTTCTGGGTCAACCTCGCCACCCGCGGCGGTGCGGTGGAGGTGCGCCGCAAGCTCAACCGTTTCCGCCAGCACACGGCAAAGGTTTCGCCGGGAGCATCAAAGTCCGGCATCTATTTCATCGAAGGGCTGCCGGTTATGGTGCGCGTGGCCGATTATCTTGACCTTGGCCGGTGGCAGCGTGCCATGCTTGCCGGGCGCACATGGAAGCGTCTGGGCAAGTTTCCGCAGATACTCGCCACCCACCGAGATGAGATAATGGCCAACCTCGACAGGCTCAGCCCAGGTGCGTCGGGCTGTAAACACAGGCTCATTACGCTTTACGAGGCCGACAAATATCTGAATTTCACCCACCTGCAACCCAAATGACACACGCCGTGAAACCCCGCCTGCTTTTTCTTATAAGCCGTTTCCTTGACGGTGGCATTGACACCATCCTGGTGGAATATCTGCGCAACATCCCGCTCGACCGCTATGATGTGACGCTTGCCATAGGCGTGAAGATGGATGAACTCGAGGTGCATCTGCCGCGCATTCCTGCCGGGGTGAAGGTAGTATATCTCGTTGACAATCCGGTGCTCACGCGCTGGCGTAAGGAAAAAATCAGGCACCGTCTGCCCGTGGCTGTGAAGCTTTACGACGAGATTGTGCTTAACCCGATCAGGAAACTTACCACCCGAAGCCGGTTGGACCGCCTCGTGGCCCGGGCTGACATGGTGATTGATTTCGACTGCACGTTCTACAGCCTGCTTCAGCATAGCCCGGTTCCGGTGACGGGATTCTATCATTTCAGTATTCCCGAAAACCTGAGCCGCTGGCCGAGGCACACGCGCAGGCAGATGGAGGGGATGCAGGCCTACGCACATGTAGCGCTCATATCGAATGCAATGGTGGAGGAGGGGCGGCGCCTGTTCCCCGAACTTGCGGCCAAATTCGTGCGCATCTACAACGGGTATAACTTTGATGAATTCCGGCGGCGCGCGGCTGCGAAGTTGCCTGTGGATGCGCCGGCGCGTTATGTTGTTGCCGTTGAGCGGCTTGAAGAGAGCCAGAAGGATATAACAACGCTGCTTGATGCATATGCCCGTGCACTCGCTTCGCAGCCTGACGGCGGCAAGGATTTCCCGGCGCTTGTGCTCGTGGGCGAAGGGCGCGACAGGCAACGGCTTGAGGCGCATGCCAAGGCGCTCGGAGTGGTGGAGAAAACTTTTTTTGCAGGTTTCCAGCCCGATGCAGCTCCCTGGATTGCCAATGCCGAAGCGCTTGTGCATTCCTCGAAATACGAAGGTTTCGGCCTTGTGCTTGCCGAGGCTCTGATTCTCGGACGCCCGGTGGTGGCCACCGACTGTCCGTCGGGACCGGCCGAAGTGCTTGATTACGGCAACGCCGGAATTCTTGTGCCTGTGGGAGATGCCGATGCGCTGGCCGAAGCCATCGCCCGTGTTGCCGGGTCAGCGGCGCTGCGCTCACAGATGGGTGGGCAGGCATTGCGCCGTGCCGCCACGTTTGATATAACCGAATCAGTAAATCAGCTTTTATCGCTATGTCCCATACCGACCGACCGAAAATAAGCGCTGTTCTCAACACATATAATGCTGCCGAACATCTTGACGAGGTGCTGAAGTCGCTCGCCGGATTCGACGAGATTGTGCTTGTGGATATGCACAGCGACGACGATACACGCCGCATTGCGGCCGCACATGGCGCACGGATTGTGGATTTTGAGCGTTGCGGCATCTGCGAGCCTGCGCGCAACGCCGCCATAGAGGCGGCCTCGCATCCGTGGGTGCTTGTTGTGGATGCCGATGAGCTGGTGACGCCGCAACTGCGTGACTATCTGTATGCCACGGCGGCGCGCGAGGATGCTCCGGCAGCATTGCGCATTCCGCGCATCAATTCGTTCATGGGTAGGGAGATGCACTGCCTTTATCCCGATTATCTCACGCGCTTTGCGCGGAAGGAGCGCATTTTCTGGCCGCCGGTGATTCATGCGCAGCCGCAGATTGATGGTGTGATTGAAAGCATCCCGGCATCCAGGCGAGAGCTTGCGTTCGTGCATCTCGAACGCAACACCATAGCCTCACGGCTTGAGAAAATCAGCCGCTATTCCGCCAAGGAGGTTGACCGCAGAGGTTATAGGCATTATTCGGCCCCGGCATTTCTGGTCAAGCCGTTCGGCCGCTTTTTCCGCTCGTATTTTCTGAAAGGCGGCGTGTGCGACGGTCTACCCGGCTTCATCTGGGCATTGCTCGAAGCCCATTACAAGCTCACCACCATGCTCCGCCAGTCCGACCGCACATCCTCCTGATTTATCCTCTGATGTCGGTTTTACCAATCGCTGTCATCAGCCAAGTCGCAATCGTAGTCCCGGTCAAAATCATCGTATGAATCATAGTCCGCATCCATTCCGTTAAGGTAATAATCGGGGTTTTGGTGTATGAGGTCAATGTAGCTTGTTCCATGCGACCTACTCTCCATGATGTCGAGGCGTGACTGGAGTCGGTCTATTTCATTTTCAATGTTTGAGTAGCCGTCTGACAGTATGTCATAGTCATCAAGCATATCCTCCAAATCGTCAATGTGTGCCTGCAGGTCATCAGGGTCGGTGTCATCGTATTGCCGGGCAATCGCCTTGAGGTCACGACGGCTGCTGTCGCCGTTCCACGGTGTGGATTGATTATCTTGTTTGGCGATTTTTCGGTATCGGGCGATTTCATCCTTTGATTCAGCGATTTCCTGCTCCAGTTCCATAATCCGTGCGTCATATGCAGGAGTGTGTGGGGCGCAAAACGGTGCAGGCGGAATGGAATGTCGGGATCTGCGGGAGAATAGTCTGCATACCCATTCCAAAAAGGCGGCTTGGCCTAATAAATTCCAAAAAGACATGATACGGAGAGTTTGGCAGATTGGTTTATATAAAGGGGGTTGTAACCGGATAAGATGTAATGAATGACGTCAGATGTCGGCGCCGTCTTTCAATGCTTGACCGAGCCAAGCGAAAACGCAGAGAAGAATGATTAGAATTGACATAGCGGTAAGATTTTAGGATTTCGAGGAACACCATCATGGTCTTCACCTGCAAAATTATCTCCTGCCAGTGCCAAAATCTTTCACTGCTACGTTAAATAATGTTTGTAGTTATTTTACGCGGCCGGGGTTGCGGGCGATGAATTCTTTCCAGGATTTGGGGCCGGCGGGGAGCGACGGGCGCGAGGATTCGTAGAAATGGCAGAGGGCCACACCGAGCGCATCGGTGGCGTCAAGTTCCGGCAGGAGGTTCTCGCGCGGGATTTTCAGGATGCGCACAAGCATCTCCTGAACCTGTTCCTTCGATGCGGCGCCGTTGCCGGTAATGGCCATCTTCACCTTTCGCGGCTCATATTCGGCGATGGGTACGTCGCGGCTGAGTGCGGCGGCCATGGCAACGCCCTGGGCTCGTCCGAGTTTAAGCATGGATTGCACATTTTTGCCGAAAAACGGAGCCTCGATGGCGAACTCGTCGGGCAGATATTGCTCCACAAGCCCGAGCACGCGCTCGTGGATGCGGTGCAGACGCATGTAATGGTCCTCCATGCGGTTGAGGCGCAGCACACCCATGGCCACGACGGAGGGCTTGCCGCGGAGGATGCCGAGCACGCCGTAACCCATGACGTTCGTACCGGGGTCGATGCCGATTATCACTTTATCCCACATGGGTGTCGGGCGTTTTCACGGGGAGGTCAACCGTTTCCATCGGAGTGGTGAAGAACATCAGATGCTGACCGCGGCGGCGGTGAAGTTCGGCCATGAGTGCCTGTCCTTCGTTTTCGTGCCAGTGCGAGGCTTTCGCCGGGTCGATGGCGGGGAAATGAACAGCTATGCTGAGTGTGTCCGGCTCGATAGAGGTGAGCACACGCGCCACCGTGGGCGTGGCGAAACATCCGCTGGCTGCCGCTGCCGGCAGGAGTGTGCCCGACAGCCAGTCTATGAATTCAGCTTCGATGCTGTTGTGTACGACAAACGTGGTGTTGATGATAAGCATGTGTCAGAAGTGTCGGCGCAGTTCGCGCATGAGGAATTTGAAATGACGCGCCACAGTGCTGCGCACGCCGTAATAGTAGCACATGATGTTGAAGCGCTCGCGCAGCGATTTGAACCGGTTGCGGGTGGTGGTGCCTTCGTTAAGGTAGTCGATGAGCACTTCGGGGATGAGCACATTGCGGCGCGAATGCTGAAGCACGCGGATGCACCAGTCGAAATCGGCCGAGAACCGGAATTTCAGATTGTAGGGCGACGTGATCTGTCTGAGTGCTACAAAAGCCTGATGGCATACCACCATGCCGTCGGCGAAGCTCTGCAGCGACAGCTGTTCGGGTGCGGTTAGGTGGCGCGGACCGATGCGGCGGCGGTCGGCATCAACTATGTCAGTCTGGCCGTAGACCACGCCGGGATAGTCCTCGCACATTATGGTGTCGGCGATGCGTTGCAGCGTATCGGGCGAATGGAATGTGTCGCCGGCATTGAGGAAAATCACGTAATCGCCTGTGGCCTCCGCCAGGCCCTTGTTCATGGCGTCGTAGATGCCGCGGTCGGCGGCCGAACGGAAACGCATGAGCGGATGCAGATTGCGGCGGGCAATCTCTATGGTGCCGTCCGACGAATCGCCGTCGATGATGAGATGTTCGTACAGATTGCATGTCTGCCGGCGCACGCTTTCAATGGTGGCGGGAAGCGTGTCGGCGGCATTGTACGTTACTGTAATGATGGAAAACAGAGGGCGGTTGCCGGGTGAATTCTGGTCCATGTGGTTGGCTGACGGAATGAGAAAAAGAATTAGAGCAAATGAAGAAAAAGGCATCGCGAGGCGTTTATGGCGGCCTTATTTGGCAAAATTAAGCATTCTTCACCTTTTCGGCAACAAATGTGGCGGATTAATTCTGATAATTTCGGATAAGTTCGGATAAGCTCGGATAATTCTGATAATTCTTATAAGAGTTTATCCGAGCTTATCAGAACTTATCCGAGCTTATCCGAACTTATCCGAAGTTATCCGGCCGGGAGCGCCGCTGGCGCCTGCTAAGCGGTGAAATGAAAATTTAACGGGGTGAGGGAGCGGGAATTTGCAAGAATATAGTAACTTTGCACTGTTCAGAGGCCGAGTGTGCTGCGGCGTTGTAGCCGCAGTGCATGCTTTTGATGCCCCAAACGATTGTTAGACAACACATTTGCGACGCTCTCAATTATATATAATCTTCCTGTTTTTAGCTTGTACTGTGGCCGGAAACCTGTTTTCGCGCGACGGTGCACCGGCGTCGTCACGGCTTTTTGATGAAATTCCGGGACCCGACAGCATTGTGCCCCCTGTTGTGGCTCCGGCCGACAGCATTGTGGCCGACAGCACTTCGGCTCCGGTGGATTCCATGTTAAGCGTCAGGGATTCTGTGGCTGCGCTCCTGCCGCCTATCGCGCCCGACACGGTGAAGCCGAAACGTCCGTCGCGTATCCGCCGCGAGAAGGTCGACCTTGACAATCAGGTGGTTTTCAACTCCAAGGACTCAATGGTGATGAAAGGCCGCAACACCGTGTTCATGTACGGTGAGGCGAGCGTTGACTATGGCGACCTCAAACTTAATGCGGCTGAAATCAAGCTCAACATGGACAGCAGCGAGGTCTACGCAGTAGGGCGTCAGGACTCGGTGGGCGAAATGGTGGGTCAGCCGGTATTCGAGGAGGGAGGGTCAAGCTATGAGTCCTCCACCATGCGCTACAACTTCAAGAGCAAGCGCGGTTACATCACAGACGTAATCACCCAGCAGGGTGAGGGTTACCTCACCGGCGGCCGTACAAAGAAAACCGAAGGGGAGGACTACTACCTGCAGAGCGGGCGCTACACCACCTGCGATGACCACGAATGCCCACACTTCTATCTGCAGCTCACACGCGCCAAGGTGCGTCCGAAGAAAAACATCGTCACCGGGCCGGCCTACATGGTGCTTGCCGGGCTGCCGCTCCCGCTGGCCATCCCGTTCGGCTACTTCCCGTTCAGCGACAGCTATGCCTCCGGTGTCATAGTGCCGACGTTCGGCGATGACTACAACCGCGGATTCTATCTCAGCGACGGCGGTTACTACTTCGCCATCAACGATATGATTGACCTTGCCCTTACGGGTGAAATCTACACCAAGGGTTCATGGGGGCTTTCGGCGCAGTCAACCTACCGCAAGCGCTACAAGTACAGCGGCTCGTTCAACATCCACTATCTCAAGACCATCTACGGCGAAAAGAGCGACCCGGACTATTCAAAGGCCACGAACTTCCAGATCATGTGGAACCATTCGCAGGACTCCAAGGCGAATCCCAACATGACGCTGTCGGCGGCGGTGAACTTCACCACATCGGGCTACACGCGCAATGCCCTCAACAGCTACTACACCAACTCGTTCACCGAGAACACCAAATCGTCGACCATCAACATGAGTTACCGCATTCCCAACTCCAAATGGTCGTTCTCCACATCGCTCAACATCAGCCAGCGCACGCAGGACTCAACTCTGGCCGTGTCGTTCCCCAACCTCAACATCACCATGAGCCAGACCTATCCCTTCAAGCGCAAGCAGGCCGTGGGCGCCGACCGGTGGTACGAGAAAATCCGCATGAGCTATTCAGGTCAGTTCCAGAATTCGCTCACCGCCAAGCAGGACGAATTCTTCAAGAAATCGCTGATAAAGGACTGGCGAAACGGCATGCGCCACAGCATCCCTATCTCGGCCACATTCCCGCTGTTCACCTACTTCAACGTCACCCCGTCGATCAACCTCACCGACCGCATGTACACCCAGAAGGTGCGCCGCTCGTGGGATCCGGCGGCCTCTGCCGAAGTGATGGACACCACCTATTCGTTCTATAACGTGTGGGATTTCACGGCCTCTGTCTCGTTCGACACCAAGATTTACGGATTTTTCCAGCCCCTGCCGTTCCTCGGCGACAAGGTGAAGATGATCCGCCACGTGATGACGCCAACCGTCTCATTCTCGGCGTCGCCCGACTTCTCGTCGCCGTGGTTCGGATATTACGGCCAGTACAACTATATAGACAACCAGGGACGCGAGCAGACGCGCAAATACTCCATGTTCCCCAACGGCCTGTTCGGTGTGCCGGGGCAGGGGAAAACCGGCATGGTAAGCTTCTCGCTCGCCAACAACGTGGAGATGAAGGTCAAGTCGGACAACGATTCCATCGGTGAGAAAAAGGTGTCGCTCATTGAGAACTTCACCGTGAGCCAAAGCTACAACTTCGCGGCCGACTCGCTGCGGTGGAGCAATATCAACACGTCGCTGCTGCTGCGCCTCACCAAGCAGTTCAACCTCAACCTCTCGGCCACATGGGACGTGTACACCTACGCCCTTAACAGCGCCGGAAATCCGGTGCGTGTCAACAAGCTCCGCATATCGCAGGGCAAAGGACTGGGTCGCCTTTCCTCAACCGGAACCTCCTTCTCCTACACCTTCAACAACGACACCTTCAAGCGGAAGAAAAACAAGAACAATCCACCCGAAAACAACGGCGACCTCGGCAACAACCCGAAGGATGACGACTGGGATGATGCCGGCTACGGGCAGCCGGACCGTCTCAACAACGGGAACGGCAATGATGACGACGACCTGAAGCTGTCGCCCGACGGATATGCGGCATGGGAGGTGCCGTGGAGCCTGTCGGTCAATTATTCGGTGAACTACAGCTACGGCGATTTCAACCGCGAGAAGATGGAATATAACGGTAAGATAACGCAGAACCTCAGTCTGTCGGGCAATATCCGGCCTACCAAGAACTGGGAGTTCTCGGCGTCGGCCTCCTATAACTTCGACCTGCACAAGATAGCCTACATGAACCTGAATATAGCCCGTGACCTCCATTGCTTCACAATGAGGGCGAGTGTGATTCCGGTAGGCCCCTACAAGAGCTATAATTTCCATATCTCGGTCAAGTCAGCCCTGCTCAGCGACCTCAAGTACGACAAACGCTCGTCGACCTCCAACGGCGTGCAGTGGTATTGATGCCTTTTTTCCCGCCGACGCAGTTTTAATCCCTTTAATCTGAACTCTGAACTTCGCACAATTGTTTAATTCATAGTGATTTGCATCCGGATTGCGCGCCTTCGGCATGTTCCCGGAGTGATAGCTGCCGCGCATCGGCGGCACAATCAGGCAGATACGCAGTTTTTATTACCTACACATGAACATGAACCATTCAACCATGACTACCGACAATAACAACACAAATCAGAATAATAATACCGGAATACAGAGCCTTCTTGGCATCCGAGGGCAGGTGCTCACATATAAGGATAATCCCCTGTTTGTCCCGGCTGCCGACTGTTACGACTATTATCCGGATGGCCTTGTGGTGGTGCGCGACGGCGTGATAGACGCCGTCGGGGCATACGGCGATGTAATAGGGCGTTATCCGGCCCTCGACCGGGTGGACACTTATGAGAATGCCGTTGTTATGCCCGGATTCGTCGACTGCCATCTGCATTACGTGCAGTCGCCCATGATAGGTTCGTTCGGCGACACGCTGCTCGACTGGCTCAACCGCTACACATTCCCCACCGAATCGAAGTTCCGCAGCCGTGAGTTTGCCGACGAGGTGGCACGTGTGTTTTTCCGCCAATTGCTGCAGCAGGGCACAACCACTGCAAATGTGTTCGCAACAACGTTCCCCGTATCTGTCGATGCGTTTTTTGAGGAATCGGAGCGCTGGAACACCCGCATGATTTCGGGCAAGGTGCTGCAGGACCGCAATCTGCCTGATTCGCTGCGCGACACGTCGGCCGCCGCCTCGGTTGAGGAGTCGGAACGCCTGCTTGAAAAATGGCACCGCCGCGGCCGTCAGCTTTACGCCGTGGTGCCACGCTTCGCTCCCACAAGCACGGATGAGCAGTTGCGCCTGGCCGGCGAGCTATACCGCCGCCATGCCGCCGAAGGGGTGTACATGCACACGCACCTCGACGAGGCCTACGATGAGATACAGTGGGTTAAGGAGCTATTCCCCTGGTCGAAAAATTATACCGATGTCTATGAGCATTTCGGCCTGCTCGGCCCAACGGCAGTGCTGGCTCACTGCTGCATAGTGAAGGAGGAGGAATGGCAGACCATCCATGATGCAGGCGCCGCAGCGGTGCATTGCCCGTCGTCCAACCTGTTTCTCGGCGACGGCGAGTTCCGCTATTGGGATGTCTCCAAAGCCGCGCGTCCATGCCGTTTCGGCATAGGAACCGATGTGGGCGCGGGCACTAATTTCTCCATCCCACGTCAGCTTGGCGAGGCCTATAAGGTGGCCATGATGCAGCAGCACAGTCTCGATGCCGCGAGCAGTTTCTATCTCGCCACTTTGGGAGGGGCAAGGGCGCTCAGGCTTGACGACAGAATAGGTTCGTTACGTCCGGGCAACGAGGCCGATATCGCCGTGCTCTCGCTGGCGCCGACCGAATTTGTGGAATGGCGCATGCAGTTTGCTTCCGATATTTTCGAAAAACTTTTCGTGCTTCAGACCATGGGGCTTGACAACATGAACATAGCCACGTATGTGGCCGGAAAGAAGGTGTTCGACCGAGCATCCGCCAGTTCGTTCGCGATGCCTTGAGTAGCGGATGCCTTTCTCTCTTATTTCAGGATTTCAAGGGCGCGGCGGCGGTCGTTGTCGATTGCGGCTGCAAGGGCGTCGAGCGAGGGGAACCGCTGCTCGTCACGCAGATGCTCAATAAAGTTCAGCGTGATAGGTGAGCCGTACAGATCACCGGAATAATCGATAAGATGCGCCTCGATGGTTTCGGGGACGTCGGCAGCTGTGCCGGTGGTGGGGCGGCTTCCGATGTTGACCACGGCCGGAAGCATCGCGCCGTCGGGCATCAGCGCGCGTGCGGCATATACCCCGCGGCCGGGGATGAGCTGTGACACGAACGACGGATGCACGTTGGCGGTTGGAAACCCTATGGTGCGTCCTATCTCGCGCCCGTGCTCCACTGTGCCCTGCAGCTGGTAGGGATGTCCGAGCATGGCATTGGCTTCGGCGATGCGTCCCTGTGTCAGCAGTCGGCGTATTTCCGACGAGCTGATGCTCCCTTTCCCCTCAAGTTTCTTTTCGGTGCCAAGCACAAGCTCGATGCCTTCCTCCGCAGCCAGTGCGCGGTATGTTTCGAAGTCGGCCGGTGCGTCGTGGCCGAACCGGTTGTTGAATCCGAGCAGGATGGCTTTCACGCCCCATTTTTCGCGCAGCATTGCCAGAAAATCCCGTGCCGGGAGCATGCGCAGCTCGGAAGTAAACGGAATCATGCGCACAGCCACCCGCCTCACGGCAAACTGCAGCATCTTTGCCTCCGGAGCCGACAGGAGCATGGGTGCGCGGTCAGGAGCGATTACCGACAGCGGATGGTTGGAAAATGTGACCACGAGGGGTTGCAGCATCCTTTCCGCAGCCTCGCGGCGCAGATGCTCAAGCAGGTGCAGGTGGCCGAGGTGTACGCCGTCGAACATCCCTACAGCTGCCATTGTGCCTTTGCATTCGTTTGATTTCTTTTCGGGTGTGTCCATCCTCCGGTGTGATATTGGGTGTCAGGTTTTTATGCGTATGAGAGTCAGGCCATCGCGCAGGGGGAGTATCACTTTTTCGAGCGATGGGTCGGCGGCGATGGTGTCGTTGAATTCGGCTATGCCGAGGGTCTGCTGGTCGTGATGGCGTGTGGTGTCGGTCACCTTTCCGTCCCACAGGGTGTTGTCGGCCAGGATGAAACCTCCCGGACGTACCAGCTTGCGCACGAGGGTGAATGTCTCGGTGTACGTGCGCTTGTTGGCGTCCATGTAGGCAAGGTCGTAGCCCGGTTGCAGCGATGGGGCTATGCGGCTGAAATCACCGATGTGCAGCGTGATTTTGTGTCCGTGCGGCGAGCGGCCGAAGCGGCTTCGGATGAAATCCTCCATCTCGTCGTCAATCTCCACCGTATCAAGGTGCGCCCCTTCGGGGAGAGCCTCGGCGATGCATAGCGCCGAATAGCCGGCGTAGGTGCCGATCTCGAGCACGCGCTGCGGTGCCACCATGGCGGTGAGCATTTTCAGCAGACGGCCCTGAACATGGCCCGAGCACATGCGCGGATAGAGCAGCCGCAGATGCACGTCGCGTCCGAGCTGTTGCAGCAGCTCCGGCTCAGGGTCGGTGTGTGCCTTGATATATTCTTCGATATCCATCGGTCAGAGCAGCGATTCGATGCCGAGGCGGTAGGAGTCCATGCCGAACCCCGTGATGGTGCCGCGGCATGCGGGGGCTATGAGTGATGTGTGCCTTATGGCTTCGGGCCTGGCGGCCGTATTGGATATGTGCACCTCCACCACCGGAATGTCGATGGCCCGGATGGCATCGGCCAGTGCGAGCGATGTGTGCGTATAGGCACCTGCGTTGAGCACTATGCCTGCGTAATCGCTGTCGAAGCCCACTTCCTGAATGCGGTCGATGAGGTCGCCTTCGTGGTTGCTCTGATAGTAATCTATCTCCACTCCGGGATAGTCGACGGAGAGGGCGCGCAGGTATTCGTCCATCGAGACGTGTCCGTACACTTCCGGTTCGCGGGTGCCGAGCAGGTTGAGGTTCGGGCCGTTTATGATCAGTATCTTTGGCATGGCGGTGGTGAGAGATTATTATTTTTTGAGTTCCACTTTCTGCGTGGGCGGCAGCTGCTCGTTGCGCTGGGCCACGGCATCGGTCACCTCATGGGCGAGGTGGATGAATTCGTGTGCCATGACGGTATCCTTGAGGGCTATGGGAGTTCCGGCATCGCCGTCGTCGCACACATCGGTGACCAGCGGAATCTGGGCGAGAAGCCGCACGCCAAGCTCTTTGGCAAGCTCCACGCCGCCGTCGCGTCCGAAGATGTAGTATCGCTCGTCGGGGTGCTGGGCCGGGGTGAACCATGCCATATTCTCCACCAGGCCGAGGATGGGCACATTCACCTTGTCGCCGGTGAACATGGCGATGCCCTTGCGGGCGTCGGCCAGCGCCACCTGCTGGGGTGTGCTCACAATCACCACTCCGGTTATGGCCAGAGTCTGCACAAGGGTGAGATGGATGTCGCTGGTGCCCGGGGGCATGTCGATGATGAAGTAGTCAAGTTCTCCCCAATCGGCATCGGTGATGAGCTGGCGCAGGGCGTTAGAGGCCATGGAGCCGCGCCAGAGCACGGGCGAATTTTTGTCGACAAGGAAGCCGATCGAGAGCATTTTCACCCCGTACTTCTCGATGGGGATTATGAGCTGGCGGCCGTCGACCTGATGCATGTAGAGTTCGTCATCCTCCACGCCGAACATCTTTGGCATCGACGGGCCGAAAATGTCGGCGTCGAGCAGCCCCACGCGGTAGCCTTCGCGGGCGAGGGCCACGGCAAGGTTGCTCGCCACGGTCGATTTGCCCACGCCCCCCTTGCCTGAGCTTACGCCGATGATGTTCTTCACCTGGGCCAGCGGTTTGGCGGCAGGTTGCGGAAGGGTGGTGCGCGTTTTCACCGCGATGTTCCCTTTGATTTCCACTTCAGGCGAGATGTAGGTCTCGATGGCCGATTCGGCGGCGCGGACAATCGACTTGATGAACGGGTCGGTGGGCTTGTCGAAAATCAGCGAGAAACTCACCTTGTTGCCGTCGATGCGGATGTCGTCCTCCACCATGCCGGCTTCTACAATGTTTTTGCCCGATGCGGGGTAGCGCACGTTTTTCAGCGCGTCGAGAATGAGGTTGGGATATAGTTGCATGGTTATTCGTTGCTTTGCTGTGAGAATTTAGGGTCGGTTTCGAGAACTCCGCGCGAGAAGCTGCGGTAGGTGTCGGGCGGAATCTCGTCGGTGGGTTCCTGCAGCTCGCCGGCGTGGGCCAGGGGGAACACAAGGTATTTTATGGTAAGCCCGCGCGCCAGCCATTGCTGTTCGTAGTAGGTGCGTATCTGCAGGATGTCGTCGGCCAGGCCGCTGTGATAGAGGTCGTCGGTGTTCACCTCGGGCACTATGCCGTTAAGCTCGGTGAGCAGGCGGGTGTAGGTGTAGAGAAAC
>UQER01000030.1 GCA_900540205.1 uncultured Porphyromonadaceae bacterium | reverse complement strand
GTCTTCCCCTTCATCCTCGGTGGCGGGGCGCTCGCCGATGTTGTTGAACAGGGCCTTCTCGTTGCTCATCGCGTCAAGGCTCAGGTAGAGGTTCTTCACCGAGTGTCCGCGGCCATCGATGGTGCCGAGGAATGTGCCGTCGATTGAACCGATGGCGCGGTTCTCCATATCGACGTTGGCAGCGAGGGCGAAGTGCGATGTGAGGTTGTTGCGGATGCGGTTGAAGTCGCCGTAGGTGTAGATGAGGTAGGGGTCCTCAACGGTGCCCTGACCTTCGAAGTCGTTGAGCGGCAGGCCGATGAATTCGATGTTTGCGGGGTTCGAGAATTTGCTTCCGTCGTGGTATTCAAGTATGATGAAGCGCTTGTTGGGGTTGTTGGAAACGTAGGCTGTCTCGTAGTCGTGCTCGTCAGGGAGTTCGCGCTTTGCAAGAATTTTGCCGGTTTCGTCGACAACGGCGGCAGCGAGGCTGGTGCCCACTTTGCCCTCGCCTTTCCAGGAGTATATCCAGAGGAGATACTCATACTTGCTGTCGGTGTTGTAGAGATAGGGGTCGAGCACTTCGGCTGTAATCAGTGCGTAGGCCTTGGCAGTGTTCTCGGGGAGGGTAAGGGTGTCCATGTGGTGGAGAGTGCCGTCGGGACGGAAGTAAGCCACATAGGAGAAAGCGCTTTCGCCTTCAGCTGTTGCGGCCAGGGCTGCGTTGGCTGCGTAGAGCACACCACCTTCGCCGGGCACACGTGTGGGCACGGACGAGAGGATATAGACGTTGCCTTCATACACGAAGAGCGAAGGGAGTTCGCCTTTGAACTCGAGCGAAGGCCAGTCGTAGAGGCGTGTAACATCGTCGCCTTCGTCGTTCTTGACGTCGAATCCGAGCTGCATGGGGTGACCCTCAATAGCGGGGAATTCAGTGAAAGCACCGCTCTCGGTTCCGAACTCCTTGATTTTTTTGCCGGTCTTGTCGTAGACTTCATAGAAGGCCACGCTTTCGTCCTGCTGGAGGTTGGAGTCGACGATTGTTATGACAAAGCAGGGGTCGTTGCCGGTACCGAAGTCCCATGTAACGTCCTTTTCGCCGCGGAAGTTGCCCAGAGCGTATGAGCGCCAGTGATATTTCGAGGGGTCGGAAATCTCGGCAACGGGTATGGTGACAGTGTAGGTGGGGGTGAGCTTGACGGCATCGGGGTCGGTGTCGTCCTCGATGAGCGGCTCATTGCCCACCTTATACATCTCGATGATGTAGTGGTTGTCGGGTGTCATTACAGGCACGTCGGCGCTGCTGTCGAGCAGATAGGGCTTCTCGAGGTAGGATTTTACCGAGTAGACATCGTTGCCGTCGAGCACCACGAACAGAGGCACAGCCTCGTTGAGGCCGTCGCCGGGTGTCTGGCTTGTGGTCTGCTGCACGATGAGCGAGGGGGGAGTTCCCCATCCTGCGGGTTTGTACACGCGGAGTGTGTTCTTGTCGGCCTCGTTCTTTTCGTTCTCCCATGTGGAGTAGTAGGTGAAGCCGAACACGAACCCTTCGGCACTTGTGCTGCTCTTGAGAGTTGTGGAGAGGGCACCGGGGCATTCGAACAGCGGTGTCTGCGGTGTGGCCGGCATGGCGGCCTGCAGGGAGTAGGCTGCGGTGAACTGCTTGGAGCCGTAGACGCCTTTATAGGGGTTGTTGGGGTCGGGGAACTCGATGGGGTTGAAGTTGAAGGTCATCATGACTTCAATGTCGGTCGAGTTGGAGTTGAAGAATGTGGAGGAGAGCTGAGCTTCGGGCAGTACGTAGTTGCATCGTCCTGCACCTTCGGGAAGTTCGATTTTGCCGTAGGCATAGCCCACGGGCTGGCCCAGTCCGTTGTAGACTGTGAGTTTGAAGCCGGAGAAGTTCCAGTTCGGCAGCCAGCCTTCCGGACGGTAGGTCGTGCCTTCGGTTTCGAGGGTGTAGAACCATGTCTCGCCTGTAGGGCTGAGCAGCCATCCGGTGGGGAACATCTCCTGCACGTAGGTTGCCGTAAGGGTGAAGTCCGGGGTGACGATACCGTTGGCATCAACCGTTTTCTGAAGGAAGCTGCCGGACACCTTCTGCATGCAGGGGCTGTTTTTAAGGCCTCTTTCCATGGCTTTGAAACGGTTCGGCATGGCCGATGCGCCCGATACTCCAGCAACGAGCAACAGGGAAGCCGCTGCCGTAGAGAGCAGACTTTTACGCATAGTCATAATCTAATAATGATAAGGTGAAAAAATGGTGTGAATTAATTTTTTTTGATTGGAGTAGAGGGAAGAGGAGAATGAGTGTTGGGTGGTGGAGTGTGCCGCAATCTTATCTGACGGCGATTTTCTCGGAGTGGAGCGAGTTGCCGATCCGGAGCGACATAACGTATATGCCGGGAGCAAGTGTGGAAGCGTCCACTGTGAGTTCCTGGTCATCGGCGGCTGTGGCGAGCGCGAGCACTCCGCCAAGCGAGTAGACCTCGGCCTTGATGGATGCGGCTGCGGGAGCCTGGACGGTGAAGAGGTTTCCGTCGCGCATCAGCGAGTAGGGGGTGTCCTCGTCGTCGTTGGCCACATTGTTGATGCCGGAGAGGTTGAGCACCTTGCAGAGGCCGCGGAAAGCGTTGACAAACAGGCCCGGGCCGTCGTTCTCGCGCGGAGCGTTGGGGGAGTCGGCCGTTTCGCGGGCGATGCGCAGGATGTCGGCCGTGGTGAGTGTCGGGTCGGCGGCGAGCCATGTGGCTGCGATGCCGGTCATGTAGGGCGACGACATGGAGGTGCCGCTCATGGTGGTCCAGTAGTGTGTCTTGTTGTTCTTGTCGGTGTGGCGGTAGTAGACGGCGGCTTCATTGTCGGCGTCCTCGGTGCCCTTGAGGTTGGTGTCGAAATAGTGGCCCGACATGGACGAAACGATGAGATGACCGGGAGCCGAGATGAGCGGGTGCACGCGGCCGTCGGGGGTGTGGCCCCACGAGGAGAAGGAGGATGTTGTGCCTATGGTCACCGGGTCGGCAACGTTTTCAAAGAAGTTGTGTGTGGTGTAGGACCCGACGGTGATCACGTCCTTTGCTCCGGCCATGGCGTTGATTGAGCCGTCGCCGTCGGAGCCCTTGAAGCCGTACTGCTCCATGTAGCCCGAATGGAGGCGGAAGCCGAAGTACATGCTCATAGGCTGGCCGTAGACGTAGAATTTCTGACCGGGTTTGCCGGGGACTATGCGGAGAGACACGAGGCCGTGCGTGAACGAAGCCTGATCAGGGCATTCGAGCTGGAAGTTGATTTCTGCATAGTAGCGGTTGTTGGCGGGATAGAGCGCGCTTGCGCCGCCTACGAAGCTGTTGCGGTAGTATTTGTTGAACACCTCGTCGTCGCCTTTGAAAATGTCGGGGGCTGTCACAGGCGAGCGGCCCGTGGTGGAGAGGTAGCATGTCTTGAACGGCTCGAGCTTGAAGGAGGAGAGTGTCTCGGGGGCGACGTTTGCTTCATCGGGGAATTTGCAGTAGTCGAAATAGAGGTCGAAGGGGGTGTCGTCGTCGCTCCATATCTGCATCGAACCGATGGCCTGCGGGAACATCGGCAGCATGGTGACCTGCGAATAGAGATAATCGGTGTAAGCGCTGTTGAGGATGAATGTGCGCATGGGGTTTTCACCGTCGCATTCGTGATACATGAATGCCCCGTCGGCACCCTCGTTGCTGGCCGACACGCAGATGGTCACACCGTCTTTTTTTGCGTATTCCTGAAGTGCGGCGGGAAATTCGTCGGTGCCGTCGTGCGGACCAAGGTTGCTGCCGAGCGAGATGTTGATGGCGATGGGTTTACCCTCTTCGGCGGCATAGCCGGTGAGGTAGTCGAGGCCCTTGATGAGGCGGGCGTTGTCGGTGATTCCGCATTTGATGGCTATGTCGGCCTGCGGTGCCGCACCTGTCAGGTTGATTCCGTCAGCCTCGTTTTTGAATGAACCGGCGGCGATGCCCATGACGTGGGTGCCGTGGGTGTTGTAGTTGTTGTCCGATTTGAACTGACGCACCGTTTCGGGTGTCTCGGATTTCTGTGTGAATGATTTTCCGCTGACTTCCACATGGTTCATGATGCGCTTTACGCGGGGATTGCCCTCTTCGTCGTCGAACATGATGTGGTTGGGGTCGATGCCGCCGTCGATGATGCCGACGATGGCGCCCTTGCCGCCGTATGCCTGCGGAAGGGGTGCGGCGCCCGACTGGATTTTGTCAAGGCCGAGATGCTGGCGGCTGAGGTCGTAGCCCACTGCGCTTTGGAACTCGTTCATGCGCAGCTGTTCGGGGAGTGATACGGTGACCACACCCTCGGTGGCCGCGATAGCCTCGGCCTGTCCGATGGTGGTCTCCACCAATATGATGTTGCCCGCGCGGAGCGATACTTCGCCTCCGGCGGCCTCGACGCGTGCCGCGGTGGCGTCGTCTGAAACGCGCATGAAGATGGTCAGGGGGGTGTTGTCGGCCTATGTTTCAGGCGATACGGCCATTGAACGGCCCGGCGCCTTGGCGATGCGTTCCACCTGCCGGGCTTTCATTTTGCCGAGTTCAATGGTGTTGAGATGGCTGAAACGAGCCTGCGCAAAACCGATTCCCGGCAGCAAGAGGGTGAGGAGTAGAAGTTTTTTCATTCTAAGAAATTGTGAATGGGATTGTTATGTGTGATTTTTCTGCAACAAAGTCTCTTGTCCGAAACTCATTATCTGCAAATTAAATAAATTCTTTACACACTTTTTTAGTTTTGTGCAAAAAAAGCATAACAATTAACATAGTTTCACTAATGGCGTGAAAACTGTGAACAAATAGATGCGATTTTTCCCAATTAGAACTGCAATGAGTGTGCCTTGTACACTAATTGTAGGACAGGTTGTCATTAAATGGGCGTTTTTGCTGACAGAAGGACAGCCGGAAAATATCTGCTGCGTCACGACGGCTATTTGCAGGAATTGCTTAACTTTGCCGCATGTCACGAAAACTTATCACATTTCTTTGCGCTGCAGCCGCAATGATGGCTGCTCAGAGAGCCGTTGCGCTCGAACCGACGTGGAGCATCGATTTCGATGCAGTGTTCGACAACCGCGAGGGAGACCATACCTACACCGACACCAAAACCTTCTTCTTCACCAATCTGGCGCCTGAGGTAGGCCTGAAATTCACCAAGTCCGACCGCATTGCCGGCGGGGTGGTGTGGAATCAGCCCATAGGTAACGAATGGGACGGCTACAAGATAAGCCCCACGCTGTACTACCGCCACACGGGGCGGCGCTGGAATCTGTCGATGGGTATGTTCCCGCGCACCCAGCTCAGGCAGGAGATGCCCGGCTTTCTGCGGAGCGATTCGCTGGCCTATTTCCAGCGCAACATCCGCGGGGTGCTGGTGCAGTATCATTCGCCGGCGGCGTTCATCGATTTCTATCTCGACTGGCGCCAAATGCAGACCGACAGCAAGCGCGAGAAATTCAATATCGTGTTCCACGGCGAATGGCGTCCCGGCCGCAGGCATTTCCTTGTCGGGGGGCATGCCATGATGAATCACTTCGCCCTGACACACAACGCACCCGACAATATGCACATCGTGGATAATTTCCTGGTGAATCCCTATGTAGGGCTTGACTACAGCGGTGCCACGGCGCTCGACTCGCTCACGGTGAAAGCCGGAGCACTCCTCACGGTGGAGCGCAACCGAGGGAACGACCTGGGCTGGCAGACTCCCGGCGGCGCGTGGCTCGAGGTGCTCGGCCAATGGCGCTGGCTCGGGTTGAAAAACTCGCTGTATGCCGGCAAAGCGCTTTACCCGTCATATAGTGAGCACGGAGCGGAACTTTATATGGGTGAGCCGTTCTACCAGTCCAAATTCTATAACCGCACCGATGTGTATGCGCGGATAATGGCCAACAAGTGGGTGGATCTGCAGGCATCGCTTGATTTCCACGTGGCCAAGGACGCATTCACCTTCTATCAGCGGCTGATTGTGAGGGTTTACTTATCGTCAGGGGATTAGAGGCGCCGCAGCAGGTAGTGGTCCACGAGGATGTTGCGGCGGCACTGGGGGAGTGTGCGGAGCAGGTTCACGTCCGGGTGGGCGGTGTACAGCCGGCGCATTTTGCGGAAATCGCGGTGCGCGCGCCACACGGCTCCGGCGTTGGCGAAATCGAATGTGGCCACAAATTTCACCCATGCCAGAGTGTCAAGCAGGCGGCGGCGCAGCAAGGTGGCGCGCAGGTCGGCCTTCGGCAGATTCTTGTGGAGCAGCAGCAGGTTGTTGCGGAAATTCAGATAAGTTTTGCGGGGATTCGACGCCGGAAGCGAGCCGCCACCCAGATGGTAGACGTGCGATGCCGGTATTGCCATGACCTTGCGGCCGTCGAGCAGGATGCGCCAGCACAGGTCAATCTCCTCCATATGTGCGAAAAATTTAGGGTCAAGTCCGCCGAGACGTCGGTAAAGGTCGGTACGGGTGAGCAGAGCCGCCCCTGTGGCCCAGAACACCTCGGCCGGGGTGTCGTATTGGCCGTGGTCAGTCTCCACGCGCTCAAACACACGCCCGCGGCAATAAGGGTAGCCGTTGCGGTCGATGTAGCCGCCGCATGCGCCGGCATATTCAAAGCGCGAACGGTCCGAGTAGGAAAGAATTTTGGGCTGACATGCCCCAATTGTGGGGTCTGCGTCCATGGCTGCTACAAGAGGTTCAAGCCATCCGGGAGGGGTCTCCACATCGGAATTCAGCAGCAGCACCAGTGGATAGTCCTCGGGCAGGGCGTCAATGGCACGGTTGTAGCCTTCGGCATAACCGTAGTTTTCAGGGAACGGTATGACGGTCACAGTTGGGAACTCCTCGGCGAGCACCTGCAGCGAATTGTCGGTGGAGCCGTTGTCGGCCACGAACACATGTCCCACTGCTTCGGGGGTGTTGGCCACAACCGAAGGGAGATATTGTCGGAGCAATGCGGCTCCGTTCCAGTTGAGAATTATGACTGCAACGCGTGATGGCATGCTGATATGATGTTTTTGTTCATTATCAGAACTTATCCGAATTTATAAGAATTATAAGAGCTTATAAGCTCGGATAAATTCTTATAAGTTCTGATAATTCCTATGATTCTGATAGGGGCGGTTTGACGGGATTTTTCCAGCGGTTGTGGGTCCAGAGCCATATGTCCGGGCGGCGCCGGATGGTCTGCGCAAGCAGAGAGGCGTAGCGGTCGGTTATGGCTCCTTCGGGAAGCTGCTTGGGTTGGTCGGTGATGAGGCGGATGTCTATATGGTAGTGTCCGCGCGAGGGCTTCTGCATGTCCCAGTAGACCACGGCCGCGTTCAGCCGTCGCGCCACGGTCTCGGTGCCGGTGATCATGGCTGTGGGATGGTTGAGAAAATGAACCACACGGCCGGCGTCGCCATGGCTTGGCTTCTGGTCGCTCATGAATCCGGTTATGGTGGGCATGCCGCGTTTGGCATATCGCATGAGGTCGAGGAACGACATGTTTTTGGCCAGCGACACCGAGCCGAACCGTGAGCGCAGGCGCAGCATCAGCGCATCGAAGCGGTGGTTGCGCAGCGGGCGGTAAATCTGGCAGAATTCGGCGTCGCGTCCGGGCACGAGCGTGCTCCACAGCGTGATTGAGGGCGCCCACTCCCAGTTGCCGGTATGGGAAAAATAGCACACCACCGGGCGGTTCTGTTTCAGATAGCTGTCGCACATGTCCACTCCGGAGAATGTCATGCGGCTTCGCATCTGCTCATCGCTGACATGCAGCAGCTTGACGGTCTCGAAAATATAGTCGGCGAAATTGCGGTAGAAACGGCGGCGGATGCGGCGGATTTCCTTGGGCGTGGCATCCGGAAAGGATGATGTGAGGTTGCGCTGCACCAGATGCCGACGGTAACGCACCACGTGGTAGAGCAATGCGAACGTTATGTCGCTCAGGAGGTAAAGCACCCCGAACGGCAGCCGTGCCGTGAGCGACAGCAACCCTTCGAGTATGGTGAATCCTATGTCGGAAAGGCGTTTTTTCATTTTTGCGTTGGTTCTGTGCCGGCAAGTTCGGCCTTTATGTGGCAGTCGCCTATCTCGGTGGGTATGAGCGAGAGAAGCCGCACGGGCACAATGGTGTTGTCGAGATTGTGGGGCGCGTCGACCGATACCTTCAGATAGTTGTCGGTGAAGCCGCTCATCGGTTCGCCGGGGCGTCCTCGCTCAAGCAGCACGGGGCGCACGGTGCCGAGAAATTGCCGTGCGAAGGCCTCCATTTTCCGTTCCGACACGTGAAGCATCTCGTTGACCCGTCGATGCTTATCCTGCTGGCTAACCACGTGGCCTATTTCGAGCGCCTTTGTGCCGGGACGTTCGGAGTAAGGGAAGATGTGCAGCCGCGTGATGGGGAGCGATACCACAAAATCGCGCGACTTTGCGAATTCCTCCTCGGTTTCGCCCCTTGCTCCGGCAATGAGGTCGACCCCTATGAATGCGTGAGGGATAAGCTGGCGTATGCGCTCTATCTTGTGGCGGAACAGGGCGGTGTCGTAATGGCGGTGCATCAGTCGGAGCACCTCGTCGGAGCCTGATTGCAGGGGTATGTGGAAGTGGGGCATGAACCGGCGCGAGGAGGCGCAGAATTCAATGATTTCGTCGGTGAGCAGATTCGGCTCTATCGACGATATGCGGTAGCGCTCGATGCCTTCGATTGTGTCGAGGCGCCGTATGAGGTCAAGGAATGTCTCGCGTGGCCCGTCAATGGCAATGAGGCCTGATTCGTCGGCGGTGCGACGGCCGAAATCACCTATGTTGACCCCTGTTATCACAATCTCCTTGGCTCCGTTGGCTGCGGCCTTTTCGGCCTGCGCCACGATTGAGGCGATTGTGCCGGAACGGCTGCGTCCGCGCGCGGCAGGGATTGTGCAGTAGGTGCAGTAATAATCGCACCCGTCCTGTATTTTCAGGAAATGGCGTGTGCGGTCGTCCTGCGAGCAGGATGGGTTGAACGCCAGTAGCTTCGGGGTGGGGACAACATCGGATGCCGGCTTGCGTGAATTGACGAACTCGTGCAGGAATTCCGGAAGCCGGTTCTTGCGGTCGTTACCTGCCACTACGGCCACGCCGGGGAGCGAGGCCACTTCGGATGGCTTGAGCTGTGCGTAACATCCGGTGACAAGGATGGCTGCTTCCGGATAACGGCGGTGTAACGAACGGATGGCCTGCCGGCATTTCTTGTCGGCAAGTTCGGTGACACTGCATGTGTTTATTACAATCACGTCGGGCGTGTCGCCTGGGCCTACACGTGTTATCCCCTCCTCGGCGAACATGCGCGCCACCGTGGAGGTCTCGGCGAAATTGAGCTTGCAGCCGAATGTATGGAACAGGGCCTTTAGGGTCCCGAATGTGGAGTTGTCAATCAAAGTGCGGCGGGGATAAGGAGGTGGGTGGTCAGGATATGTAGGAATCCTTGAATCCGATGAAATAGAGCACGCCGTCGATGCCGATGGTGGATATGGACTGGCGTGCCGATTCCTTTACTTTCGGTTTGGCATGGAACGCTATGCCGAGGCCGGCGGTGGAGAGCATGGGGAGGTCGTTGGCGCCGTCGCCCACGGCGATAGTCTGGGCGATGTTCACGTTCTCGACCTGTGCGATGAGCTTTAGCAGTTCGGCCTTGCGCTTGCCGTCGACAACGTCGCCCACATAATGGCCGGTGAGTTTGCCGTCGGCCACTTCAAGTTCGTTGGCATACACATAGTCGAACCCGAATTTCTGTTTCAGATAATTGCCGAAGAAGGTGAAACCGCCCGACAGGATTGCGGTCTTGAACCCTGCACGCTTCAGCACGCGCATCATTCGGTCAACACCCTCGGTGATGGGCAGGCTTTCGGCGATCTCTTCCATTACGCTCACATCGAGCCCCTTGAGCAGGGCCACTCGTTCGCGGAAACTTTCGTTGAAATCTATCTCGCCGCGCATGGCGCGCTCGGTGATGGCCTTGACCTTGTCGCCTACGCCGGCCCGCTCGGCAAGCTGGTCGATGCACTCGGTCTGAATCAGGGTAGAATCCATATCGAAGCAGATAAGGCGGCGGCAACGGCGGTACATGGTGTCCTCCTGCAGCGAGATGTCGAAACCCTCGTCCGATGAAATCTGGATGAAACGGCGCTGAAGTTCGTCGCGGTCGGTGGGGGTGCCACGCACGGAGAACTCGATGCAAGCCTTTGCGGCGGGCGATGCCTCCATGTCGAGTGGCGGACGCCCGGTGAGGCGCTGAATGGAGTCGATGTTCAGGCCCTGCTGCGCTACGGTCTCGCTCACCAGGGCTATGTGGCGGGCGGTGAGGCGGCGTCCGAGCAAGGTTATTATCCAGCGGTTCTTCCCCTGACGGTTCACCCATGCCTCGTATTCCTCTATGGTGATGGGGTTGAAGCGGATTTTTACCCCGAGGTCGTAGGCCTTGAACAGGAGGTCCTTGAGAATGTCGCCCGACACGTCGGATGTGGTCTGGAACAGGATGCCCAGCGATAGGGAATGATGGATATCGGCCTGGCCGATGTCGAGAATCATTGCGTTATAGCGCGAGAGGATTTCGGTCAGGGCTGCGGTTACGCCGGGGCGGTCGTGGCCGCTTATGTTGATAAGGATAAGCTCGATGTTTTCCGGAATATGGTTCGTCATTTTATTCGGAGTTTGTCGCCGGGTTTGAGTTTGTTGGCTTTCACCGACGGATTCAGGCGCTCAAGCTGTTTGAGCGTGAGGCCGTTGCGCTTTGCAATCTTGAACATGTTGTCGCCCTTGCGCACAGTGACCGTGCGCTGGCGTTCGTTTCTGGCTTTGTCCTTCTTTTTGTCGGCGCGTGCCTTTTCGCTGGCTTTTTCAGTCTCGGCGGCCTTGGCTGCTTCCTGCTTTGCGCGCGAGTTGGAGAATGTGGAGGCTACTTTCGAAGCTGTTTCTGACGGCGCGGTAGTGGTGTCTGCCTCTTCTTCGGCAGTTGCTTCGGTGCCCGCGGCGGCATCGGTCATGTCGGCCGATGGGGTGACGTCGGCTGCTGCAGATGTGGTTTCCGGTGTGGCAACGGATTCACTGTCAGCTTCGGGAGTTGCGGGTGCGGTGGTTACGGTTGTCTCCGGCTCCGGATTGCGCACGAGCAGCTTGTCGTTTTCCACCGGCTGCTCCTCGAAAGGCCTGAATTCTTTCTGAGTGGTCACCACCTTGATGGTCTGGCCCCGGCGCGGTTTGCGGATGTTTCCGTTTGCCTGCTTGAGGCTCCGGAGTGTCACGCCATATTTCTTGGCAATCGAGGCGAGGGTCTCCTTGCGGCGCACCTTGTGGTATTTCACCACTTCCGTGGTGATCCATTCGCCCTGACGGCCGTCGACGGTGTCGGGACGCGGCTCCATGCCGGTGGCGGGTTCCACCACGTCGCGGCGGGCATAGAGGTCGGCGTTATGGGCGGCGATGGCGTCCTCGCTCATTATGTAGGAGTAAATCTGGTTCTGCGGCAGCACCAGCGGGCAGGGCCTTTCGGGCGAGCCCGGGATAAGATCCTTGCGGTACTGCGGGTTGAGTACCTTCAGCTCTTCGGCCGGGATGTGAAGGATGTCGGCAATCTGGTCGAAATGGATGCGGCGCTTCACATGCACCGAGTCTGTGAGAATGGGGCGCTTGGCCAGTGCCGGGGAGATGTTGTGCTTGTGGTAGTAGTTCATCACATAGGTGGCGGCGATGAAGCACGGCACATAACCGCGTGTCTCGGCGGGTAGATAGGGATAGATTGCCCAGAAGTCTTTTTTAGCAGCGCCTTCCAGTCCTGCGCGGCGCAGAGCCTTGTTGACGTTGCCAGGCCCGCAGTTGTAGGCTGCTATGGCCAGCGACCAGTCGCTGTAGATGTCGTGGAGCTGGCGCAGATAGCTTGCGGCGGCCTCCGACGACCGCACAGGATCGCGGCGTTCGTCGATAAGCGTGTTTATCTCCAGCCCCAGTCCGCGTGCGGTGGGGAGCATTATCTGCCAGAGGCCCACGGCGCCTGCGCGCGACACGGCATCGGGGTTGAGAGCCGACTCGATTACGGGGAGATATTTCAGTTCGATGGGAATGCCCTGGCGTTCGATGGCCTGCTCGAAGATGGGCATGTAGTAGAGGCTCATGCCGAGCATGCTCTCCACAAGAGAGCGCTTTTTGCCGGTGTAAAGGTCAATATAATTGCGCACCACCGAATTGAACGGCATCTCGATGGTGGTGGGGATGGCCTGCAGGCGATCAATAAGCTCGCTGTCGGAGGTGGTGACGTCGGGGCGCGAATCTGCGTTCTTGTCAAGGGCGGTGTAGGTGCGCAGATACCAGTTCTGCATCATCCGGTTCACGTCCGTCTCCACACTTTCGGGGTAGACGATGGTGGAATCGTTGGAATGGTCGGAAAGCGAAAGCACCGAAGGCTTTGCCCATGATGTCAGTGCGGCGAGGCTGAGTGCGGCGGCTAATACGTAGGGTTTCAGAGAGGTGGTCATCGGAGAAGCACAATGTTTTTTGGGTTCCCGGCTGCCACATCGGCGCGGGGAACATGGGGGTTAGAAATTCACTGCCCACATCAGCCCTACGGAGGGGTAGCGCTGGCGGCCGTCCTGAATCAGGGCGGGAGCCACATCCATCGACAGGTCGGGGGAGATGTCGAAGTGTGACAGTGATGCGTCGACGTAGGCGTCGACCATGGCGAGCAGATACACGCCCACCATGCAGATTATGCAAAGATCGCGGTTGCGGCGGAAGTAGTTCTTGCGTGAACGAAGCACCTCCTGAAGCCATCCGCGGTCGAGGTTCTCCTCCTTCACGTTAGGCGAGAACATGTCCATATAGCTGCGGGTGTTGGGGTCGTTGTCCAGCAGGTCGGCATAGGCGCGGGTGTAGTCGCGCAGCATGTTGCTGTTCCAGTTGGTGGCGTAGGCCAGTCCCAGATAGCCGCCCACGATGATGGGGAGCTTCCAGTAGCGGCGGTTGTACACCTGTCCCAGTCCGGGAAACAGCGCCGACATCCACACGGCTTTGGTGGGGTCGGGAGCGAATTCCACTTCGCGCGGCACCCATTCGTCGGCCTGCTCGCGGGCTGCCGCAAGCGCGGCGGCAATGGAGTCGGCGTGCACCACGGCTTCGTTGGTATTCACGGCTATGGTGTCGAGCGGCTCGACCTCCAGGCGCCCGTCGCGGTCGGTAATCTCGTCCTCCACAACCTCGGCAGGTCCGAGGATAGGTTCGCTTATGCCTATGGAATCGGGAAGCTCTGAGGCGGCTTGGCGCTGCTCCACGCCGGGATGTGGCACCGCCTGACGCGGCACGGGGCGTGAGGTGGAGATGGAGCGGCGGCCGGTGGCGCGGGTCTGCGTCCCGGTGGCGTCGGGCGGTGTCTGGGCATACGCTCCGAACGGGCACGACGACACGAGCAGAGCGGCGGCCAACAGAACCGTCACCATGCGCATGCAATGCTCCTTAACCGAGCACAACCAACGTTTGCGTGAATCTTTGCACATCGGATGATTGTTAAGTAACTGTTCAAAATTATTTTTTTAATAACCGGCCTTTTTTTTCTTTTAATGTTTCTTCGGCAAAATTTTTGAATCTTTTCCTCTCTTCATCAGTCGTGTAGCTCACTACACTCCCTCTTCAGAGAGAAAAAACTTCTAAAAATTTTACTCGAACAAACATCAAAATAATTTCGACCAGTTACTTATCGAAGGGCAAATTTACTATAAATTTCGCTACTGGCAAAATCGCCCCCATTCGCACTGTTATGCTTTAACACCCCTTTAACAAAGCCCCGGCTTTCAACGTTGACAACTCGCCGCGCCAGTGCCGATTGCCATGGCGGTTTATGGGGAATGGAAGCCCGGTGAGCGGGCCGGGTTCCGAAAATTGCGTTAAAAAAGCGTGGCGTCGGTTTCGGCATCGGCCAAATGTTGTTAACTTTGCATCAATGCAATAAAAAAGCCCTCGATCCGCGGTGGAACGGAAAGGGGGCTGAAAAGGCGATCGGTGCTTTCACCGGGCTTTTTGTTAAAGCCAGAAAAATGCCTTTTCTTTGCATATAGAACATCGGCAGGGGCGGTAAGGTTTATCGAGCCGCCTGAAAAAGTGCCGTCTGCTGTCAGATGCAATCAGGAAATGACCAGTTATTACCATCATAATCGACCGTTTGAGCTTGAGTGCGGCGTCACGCTTCCGCAACTCGATGTGGCCTACCACACGTTCGGCTCCATGAACGCCGACCGCTCCAATGTGGTGTGGGTGTGCCATGCCCTGACGGCCAACAGCGATGTGGCCGACTGGTGGCCCCACACGGTGGAGCACGGGTGCTTTCTCGACCCTGACAAATGGTTTGTGGTCTGCGCCAATATTTTGGGCTCGCATTACGGGAGCACCGGTCCGCTGTCGGTGAATCCGCACACCGGGGAGCCGTGGTACGGCACATTCCCGGCGGTCACCATCCGCGATATGGTGCGGGTGCATGCATTGCTGGCCGACGCACTGGGCGTGGGCCATATCCATACTCTTGTGGGGAGCTCGGTGGGAGGTTTTCAGGCGGTGGAGTGGGCTGTGGCCGACCCTTCTCGCTTCGGGCAACTTGTGCTGATAGCCACAGATGCCAAGGCATCGCCGTGGACCATCGCTATCGACGAGACGCAGCGCATGGCCATACTGGCCGATTCCACCTATGGTGAGCCGCGCCCGGATGCCGGCATGGCGGGTCTGGCGGCTGCAAGGGCCATCGGGTTGCTCACTTACCGTGGAGGCGAGGGCTACAACCGCACGCAGGCCGACCATCCGGACACACCCGAGGGGGAACACCGCGCATGCACTTACCAGCGCTATCAGGGCGAGAAGCTGTGCCGCCGCTTCAACGCCTATTCCTATATGTCCATTCTCAATGCATTCGACACCCACGACGTGGGCTACTGTCGTGGTGGAGTGGAGGCTGCTTTGGCGCGCATCACGGCCCGCACTCTCGTTGTAGGGCTTACCACCGACATGATTTTCACTACCGCCGAGATGCGCCGGCTTGCGGCGGCCATCGGCGGCGCGCGTTATGCCGAGATCTCCTCACCTTTCGGCCATGACGGGTTTCTTGTGGAGCACGGACAGCTCAACGCATTGCTGGACAGTTTCATGGGGGAGTCAGAATGCGGCTCCGACGGTGATGGCGGGAACATCGTGGCGGCTATGCGCGTTGCAAATAAAGAATGAAAGATATGAAAAACAAGATAAAGATCGGCCTTTTCGGCCTCGGCACCGTGGGGTGCGGCTTCTACCGCGTGATTTCCCAGGCGAAAAACGCCCACGCCGAAATAAGGCGCATCTGTGTGCACAATCTGTCCAAGCCGCGCGATGTGGAGGTGGATGCATCGCTGCTCACCGATAATGCCGCCGACATCCTTGATGATCCCGAAATCGACCTCATTGTGGAAGTGATTGACAACGCGGATGCGGCCTACGGCATCGCCACCGAAGCCCTGAGGCGCGGCATCCCTGTGGTGTCGGGCAACAAGGCCATGCTCGCCCGCCATCTGCCTGAGCTTATAGAGCTGCAGCGTGAGCATGGCACGGCGCTGCTCTACGATGCCTCGTCGTGCGGTTCCATTCCGGTGATACGCAACCTTGAAGAGTATTACGACAACGACTTGCTCCTTGAGGTGAAGGGTATCCTCAACGGCTCGTCGAACTACATCCTTTCGCGGGTGTTCGACCATAACGAGCCTTACGATGATGCATTGCGCCGCGCCCAGCAGCTCGGTTTCGCCGAGAGCGACCCTTCGTTCGATATCGAAGGGTGGGATGCGCTGTTCAAGCTGATAATCATTACCGTTCATGCCCTTGGGCGTTATGTGGCCCCTGAGCGGATTTTTACTTACGGAATCAGCCGGATAGGGGACTTTGATATCCGTTATGCGCGTGAGAAGCGGGTTAAAATCAAACTCGTGGCCCAGGTAGTGAAGGTGTCGGACGAAAAGTTCACAATGTTCGTGATGCCGGAGTTCGTGGGACCGTCGAAATATATCTACAGCGTCGATGACGAGTATAACGGCGTGGTGATACGCGGCGAGTGCTACGACCGTCAGTTCATGTTCGGCAAAGGCGCCGGCAGCCTGCCCACGGCGTCCTCGATCCTGTCGGATGTGATGGCCCTGCGGCACGACTACCGTTATGAATACAAGAAAATGAGCTATGTGGACCGTCCGGACTACACCACCGACGTAGTGCTCCGCGTGTATGTGCGTTACACGGCCACCGATGTGCGCCGGGAGTTGCCGTTCACGCGCATCATCGAGCAGTTCCAGAGCGAGAACGCAAACTATGTGATAGCGGAAATAAGACTTTCCGACCTGATAGCGTGCAGGCAGGTGCTTTCGGAGCCGGATGTGTTCATCGCAAACATACCCATGTTCTTTATCGACAGGGATAACTGATAGTTAAGATAGCTAAGATAGCTATTAATAGCTGCTATAGCTAAGATGGCTATAATCATTAAAAATAAACCACTCATATTTTAATGGAAAAAGTGAAATTGACAGAATCGCGTGCCACCGAGGCTTCGCAGCGCAAGGCCTCAGGCCAGTTTAACTGTGCCCAGGCGGTGGCCTGCACCTACGCCGACCTGTGCGGCGTCGACAGTGAGACCATGCGCATGGCGGCAAACGCCTTCGGCACCGGTATGGGATGCATGCAGGGCACCTGTGGCGCACTTGTTGGTGCGGGAATGGTGCTCGGGTTGGTGAAGCGCGACCGTACGGCTGCCATGTTGGCCCAGAAACGAATAATGAATAGCTTTCATAAACAGAACGGCGCCACAATCTGCAGTCAGCTAAAGGGGATGGGCACCGGCATCCAGCTGCGCCACTGCAATGACTGTGTGGCCGATGCGGCTACACTGCTTGAGACTGAATTGACCTCCGAATGACGGTAAACGGTTAATTTTGCGAGATTTTGCGGAAAAAGTTGTCCATACCGAATAAATTCTATAACTTTGCACAGTTTTTTCAGCTGACCACAATTATGGGAAAATTCAGCCAATTCAAACTCCCTCTGAAGAGCCTGCCGAAAGGTACTCATGAATTTGACTACCATCTCGACAAACAGTTCTTCGTGAATATGGAGAACGCCGACGTGCGCGATGCAGATGTGGATGTCAAGCTCGTTGTGACTTATGCCAATGACGTCTACGACCTTGCTTTCACGCTCACTGGTACTGTTGTAGTGCCTTGTGACCGTTGCCTCGACGACCTGACGCTCGATATAGACACCACCTACGGGATAAAGGTGAAATACGGCGATGAATATCGCGAGGATTCGGACGACCTCATGGAGATTCCTGAAAGTGATAATTATCTCAACGTGGCCTACATGATTTCGGATACCGTGGCTTTGACCATCCCGATAAAGCACGTGCACCCGCTGGGCAAATGCAACCGCGCCATGAGCTCGCTGCTGAAGAAACACCGCGCCACCGATGCCTCCGATCCGGATGCGGCACTTGAGGACCAGCTCATGGACGAGATGGATTCAGTGCCCGACGGCGACGACGCTCCGGCTGCCACGGATCCCCGCTGGGACAAGCTGAAGGACGTGCGTCCCGAAGCCGATGAATGAACATACAATCTTAAGAACAATAACAATATAAAGAATAAACAACAATGGCACATCCTAAAAGACGTCAATCCAAGACACGTACGGCAAAACGCCGCACCCACGACAAGGCCGCTATGCCCACACTGGCAATCTGCCCCAACTGCGGCGCTTGGCATGTTTACCACTGCGTTTGCAACGAATGCGGCTACTATCGCGGCAAGGTTGCGATTGAAAAGAACGCTGTGGTCTGATAAGGCATAAACAGCCATCACGTCACCAAGGGCTGTCGATCCGGCTCAGGATTTCACTGCGCCGGTGCCGGCGAGCCTTTAGAGAATACAAATCTATCCCCTCCCTAACAGCATGAGAAGGCGTTCCCGACATTTCGAGAGCACCTCTCGCGCCATATATTCCTAACACAAACCGCCACCAGAGTTATGCTTAACGCTAAAATCTCAGGCATTGCGTCGTATCTCCCCACCGACATCCTCGACAACGAGATGCTGTCGAAGATGGTGGACACCAACGACGAATGGATCACCACCCGTGTAGGCATCAAAGAGCGCCGCATCCTGAAAAAGGATGTAGGCTCGTCGTACATGGGCATTGAGGCTGTCAACAAGCTGCTTGCCGACTACAATGTCGATCCTGCCGATATCGACCTTCTTATATGCGCAACATCAAATCCCGACTATCGTTTCCCCTCCACAGGTTCGATTATCTGTGAGGGCGTAGGCCTGAAAAACGCTTATGCCTACGACATTCAGGCCGCGTGTGCCGGATTTATAGTAGCGTTGGAGGATGCCGCAGCCTATGTGAAGAGCGGTCTGCGCAAAAAGGTGGTTGTGGTTGCAACCGAGAAGATGTCGTCGATGGTCAACTACAAAGACCGTGCTACATGCCCGCTGTTTGGCGACGGAGCCGCCTGCGTGCTCGTGGAGCCTACAGAGGAAGAGGGCGTCGGCGTGCGTGACGCGGTGTTCCATGTGGACGGCCGCGGCCTCGAGCATCTTGTTATGTGGGCCGGCGGTTCGGCCAAGCCTACCACTCAGGCCACACTCGATGCCGGCGAGCATTTCCTGTTCCAGGACGGCCGCAACGTGTATAAGAACGCTGTGACCGACATGTACACCGCATCCGTCGACATTCTCAAACGCAACAATCTCACAGCCGAGACAATAGACTGGCTTGTGCCTCATCAGGCAAATCTTCGCATCATCGAGGCTGTAAGTTCGCGTGCAGGTATCCCTGAGGAGAAAGTGCTTGTTAATATCCAGCATACCGGCAACACTTCGGCAGCATCCATCCCCTTGTGTCTTGACGAATACAAGAACCGGCTGAAGAAGGGCGACAAACTTCTGCTCACGGCCTTCGGCGCAGGTTTCACCTGGGGCTCCATGCTGCTTGTCTGGGATCTCTGATGCCCGCTCATGTCAGTGTCGCGCACCCCTTGTGATATCCCCGATATGTAAAAAAGAAACAAAATAGCATCTTTTCAGGTGCTATTTTTGTTTTAGATATAACGCACATGTGGATTGCAGACACTCATGCTATTAACAGCCAATTAAAAATACAGCATTATGATAGAAGACAATAAAGAAAAGATAGCCGACGAGATAGAGCGTCAGCAGACGGAGGATGTGATGGCCGCCCTGACCGACCGTGTGGAATGTCCTGCCGCTACAGGATGCAAGGAGGGACACAAAGCCGGATTCGTCAACATCGTGGGCAACCCGAACGTGGGTAAATCCACGCTGATGAACTGCCTCGTGGGTGAGCGCATGAGCATCATCACCCCCAAGGCCCAGACCACACGTCACCGCATCACGGGTATAGTCAATTCGCCCGACTACCAGATTGTGTTCTCCGACACCCCCGGCGTGCTTAAACCCAACTACAAGCTTCAGGAGAGCATGCTCAACTTCGCACAAGGTGCTCTGACGGATGCCGATGTGCTGCTCTATGTGACCGATGTGGTGGAGGACCCCACAAAGAATGCCGAATTTCTGGCAAGCGTGGCCAAGGAGAAGGTGCCTGTCCTGCTGGTTATCAATAAGATTGACCTGCTGAAGACCAACGGCGACCTTGAAACTATTGTGGCGCGCTGGAAACAGATTCTGCCCAATGCCGAGGTGTTCCCCCTGTCGGCCAAGGAGAATTTCAACGTGCCCAACCTGATGGCGCGCATCGTGGAACTGCTGCCGCCGTCGCCCCCGTATTTCGGCAAGGACGCCCTGACCGACAAGCCTGCACGTTTCTTTGTCACCGAGATTATCCGCGAGAAGATTCTGACAAACTACGACAAGGAAGTGCCATATTCGGTGGAGGTGATTGTGGAGAAGTTCGACGAATCGGAAAACTCAATCCACATCATGGCCACAATTTTTGTGGAGCGCGACTCGCAGAAGGGTATCCTGATAGGCAAGGGCGGCTCCATGCTTAAAAAGGTGGGCACCGAGGCCCGCAAGGATATAGAGCGTTTCTTCGACAAACGTGTGTACCTGGAACTTTTTGTCAAGGTTGAACCCAACTGGCGCAACCGTGAGAACAAGCTCAAATCGTTCGGCTACATAGAATAATAAAAAAATTTAGTTAACTTTGCGGAAGGGATGTTGCAGAACATCAGAATAAGCCGAAATATGGTTTTGATTGTTCTGCCTTCAAATCCGTAGATACTTGGATATGTCACAACTCGTAGCAATAGTAGGGCGCCCGAATGTGGGCAAGTCCACCCTTTTCAACCGTCTCACCGAAACCCGTCAGGCAATCGTTGACCCGACGGCCGGCACCACTCGCGACCGCCAGTATGGCAAGGTGGACTGGTGCGGCCGGGAGTTCTCCATCGTCGATACGGGCGGATGGGTGGTCAATTCCGATGATATTTTCGAAAGCGAAATCAACAAGCAGGTGCAGCTTGCCATCGAGCAGGCCGACGAGATTCTGTTTGTCGTGGACGCCATGAACGGAGTGACCGACCTTGACGATCATGTGGCCGAAATTCTGCGCAAGTCGCGCAAACCGGTGATTCTTGTGGCGAACAAGGTGGACTCGAACGACTGGCTATATAACGTGCCTGAGTTCTACAGCCTCGGCCTGGGCGACCCCTATTCGGTGAGCGCAGTCAACGGCTACGGCACCGGCGACCTGCTCGACGAGATTGTGAAAAAGCTGCCCGAGCCTAACGATGATGAGGAGAATCTGGAGGAGATTCCCCGTTTCGCCATCGTGGGACGTCCGAACGCGGGCAAATCAAGCCTTATCAATGCGTTCATAGGTGAGGACCGTCACATTGTCACCGACATTGCCGGCACTACCCGCGACAGTATATACACACGCTACAACAAGTTCGGGTTCGATTTCTATCTGGTCGATACGGCCGGAATCCGCAAAAAGCAGAAAGTCAACGAGGATATCGAGTATTATTCGGTGATCCGCTCAATCCGCGCCATCGAGGCATCGGACGTGTGCATACTGATGATCGACGCCACCCGAGGCATCGAGGCACAGGATGCCAATATTTTCGGACTCATACAGAAGAACAAGAAGGGGCTGGTGGTGTGCGTGAACAAATGGGACATCGCCGCCGACAAATCCGCCGAGGCGCAGAAGCACTTCGAGGAGGCCATACGGAGCCGATTTGCTCCGTTCACCGATTTTCCCATCATCTTCGGTTCCGCGCTCACGAAGCAGCGCATATTCAAGGTGCTCGAAACGGCTGTGGACGTTTACCGCAACCGCAAGCGTGAAGTGCCTACCTCCCAGCTCAACAAGGTGATGCTTGAGGCCATAGGCGCTTATCCTCCGCCTGCCAACAAGGGCAAATATATCAAAATCAAGTATGTAACACAGCTGAAAGGCGCTGCAGTGCCCACGTTTATCTTTTTCTGCAATCTGCCTCAGTGGGTCAAGGAGCCTTATCGCCGTTTCCTTGAAAACAAGTTGCGTGAGAATTGGGATTTCTGCGGCACGCCCATACAGGTGTTCATGCGTGAGAAATAATCCGGTAGTATGAGTAACAACAACAACCATCCGCTGGGCGAGGCGCCTTGGTTTCATGTGATATTGTCGACCGGTCTGGGCACCGGGTTCGTTCCCGGCGCACCGGGTACGGCAGGCGCGTTTCTGGCGTTGATAATCTGGTATGTACTGTATCTGCTGCTGTCGCCGGTGGCCCTGCTGTGGACCACGGTAGGGCTGGTGGTAGGCTGTTTCTTCATCGGGGCATGGACCTCGGGGGTAATGGAGCGCTACTGGGGGGAGGATCCCCGTTCGGTGGTAATCGACGAATTCCTTGGTACATGGATTCCGATGTTTGCCGCAGCAGTGACGGGTGAGCCGGTGCTGACGGCAATTCTGGCTGTTGCAGGTTTCGCGGCATTCCGCGTTATCGACATAGTGAAAACCCCGCTCGCACGCAAACTCGAGCTTGTAGGCGGCGGCTGGGGCGTGATGCTCGACGATGCTCTCGCCGGGCTTTATGCATTGCTCATAGTTGTGGCTTTGCGTTTTATAATCGTTTGAAATCGGTTTATTTATGGAGGAGAATGTTGCATATAAGGGCCTGACGGACGCGCAGGTTCTCGAAAGCCGTGCCGCCAACGGGGCGAATGTGTTGACCGAAGCAAAGAAAAATCCCTGGTGGCGCGAGTTTCTGGCTAAATTCCGTGACCCGCTGATTATCATCCTGCTTGTGGCCGGTGTGCTGTCGATCGGCATTGCCGTCTACGAGTACGTGGGCCTGCATCAGGGGGGCACTGTCTTTTTCGAGCCTGTCGGCATCTTTATCGCTATTTTGCTGGCGACCGGGCTGGGATTCTATTTTGAATACAGGGCAAACAAGGAGTTTGCCATCCTGAATCAGGTGAACGACGACGAGCCGGTGCAGGTGATCCGCAACGGTTCGGCCACATCGGTGCCTAAGCGCGATGTGGTGGTGGGCGATATCCTTGTGCTGAACACCGGCGAGGAGATTCCCGCCGACGCCGAGTTGCTGGAGGCCATGTCGATGAACGTGGATGAATCCACCCTCACCGGCGAGCTGATGGCGCACAAGACCACCGACCCGCAGCAGTTTGATGCCGAAGCCACTTTCCCTTCCAATCATGTGCTTCGCGGCACCCGCGTGATGGAAGGTCACGGTGTGGCACGTGTGCTTGCCGTGGGCGACCATACGGAGAACGGTAAGGTGTTCGAGGCAACCCGTATCGACGACAATGTGACGACGCCGCTTACCGAGCAGCTCGACCGCCTTGGCAAGCTGATTGCGAAAATCAGCTATGTGGTGGCGGCCATTATAATTGTGGGCCGCGTGAGCATGTGGTTCGTGCACAATCCGCAGTTCGAGCTGATGCCGTTCCTCACCAATCTTCTGCAGTCGTTCATGATAGCAGTGACGCTCGTTGTGGTCAGTGTGCCGGAGGGATTGCCCATGGCGGTGACTCTGTCGCTGGCCTACAGTATGCGGCGCATGCTCAAAACCAACAACCTTGTGCGCAAGCTGCATGCCTGCGAGACGATGGGCGCCACGACCGTTATCTGCACCGACAAGACCGGTACGCTCACACAGAACCGCATGCAGGTGCACGACACAAATTTCTACGGGTTGCCCGACGGGCGCCTGACAGGCGATGAGGAAAGCCGGCTCGTGGCCGACGGCATCGCCGTTAACTCAACGGCACAGCTTGATTTCTCCAATCCGGAGAAGCCGGAGGTGCTGGGCAATCCCACAGAAGGCGCATTGTTGCTGTGGCTCAATTCGCAGGGAGTGGACTACAGGAAAATCAGGCAGGAATACCGCGAGGTGGCGGAACTGCCGTTCTCTACCGAACGTAAATTCATGGCCACGCTGGTGGAGCGTAAGTCGGACGGCAAGCGGTTGCTGTTCGTTAAGGGCGCTCCCGAAATTGTGTATGGCCTGTGTCGCAACTATCCCGAAGGTGCCACCCGTGAGAACGTTGACCGCAGTCTGCTGGCATATCAGCAGCAGGCCATGCGTACACTCGGATTCGCATGGCAGGAGGTCGCAGCCGGCGCCATGCCTATCGACGGCACCACGCTTGATGCCTCCAGTCTTACTTTCCTCGGGTTCGTGGCAATTTCAGATCCGGTGCGTGCCGATGTTCCCGCGGCCATCGAGGAGGTGCTCAATGCCGGGATTGCTGTCAAGATTGTAACAGGCGATACGGTCGGCACTGCCAAGGAGATTGGACGCCAGATCGGGCTTTGGAAGCCTGAGGATACGGACCGCAACATAATCACCGGCCCCGAATTCGGCCAACTCACCGAGGCGGAGCTTGACGACAGGGTGATGGATCTGAAAATCATTGCCCGGGCGCGCCCCATGGACAAGAAGCGCCTCGTGGAAGCACTGCAGCGTCAGGGACAGGTGGTGGCCGTGACAGGCGACGGCACAAACGACGCGCCGGCGCTCAAGGCTGCTCATGTTGGCCTGTCGATGGGCGACGGAACCTCCGTGGCCAAGGAGGCCAGCGACATAACGATTGTGGACAATTCGTTCGCGTCAATCGGCCGCGCCGTGATGTGGGGACGTTCGCTCTACCGCAACATCCAGCGGTTCGTGATGTTCCAGATGACTGTCAATGTGGCTGCCTGCCTCATCGTTATGGCCGGTGCGTTCATGGGCACCGAATCGCCGCTAACGGTGACCCAGATGCTGTGGGTGAACCTCATAATGGACACATTCGCTGCAATGGCACTCGCATCGCTGCCGCCGTCGGAAAGTGTGATGCACGCCAAGCCCCGTTCGCGGCAGGCATTTATCATCACGCGCACCATGTGGCGCAATATCATCGTGTGCGGATTGCTGTTCTTCGGGGTGATGTTCTATCTGGTATATGCATTCGAACATGGCAACATCACTGCGCTTCCGCAGTTGCTTTCGGAGCATTTCGGCGCTGAGAGCGGTCTGACCACCTACGAGCTCAGCCTGGTGTTTACCATCTTTGTGATGCTTCAGTTCTGGAATCTGTTCAATGCCCGCGCATATGCCACTCACCGTAGTGCCTTGCATCTCGGAGGGTGCGGTGAGTTCATATTCATCGCTGCGGTGATTCTTGTCGGACAGATATTCATCGTCACTGTAGGCGGTCCGTTCTTCTCCGTGACACCGCTCCGCATCACCGACTGGCTGTGGATCATTGGCGGCACATCGCTGGTGCTGTGGATCGGCGAACTTACCCGGATATTTAAGAACAAGGGGCGTGAATAACAGATGTGTCCTGCCGGATAGATACGTAAGAATTTCTCATAATCATACTACTGCCCAGATACTCCGGGAGCGTAATCGTTGATGACTGATATCACACTTTGGCAACAGGTCCTTGTGACGGCCGCAGGCCTCGGGCTGGCCTCTTTGGTCGGTTCGGTAATCGGGCTGGCAGTGAAACGCATTCCGCACAAGTGGAATGATGTTTTCATGGGTTTTTGCGCGGGAACCATGCTGGCTGCAGCCATTGTAGGGCTGATTCTGCCGGCTGTGGAGAGTGCCACTGCCGCCGGATGGTGGCAGGTGATAATCGGTGTTGTGCTTGGCGTGACACTAATAGGAGTGCTCGATGGCGTGATGCCTCACCTGCACAAGCTCACAGGCCTTGATCCTGACCGACACAGGGCCGACACTACAACCCACCGCATACTGCTGTTCGTGCTGGCCATCGCCATACATAAGTTGCCTGAGGGGATGGCTGCCGGCATAGTGTTCGAGGCCGACAACATTGGCGCGGCCTATTCTGTGGCCATATCCATCGCGTTGCAGAACATTCCGGAAGGGATGGTGGTGGTCACACCGTTGCTTATGATTGGTGTGGGATGGTGGCGTACGCTTGGAATATCGGTGTCGATTGCGTTGCTCGAGATGGCGGGGGTGATAGGCGGTTTTATGCTTGGCGGACTGTCGGGAATGTTCCTTCCGGGGCTGCTCGGGCTGGCCGGAGGTGCCATGCTCTACGTAATCTCCGATGAGATGATACCCGAAACCCATGCCCACGGCTTTCAAAAGCCTGCCACCTATGCCCTTGTAGCCGGCGTCCTCGCCATGCTCTTCATTGACTCCCTCACCTGAACTAGTATTAACTCCACTGACCCGGTATAACTTCACTGTTTAGCATTCCTTATTTCTTTATATCTCAGACCTTCCCAATCATTCAAATTCGCTCTAAAAAACTTGGCATGACTTACGTGATGACATCCGGACAGCGTAGCCGATGCAGTCCACCTGTCATCATTTCCAAAAGATCTGAGTAAATTTGGCTGATTGTTATATAATATGGATTAAGATTTGATCTTTATCGGCAGTTTTGTTATCTTTGAGAATAATCCGTATTATGTTACTATTATGAGTGAACTTATTAGAGGACAAGTGCTTTTTGCCCAAAATGAAATAAAAAATATAACAGACACAAAGATTTCTGAAGAAAAAGCTTTCAGTCATGCCATTCTTAAGAATTATTTTGATGTCGATTTTATTGACCAGATAGGTGTTGTGACCGATGGCCCGAATGACGGTGGAATCGATTTCCTGTATTATGACGAAGAAGATTCCAAGGTTATTCTATGCCAATCAAAATATAGTGATTCTTTAAAGTTTGATCAGATAATATCTGAATTGAACAAGATGTACAGCACCGTACAGAATTTTAAAAAGGGGAATACTGGTATCTACAACGAAGCTCTTAGACTCGCATTACAGAATGCAAAGGACCGTCTTCCTGATGACAACAATGATAATTACGAATATCATATCTATACAACCGCACCGATTGACATCAATGCTGCGATAAAGAAAATTAATAATACGTCGCACGAATTTCCTGCGGAGGCGGTGTCAATATATACCGAGGACGAGATTGAGAAGAAGATGCAAAACTGTCTGGAGTCGTTGGCGACAGTTGAGTTCGAGAAAATACAGCTTGACCATGCAAACAACTATCTCGAATATGAATCGAAAGATTCCAAGGGAATTATGTGTAACGTGCTGTCAACCTCGATCATACGTCTTTATAACAACTATGCTGGTGCCGGGCTGTTTGATCTCAATATCAGAAGATATATAAAGAATACCCTTGTGGACAGCGGAATAAAAAAGACTCTTGATGACAATCGTGAAAATTTCTGGTTCTTGAATAATGGGATAATCATAGCCTGCGAGTATTTCGAAATTGATGGTGATACCGTAAAACTCTCGAAGTTCTCAATCGTTAACGGCGGACAGACTACCACGCTGATAGGTAATTATAAAGGGACCAATACCAAGGAGTTTTACATTCCATGCAAGATTGTGGCAACGAAGGTTGATCCAAAGTCCACAAAAAGTGATTCGAATGCTGATTTCTTTACCAAGATAGCGGAAGCCACGAATTCGCAAAAGCCGATATATGCCCGCGATCTGAAGTCAAATGCGCCCGAAATGGTTCAGCTGTACAATTGGCTGAAAAATGAAAAGGTATATCTTGAGATAAAGAGGGGCTTCAAACCTAAATTTAAAGCGGATTATCAGATCAAGAATGACGAACTCGGTCAGCTTATTCTTTCCTTTGCGTTTCAGCGGCCCGGAACTTCTCGTTCCGGGAAAAAAGTTATTTTTGAAAACCAGAGTATTTATGATCCTCTTTTCAAGGTTAATTATGCCAAAGATATTGCAAAGAAAACTTTCCTGCTTGATTTGATTAAGCTGAAAAGCAAGTATGATGAGGTGGAAAAGAACCTTAAATCTTCAGACCTGAGTCCTATTGAGCTGGAAATCTTGAAGAATGGCCGGCAAACGATATTTGCAATCATGGGAATGTGCTACAGACTCGCAAATATGGACATAAAAGAAAAGGACATTGTCGATGATCCTAAATCTCTGGGTACAATCCCGTTTACCTATGGTGCGGTACTGTCAAATTATAAACATGATGATATCCATAAAAAGTTAGAAAGAACGATACGCGACATTGTTTATATCCTGTCGGAGATTTATCAGACGGCCTATGATAATAATTTGACTACGAGTGTCAGCAATTTCTTTAAAACGGACCTTAAATATTACAATGATATAGTCCGCAAGTTCATGAATTATTTCAGACTGATGATTGGAGAGGATCTAAAAAGCAATTTCGAGGTGTTTAAAAGATAATTATGGGTATTGATAACTGACAAAGTATAAAGGAGATGAGATAAATATAAAAACTAAACCCGATAGCTTGACAAGTCAGGGGCTACCGGGAATCAACACTACAAAAATAGTGCTTTCTTTTGATTAAAACAATTATATTACCATAAAAGATTGCAAATACAAGTGAAATTTATTGATTTTCAGAATATACTATCCCCCGAGAGGATGAAACGATATGTTGAGGCTTGTGACAACGATACCCGAAAAGCTATGTCGCTGTATCGGTTGAATCTTCGTCTCTCACAAGAATTTTTCACGTTGCTCAGCTGTTTTGAGGTTGCATTGAGGAATGCTATAGACAGAGAATTAACCACTTGCCTTGGAGCGCATTGGCTGCGAGATTCTGTACTGGACGGTGGAATATTCGATACTGTTAGTTGTAGGGATAGTGCGAAAATTATCTTGAAGGCCTACAACCGCTTGAACAGATCGGGAGAATATACTCATCATAAATTGCTCGCAGAGATGGAATTCGGTGTATGGAAATACATGTTTGCGAATCCTCAATATCGTGCTACAGGTCGTACACTGTTGCAAATATTTCCGAATAAACCTCGGTCTTCAGTTGAGATTCAATATAACAATGCATATGTATTTAATAAATTAAACGGAATCAATATTTTGCGGAATCGTATCGCACACCATGAACCGATATGTTTTGCTAAAAGACAGCCTCAAATCAGCGTTTCATATATTCTCAATGCCTACCAGAATTTACATATACTTTTTATGTGGCTGGATATAGATAGTCATTCATTGTTGTATGGAATAGACCATGTAAGGCAGGTGTGTGATAAGATAAAGTCAATGTAGCTATAATATCCAACTTTATCATAGGGGTTATAAATTTTTGCATGTATATTTACCACATCCCACGAGGCGGAAGAGACCGGCGCGTGGGATGTGATTTGTTTGGTGGTGGCGGATTTTTTGCAGGAGGGGTAGTAGGTTTGTGGTTCAGGAGGGGAGTTGGGGGAGGGCGGAGAGGAGGGCTTCGGAGAGGG
>UQER01000029.1 GCA_900540205.1 uncultured Porphyromonadaceae bacterium | reverse complement strand
AAATCCGGTTCACCGCCGTTTTGATTCGTTAAAATGGCGCCATGCCGACAAATTTTGTGGCGTCATGTCAAAATGCGTGATTGGGGCAAAACGCTCAATTCTTATTAAAGAATAGGGGTCTTATTAAAGAATAGGGGGGTACTGTTTTTGTGTTATCGTTCTCAACTTATTCACACAGGCTTACACCGTCTATATCGGCAATGCGACGTGATATGGAGGGCAGATTGTCGGTGGGGAGGGCCACTGTCATGGAGCATGTGTTGTCGAATTGCTGCGACTGAATCTGCAACCCGGCAGATTTAACCACCTTCATTACATCGTTCATGGCCATATAAGGGAACGTGAACGTCAGTGAGCCCATCTCACTTCGTGACTCGATTGAAGCTGCCTCTATAGCCAGACGGGCGCCCTGCCGGTAAGCCGCGATAAGTCCGGAAGTTCCCAGTTTTATCCCTCCGAAATATCTGACAACCACCACTACCACATTCGTAAGCGAGAATGAATTAATCTGCCCGAGAATGGGCTTGCCGGCCGTGCCTGACGGTTCGCCGTTATCGCTCGACTGAAACTCCATGCGTTCAGCGCCGATCATATAGGCCCAGCAGACATGCCTGGCATCAAAAAAACGCTTGGCGTATTCCTTGATTATGGCCTTGGCCTCATCAGCTGTGTCAACCGGATGTATAAAGGAGAGGAATTTGCTTTTCTGCTCGGTAAACGACGCCTCGGCCGGAGCGGATATGGTAAGATAATCCATCTGCGCGATATTTCAGTTTCACTCAATTGAGCCACGGGGGAAAGCGTCTATAAACGAACCCGGAGTGGCATTGATAATCGTTATTCCGCACCTGGAGGCATATGCGTTGATTTTGTGATAGGAGGCAAACGCAATAATCATACTTTCAAGCACCTGATGCAATTTCAAATCAAGATAGGTGCGGTTGATGCGCTCCACTTCATGCGAATCCTCCTTATAAAAATGCGGCTGGACCGACACTACCCTGTTGTCGGAATCAACATCAAGCGTCTTAAGCCATGAATGATCTGCCCCAAGGATATAGATTTTCTTATAACCCAGCCATATCCCGATCATAATCGACGGGATAAGCACATTTCTCGGGCGGGGCATTCCCAGACGCAGACGGAACATGAACTGTTCAAGCCATTTCCACCCTTCAGCAGCCAGAAAGTTGAATCCCTCCACTGAAACCATAGGGTTGTCAATCATCCGTGCCACAGACCTGCGACTTTTCGCAGGAACGAACAATGTCATACGCCAATCAACGGCTTTAAGAGATTCCAATAACGCCGCCACATTTTTATCAGAGATGTTCCTGAAAAAGTGAGGATCGGCAAGGACATAATATTTCGGTCTGACAATCCTGAATTCCGGTGTATTCGCAGCGAAATTAACGGCCAGTGTATCCGATCGCTCCAATAATTCCAGATTATTGTCAAGGTTCGTGCGCAACGACGGCCCGTTACCCATTATATAGAGCGGTCTGTCACCCCGCGGCGCATCAGCCCCATTGCGGACAATAGGGCAATGTTTTGCCTGGAGAGCTACTTTTACCAATGTTTTTATGCTTGCAGACAGTTTATCGGCCATATTGTAGTGTTGGGGCTGAAATATCCTCTGGTTTTGACAGGGATGCACATAAAATCAGGAAATAATAGTGCAAACTTAATAAATTCTCACTAATTTTGCCAATTAGTAGCAGCTTTAAGTTTAATGGAAAAACGCTGCGGCACTCCCTTGGTAATTCTCCACGACAGTAGCTGCCGCAACAAAAGCAGAATCATATGGCCGAAAACAACGTGCTGAAAATAGATGTCGGGGAAGTGATACGCACACGGGCGCCGCGCCTGGCGCGTCTTCTGCCTGGCTGCATTGTCCGTTGGTTGGAGCGCCTGATCTGCCAGAAGGAACTGAACCGGCTGCTTGAGGAGAATTCCGGAAAAAAGAATGGCGCGTTCTGCAAAGGCGTTCTTGAGTCGCTCAATATAACAGTAACCATGGCTCATCAGGAGAGGCTCCCGGCCAAGAATCACCGCAGGGTGGTATTCGTGTGCAATCACCCTCTCGGAGGTCTGGACGGCATAGCTCTGATACATCTTATCGAGAGCTATTTTGGCAGCCAGGTGTGGTTCATTGTCAACGACCTGCTGATGGCAGTCAAACCTCTGGAAGGAGTGTTCCTGCCGATCAACAAGTTCGGCAAGCAGTCACGTGCCACCTACCGGGCTATTGATGAAGCATTTGCAGGCAACGACCCGATAATAATTTTTCCGGCAGGATTGTGCTCCCGTCTGAACACGGTTGACTCAAACGGTACAAAACGAGAGGTGATTTCCGATCTGGAATGGCACAAGATGTTTGTCAATAAATGTGTGGCATACAAACGTGACATCGTGCCGTTGTTTTTCAGTGGCCGGAACTCCATGAACTTCTACAAAAAGGCCCGGCTACGGAAACGGCTTGGTATCAAATTCAACCTGGAACAGATAATGCTGCCACGCGAAATGATACAGAGCAGAGGCAAAACCTACACAGTGGTCGTAGGGCACATACATCCATACACAGAATTTGAGGGTGGACACAATGCCGACAAACATGCCGCTGAACTCAAAGCCGAGGTATATGCATTGGCCAAGGAAGTGCACCCATGATAATACAACATCACTAAACATCACGCATAATCCCATATTCGCTACATGGCGCAAGACATAATAGAACCGATTGCAGTTGAACTTATTGAAAAAGAACTTGCATCATCATCGATGCTGCGGAAAACCAACAAAGGCAATAACGAGATTTATATTGCCGACGGCCGCAAAGTGCCCAATCTCATGCGTGAGATCGGGCGACTGCGGGAAATTGCATTCCGCACAGCCGGAGGTGGAACCGGAAAGGATTGTGACATCGACAGTTTCGACCTCATGGATCCCCCTTGCCGCCAGTTAATTGTATGGGATCCCGACAATAAGGCCATTCTGGGTGGTTACCGGTTCATATTAGGTAAGGACATCAGAATGAACCCCGACGGGTCACCCCGCATAGCCACATCACACATGTTCCGGTTCTCCCGGGATTTCATCGGGAATTATCTTCCTTACACCATTGAGCTGGGGCGCTCCTTCGTACGCCTCGAATACCAGTCCTCAAAAGCAGGAGCAAAAGCGATTTTCGCTCTTGACAATTTGTGGGACGGCCTTGGTGCACTCACCGTGCTGCATCCCGAAATACGCTACCTCTTCGGCAAATTCACCATGTATCCCAGCTACGACAAGGAATGCCGCGACATGTTGCTCTACTTCCTGCGCAAGCATTTCCCTGACCCTGACGAGCTGGCCCGACCATTTGTGCCGCTGCCACACGACTATGCCGACGACAGGTTCAGCCAACTGTTCCCCGGGTTCAATTTCAAGGAAGATTACCGCATTCTGAACAGCCGTATACGGGAACATGGCATCAACATCCCGCCACTTGTTAATGCATACATGGGCTTGTCGCCTACAATGAAAATTTTTGGTACAGCCATCAATGATGAGTTCGGGGACGTGGAGGAAACAGGTATATTCGTTACAATCGACGATATATTTGAAGAGAAAAAACAGCGACACATAGAGTCTTTCAATACGTCGGAATACACTGATGTCGCCCAAGATCCAGACCAAAGCGAATTGTAACAATGACCCTGAAGCTACAATATCACTACATTTCCATGCTCCTCAAAAAAAACATCCTGACAAAAGGTGCAGCAGTCCTTGTCCTCGCATCCTTGTATGCGCATCATGATTGCCGCGCGGCTGAACCATACTCCATCGACTGGCATGCCGACGTCATGGCATCCGGCGCTACCGGGCAGATGGCACCATATTATATGGCATCAAACCGCCACGGCATTCTTACGCAAGGCAAAAATGCTATTCTGAATGCCGGAATCAGTCGCCCTATGGATCTGAACAAGCGGTTCAGCTATGGTTTTGCCCTTGATTTTCTCACAGGGTACAGCAATTCTACCGATTATCTGAGGTTTTCCGACGAACAATGGGTCATTAATCCGCAACATCCCTCGCGTATCTGGTTGCAACAGCTATATGGTGAAATCAAATACCGGAGCCTTTTTCTCACTGTAGGTCTGAAGGAACATCAATCCGCATTACTGAATTTCAGACTCAGCAGCGGTGACCTTACCGAAAGCGGAAACGCACGGCCCATTCCGGAAGTGAGAGCGGGGTTCATCGATTTTCAGGATATACCGTTCACCAACGGATGGATTCAGATTCAAGGAGAGATTTCCTACGGGAAGTTCACTGACAACAAATGGATCCGTAATCATTTCAACCATTTCGGCGACCACATCAACCAGGGAGCGCTTTATTCATATAAGCGCTGCTATTTCCGCACCAAGCCCTCCATGCCGTTTTCCGCTACACTCGGCATGCAGGTAGGTGCCATATTCGGCGGTACTTCGGATTACTACATGAACGGCCATATTTACATGACCAAGCAGTTCTCCCGCAGTTTAAAGCAGTGCCTCAAGATGCTCATCCCAACCGACGGCGGACAGGAGTATTACTCAGGGAGCACACTTGGCTCCTGGGACATCCTGCTACGCTATCGGCTGCCCAACGGTTTTGATCTGAAAGGCTATATGCAGAAACCTTGGGAGGATGGCTCAGGCATAGGTTTCCTGAACGGATTCGATGGCTTGTGGGGAGTGGAACTCTCCACCAACCGTCCGGGCATAGTGACCGGAGCCGTTATCGAGTATCTTGATTTTACCAACCAGTCGGGACCGACACACTGGGATCCGGACGATTTCCCCGGCACAACCGCCACATCCCGGGCTGAAGGTGGCGACAACTATTACAACAACCACGAATACAACGGCTATCAGAACTACGGAATGTCGATAGGCACACCCTTCAATGTGTCGCCGATATACAACCGCAACGGCACATTGCTTTTCAACCATAACCTTGTGAGAGGTTTTCACATAGGAGTGGAGGGCAACATCACCGGCAATCTGGATTACAGGCTTTTGGGCGGTTACCGTAAAAGCTGGGGTACTGACCTTGTGCCGCTCATAGATCCGGAAACCGACACCTCATTTATGGCGGAGGTTACTTATAATGTTCCTCAGATAAAAGGTCTGAAAATCAATGCACAGTTCGCCCTTGATCACGGAAAATTATATGGGAATAACACCGGTGGCTGCGTAACTGTCAGCTACAGTGGACTGTTTAATCTTTAACGGATTGTAATACAAACAAGAATCACTCCGAATGACAACATCATACAAAACGTTTAAATCGCTCATATCTGCGGCCGTAGCATGCATCCTGCTTTCTATACTGGGAGGATGCACACGCAATAACGGCGATATAGGCATTCTGTTCGGCACTTGGCAATTGAACCAGATTGACACTGACAATGTTCCTGATACAGATTATGAACGCAACATTTTCTGGAAATTCCAGAATGATCTCATACAGCTAACGAGGGTCTATCCAGAGGCTGTCACACCGGGATATTCTTATGTGATAGGAACATGGAATGAGGATAACGGTTACCTTTTTCTTAATTTCTCACACCACGACGGCGATCCTGAAGGGGAAAACGACCGTTACCGTCCATTCTCTGAAATGCATCTGCCATACGGCATAGTATCGGCATTGCAGATAGAGAAAATGACCTCCTCGGAAATGGTACTCCATTTCACATCGCCCGACGATGGCCAACATTATACCTATCATCTTTCAAAACGATAATCTCTTACAACAAATATCCATGTCACGCAATATCAAACACGCACTTGTCACCGGCGCCGACGGTTTCATCGGCTCACACCTTGTTGACCTGCTCCTTTCGCAAGGCATAAAAGTAAGGGCCTTGAGCCAGTATAACTCATTCAACAACTGGGGATGGCTCGAAGGGAACCATCATCCCGACCTTGAAGTAGTATGCGGCGACGTGCGCGATGCTGCGTTCTGCCGGCATATTGCACGTGATGTCGACACGATTTTCCATCTGGCCGCCCTGATTGCCATTCCCTACAGTTATGTAGCCCCGGAAAGTTATGTCGACACAAACATCACCGGAACACTCAACATGTGTCAGGCCGCAAAGGACTGCGGTACAGGCAGGATAATCGTCACCTCCACATCCGAGGTATATGGCACAGCTCAGTATGTCCCTATCGATGAGAAGCATCCCCGTCAGCCACAGTCGCCCTATTCCGCAACAAAAATCGGTGCGGATGCCATTGCCAAAAGTTTCTACAATGCTTTCGGATTGCCGGTTGTAATCGCACGCCCGTTCAACACTTATGGGCCGAGACAAAGCGCCCGCGCCATTATCCCCACAATCATATCGCAGATTGCAAACGGCGCCAAAGAGATAAAAGTAGGCGATCTGTCGCCGACACGCGATTTCAATTTCGTGGAGGACACCTGCCGAGGCTTTCTGGCACTTGCAACTACCGACGGTCTGGAAGGTGAGGAGATAAATATAGCAACCGGAACCGAAATTTCGATGAAGGATACTCTTAATCTCATTGCAGAACTCATGAACTCCGATGTACGGTATGTGGTGGACCCAGAGCGCATACGTCCGGCCAAAAGCGAAGTGTTCAGGCTTTGTGGCGACAACACAAAAATCACGACACTCACCGACTGGCGCCCGCAGGTGACGCTTCGTGAAGGCTTGAAACGGACAATCGAGTGGCTTACACAGCCGTCGAATCTGGCCACCTGCAAATCCAACATCTACAACCGCTGATTGCTGTTGTTTTCAATGATATTCCAGGTTTTATAATCCCGATTTTATACCGACAGAATGAAACAGGCAGTCAACATAATGTTTCTCGGTGGGGCAAAAAGAGTCTCCATGGGAAGAATGCTCATAGCCGCCGGGGCGCAACTGGGAATGGAAGTCAATCTGTTCAGCTACGAACTTTCCCGCGAGGTTCCTGTTGCGGAGATAGCAACAGTCATTATCGGACGTCGCTGGAACGATCCGGAATTGGCAGAACATCTGCATTCGGTTGTCGAAGAGAACGCTATAGACATTCTCCTGCCGTTTGTCGACCCGGCTGTAGAGGCCGCCATACGCTATTGCGCGTCAGATCCTGAAGTATGGACACCGGGCGGCAATGCCGAAATGGCCCGGCTGATGTTCAACAAGACCGAGGCCGATTCTCTGTTCCGACAACTTGACATTCCCGTACCTGATGCAGCCGACACATGCAGTAAAGACTGCCGCATAATAGCCAAACCCCGGTTCGGCTCGGCATCCAAAGGGTTGCGGATTCTTTCGCTTGACGAATACTGCCAATTCGCACTGACGGAAGAATCTTCCGGATTCCTGTGTCAGCGTTATATCGAAAACCGTAAAGAATACACCGTAGACTGCTATGTGGCGCACAACGGTGAAATCATATGTGCCGTTCCACGCATTCGGCTTGAGATTGCGGGAGGCGAGGTAGTCTCAACCCAGACCATACATGATGAGGAAATTGAGCAACTCAGCCATAAGCTGTTACATCAGCTGAAACTTACAGGCCCTGTCACATTGCAGTTTTTACGTGAAATAAATCCGGATGGCACACTTGGCCGGGCAATGCTGATGGAAGTTAATCCACGTCTGGGCGGTGGCGCGGTGTGCGCAATCCATGCCGGTGCCGACATCCCATTGTGCATTCTAAAGGAATTTGCAGGCAAACCGCTGACGCCATGCCGTGACTGGGAAGATGTAAAAATATGCCGCTACATGCAGGAAGTGGTATTCAGGCACTAAACATTCGATAATAAATTTCAGATGAATAAAGTAATAATAATCGCAGAAGCCGGTGTGAATCATAATGGCGATTATAACCGCGCTGTTGAGATGATTCATGCCGCCAAAAAGGCGGGTGCCGACTATGTCAAATTTCAGACTGCGGTGCCTGAACTTGTGATATCCACCATCGCGCCGAAAGCCGAATACCAGAAAGAAAATACCGGCACAAGCGAAAGTCAACTGGAAATGTGCCGGAAAATACATCTGAAATTGTCCGACTACAAATCGCTGGCCGAGATATGCCGCAAGGAGGGAATCGGATTCATGTCCACCCCGTTCGATCTGGTCTCCATTGATTGTCTTGCGCCTCTGGGAATGGACTATTGGAAAATACCTTCAGGTGAAATAACAAACCTTCCATATCTGCGCAAGATAGGGGAGAAGGGTGAGCCGGTAATCCTCTCAACCGGGATGTGCGAATTGGCTGAGATTGACGAAGCCTTGCATGTTCTTGAAAAGGCCGGTACGCCGAGGAATCTCGTGACCCTGCTGCACTGCAACACCCAGTATCCCACACCTATGGCAGATGTCAACCTGCGCGCAATGAACGAACTGCGCAAACTCGGAGCAGGGGCAGTGGGCTACAGCGATCATACCGTAGGAATAGAAGTTCCGGTTGCAGCTGTAGCAATGGGCGCACAGGTTATCGAGAAGCATTTCACCCTTGACAAGTCATTGCCCGGTCCGGACCATGTAGCCTCATTGAATCCCGAAGAGCTTACCGCAATGGTAAAAGCCATCCGCAACATTGAAACAGCCCTCGGCAACGGCAAAAAAACGGTGAGCGACTCAGAACGCCCGAACATCGAAGTGGCGAGAAAAAGCATCGTGGCTGCAAGGGACATAAAATGCGGCGAAGTATTCACAGAAGAAAATATTACGGTGAAACGCCCCGGCAACGGCATCTCACCTATGCTGTGGGATTCAGTGCTCGGGCAAACGGCAATGCGCTACTTTCAGGCGGATTCCCTGATTGAACTTCCTGAGAAGCAATGCTGACGGCGTAAATATTGCACGCCGCGCTGAACCATCAGACCAACACGATTGTTATTAATAGAAATGCCGGCCAAAGTCGGTATCGCTGCTGTTAGCAATCTATGAATCGACAAATTTATATATCTTAATCCAGTACAGTCAAACACCCGTATAAATATCATCTGATGTGATATTTACAAAAACGGCCACACGAATCACTCCGTGCGTGCCGTTTTTAATTTCTACTGAAAATCAATCTGCTCGCGTTGCCGCCAGCGAAAGCACGCTCACTGCCGCCGTTGAGGCCTTCATAACGGCATTACAGCAACCAAGGATGGTTGAGCCGGTGGTAATAACATCGTCAACTATAAGTACATGACGGCCATTGAGACGGTCCGCCTCAACCAATGCATAAATTCCTGCCGCATTGGCGGCACGTTCAACAGCATTACGTGTTGTCTGAGACTGATGCGGACGCATGGCAACAAGATTATCCCAGACCGGAATGCCGGTAATATCAGAAATACCTCTTGCAATTTCATCTGCCTGATTAAAACCGCGGCGCACCTGCTTCCAGGCATACATCGGAACGGGCAGGATGGCATCAATTCCGGAGAAAAAGCCTTCATTTTTAAGTTCTGACGCGAATGCCGAGGCAAGATTGTAAGCGATGTCCGGACGGTTGTTGTATTTAGCCGTCTGTATCATCCGGGCGTAACTGTCATTTTTCACGTAAGCGAACATCGATGCCACCGATTTCACTTTTGCCGCGGCCATGCGCCGCACAAAAGGATGCTCAGGCTGCCGATGAAAATAAAGCCGCGGCATGCGCGCCAGACATTGCAGGCACACCACGCGTTCTCCTTCAACCAAAGTGGCGCCGCATACTTCGCAAACCTGCGGAAACAGGATATTCAGCAGGTCGGACAACCATCCCATAGCTCTTCGTTGTGGTTTCTGATGATATTACTGACCAACGCCGGCTCATAGCCTCTCGAAACGGCTGCGCGGAACAGTTTCGTTCTCCCTTCAAACGTGTTGCCTTCCTTTATGGAGCGGCATCTGGACTGCATGAAAGCGAACAGGATGGACCGGTATGTGTCCATGTCGATTTCATCAAGCGCGTTATCTATTATGTATCGGTCAATCCGTTTGGCCATCATGGCAACCACAATCTTTCTGCGCCCCCATTTATTGTACAAGACCTTGTCGCGCACAAAAGCCGAGGCAAAACGGCGGTCGTCATAAAATTTATCCTTCTGTAATTTTTGCAGAATGTTGTCCCATTCATCCACAGGTACCATCCAGCCGCGCAATTTCTCACGCAACTCGAACCCGCAATGCTCGGCCCGGACACAAAAATCCTGCAACCGCACAAGGGCGTTTTCCGCCGACATAGTTTTTCTGTTGAAATTCGCCGCCACCGCCTGGATTATTCAAAAATATATCTTCATGAACCGTTCTTTCCCGAAAGAGTCTCGGCGGACCTCCACATTACGGAAGCCGGTATTCCACGCCAACGCTTCAAGCTCTTTGACATACAACGGATTTATCTCGAAATACACAGCTCCCGAGGCATCAAGATGCGAATGCGCATACTGCAATATCGCCCTGTAAAACTCCAGCGGGTCGCTATCCGGCACGAACAACGCCTGATGCGGTTCATGCTGCAGGACATTTGCCTCCATGGCGGCGCGCTCATGCTCGGCTATATAGGGGGGATTGCTGACAATAATGCCGAAAGTTCCGGATAATGCGGCAGGCACATTGGCTGCCAGCGACAGAATGTCGCAAAGCCGATAGTTAACGTCTGCATTCAACGCTTGTGAATTGGATTCAGCCACCTTCAGGGCTGGTTCACTGTTGTCAATGGCTGTCACATCGGCAAATGGCAGGTTCCTTTTCAATGCGATGGCTATACATCCTGATCCGGTACCCATGTCAAGCACCTGCACATCCTTTCGGGTTCCGTTGTCATCGACAATCCAGTCGACAAGTTCGGCCGTTTCGGGGCGGGGGATAAGCACATCAGGTGTCACCCGCAGCTTCATACCATAGAATCCGGCGTTACCGAATATATACTGTATCGGTTCATCCGCCATCAGGCGGCCAACCACAGCATCAAGCTTGCCCATAATGTACTCCGACACAGGTTCTGTGGCCTTTATAGCCATATCTACCGGACTCCAACCCTTGAGGTTCTCAAAGATGATACGGACCATAGCCTTAGCCTCACCATCGCCATATTTCGGAGATAATTCGGCACACAGATTTTTGACCACTTGAAAAAGGGGCAGTTCCCCGCTCATCCCATTGTCCATATGAAAATCATTTAAAAAATCCAGAAACGGTCAACATGAGATGCGAAGCCTACAGCTCTATTGTGGTAGCATCTATTGACTTATTCAGAAACAGCGATGCCATCTGGGAGAACTTTGATGAATTCTCTGTGGTCAGATAGGTACAGCGGCCTGTTCCGGATTCATTCCGGCTAAGCCTGTTTGCCATTTCGGGATGACGCTTCAGATAATCGGCAAGACTTTCGGCGACAATATCGCCCTGCTTTACAAGCCGGATATGCTCAGGCACATATTTCCGGATCTTGTCATACAGCAAAGGATAATGCGTGCAAGCCAGAATAATTGTGTCTATCTGCGCATCCTTAGCCAGGATACGGTCGACTTCCTGTCGGACGAAGTAATCAGCGCCATCCTTGTCCGACTCGCCGTTCTCAATCAGAGGAACCCACATGGGACAAGCATGCCCCACCGTCCGGAATCCGGGATAGAGCTTGGAAATCTCCATGTCATAACTTTCACTCTGTATGGTACCCGGAGTGCCGAACACACCTACATGGCCGGTTGAGGAAAGCGTTCCAAGCTGTTCCACTGTGGGGCGTATAACCCCGAGAACTCTTCGGGAGGGATCGATGGCAGGCAAATCGTGCTGCTGAATGGTGCGCAACGCTTTTGCCGATGCCGTGTTGCATGCCAGAATCACCAGACGGCAGCCCTGTCGGAACAGATAATTGACCGATTCGAGAGTAAAGCGGTAGACAAGATCGAACGACCTTGAGCCATATGGTGCACGCGCATTGTCACCAAGGTATATATAATCGTAGGATGGGAGAGTCCGACGGATTTCATCAAGGATTGTCAACCCGCCGTAGCCGGAATCAAACACTCCTATCGGACCTTGATTAGACGAATTCATATATTTATGATACGGGATATTGTTTAACACGCGCAAAGTTAAGAAAATTTGGGCGTATTGCAGGATTTTTTAGTAACTTTGCAACTTTCAAACCGGGTTGCAGCCGGTTCCTGAAGCTAATCAAAGGGGCATATTCCGCTTTGGCAACGGCTTCACCCAATTTAACAAACCAATAATCACAATCTTAGGTAAATGGGCGGTTTTTTTGGCATTACCAAACGCAACAGCGAATGCGTAAACGAACTGTTTTACGGAGTTGACTACAACTCCCATCTCGGCACCCGTCGTGCCGGAATGGCCACAAACGACAACGGACGTTTTGTCAGGTCAATCCACAACATCGAGAACACCTATTTCCGTACTAAATTCGAGCCTGATCTGCATGAATTTTCGGGTAAGTCGGGAATAGGCGTAATCAGTGACACTGACGCGCAACCGATTATCATCAACTGTCATCTTGGCAAATTCGCCATAGTGACCGTTGCAAAGATAAACAACATCAAGCAGCTGCAGGACGAGCTGCTGAACCACGGCCATCATTTCTGTGAACACAGCAACGACATTGTGAACCCCACAGAACTGGTGGCCGCCCTCATTTGCGAGGGTAAAGATTTCACCGACGGCATAAACAATGTGTTCAACAAGGTTAAAGGCTCATGTTCGATGCTTATCCTTACGTCCGACAGCATTATCGCAGCACGCGACCGGTTCGGACGCACACCTATTGCCATCGGCCGAAATGATTCCGGCTACGCACTCGCTTCGGAAAGCTGCGCGTTCGCCAATCTCGGTTTCGAAATGATCAGGCAGCTCGGACCCGGTGAGATTGTATCCATCTCCGCCGAAAACGGAGAAACAGTGCTCAAGCAGCCGAACGAGGAGATGCAGATATGCGCTTTCCTTTGGACGTATTACGGCTATCCTCCATGCGAATATGAAGGGCGCAACGTGGATGAAATGCGCTACGACAACGGATTCCTGATGGGCCAGGACGACGATGCCGATATCGATTTTGTAAGTCCTATTCCGGATTCAGGCACAGGAATGGCTCTCGGATTCTCGCAGTCCATCGGTAAACCCTACAAACGCGGTATCGTGAAATACACCCCCACATGGCCACGCAGCTTTACACCCAGCACTCAGGAACGCCGCGAACTGGTGGCCAAAATGAAGTTGATAACCAACAAATCACTTCTCAAGGGCAAATCGGTGGCATTCTGCGACGACTCGATTGTACGCGGCACCCAGTTGCGCGACAATGTGGCCGACATGCGTGAAGCCGGTGTGAACAAAGTGCACATCCGCATTTCATGCCCGCCGCTCATATATCCCTGCGAATATCTCAACTTCACTGCGTCAAAAAATGAGATGGAACTGATTACCCGTCGTGTGATCCTGGAACTCGAAGGAGAGGAGGGCAACAAACATCTTGATGAATACGCTGACGCATCGACTGAACGCTATGCCCGCATGGTGGAGATGATACGGGAAAAGCTCGGCCTTGATTCCCTGCGCTTCAACTCGCTCGAGAACCTTGTCAAATCCATCGGTCTGCCTAAATGCAAGATATGCACGCACTGCTTCGACGGTTCGTCGCATTGCTAATGAAAAGCTTCAGCCTATTCTTAAAGGCAGCTGATAACTAAAAATTCCGGCAACGATTTTCCAACACATAAGAAACTCCCGCATGAGGACAATCCTCATGCGGGAGTTTCTTATGTTAGAGAAGATGCGGTTTACATTATGCCGCGCTCACGCAGTTTGCACTGCCATGCCCATGCCGAACGCATGGTGTCTGCAATAGGTGTATCGGCAGTCCAGCCAAGCACCTCGTTGGCATACGACGGATCAGCCCAAACTTTTTCGATATCGCCTGCACGACGGCCGACAATCTTATGAGGCACCTTCACGCCGGTAGCCTCCTCGAATGTGTTGATAAGCTGAAGAACCGACAGGCCGTTGCCCGTGCCGAGATTGAAGATTTCTATCTTTTCGGGGCTCTTGTCCTCAAGCATGCGCTCAACGGCGAGCACATGAGCCTTGGCCAGATCCACGACATCAATGTAGTCGCGGATGCATGAGCCGTCGGGAGTATTGTAGTCATCGCCGAACACACTCAGCTCCTTGCGGATACCCATGGCGGTCTGAGTGAGATAGGGGATAAGGTTCTGAGGCACACCGTTGGGAAGTTCACCGATCTCAGCCGACGGGTGAGCGCCCACCGGATTGAAATAACGCAGAATCACGCTCTTGAAGTTTGCACCGGCATTGATAACATCGGTGATAATCTCCTCCGAAATCTGCTTGGTGTTACCATAGGGCGATGTGGCCTTCTTGATGGGCGACTGCTCGGTAACGGGATTTACGTCCGGTTCGCCGTAAACAGTGCAGGACGACGAGAACACAATTCCCTTTACATCATGGATGGCCATTTCATCAAGCAGGTTGAGCAGGGTGTTCAGGTTGTTACGGTAGTAGAGCACCGGCTTGTGCATCGATTCGCCGACGGCCTTGCTTGCGGCAAAGTTGATGATACCCTTGATGCCGGGATAGTCGGTGAAAAGCTTATCAAGAGCCTTGATGTCTGTGCAGTCGGCTTCTACAAAATCAGGACGGATGCCTGTGATACGCTCGATGCCATCAAGCACATCTTTATTTGAATTCGACAGGTTGTCGATTATAACAACAGGATAACCGGCATTCTGCAGCTCCACAACGGTATGTGAGCCGATATAGCCGGTGCCACCTGTCACAAGTATTCTCGGTTTCATGTTTTGGTCTCCTATGAATTAAAAGAGTTTCTCAGGATATGTTCCGTTTGCATGCAGTTCAGCAAACTTGGCAACCACTCCGGGACGGTCGGCGGCATACGTAACACCGAACCAACGGGAATCAGTATCAAGCACCTTCACCGTGGCCTCGCCTGAATTGATGAGAGCGTCGATGCACAGAGGGATGAAAAACTCTGCCTTGGGGGTGTTGATATCCTTGTCAAGGAATTTGCGGAACTCACGGTCGGAGTAGTCGAAGTAGTCGGGAGTGAAGCCCCAGAGGTTCATGGACACGGGAGTCTTGGGATCAAGAGTCTGAACCTCGCCATTCTCGTCGGTGAACACAATGTTGTGGTCCTTGTCGTAGCTGATTGCAGTGCGCTCAACAACAGATGTGAGCAGACCGTCGCGGTTTTCACATACACCGCGTGCCACAGATCCGTTCTCGGTCATGGTGTTGCCCACACGGAAGCCAACCATGCAGTAGTCTCCCTTGCGGTCGCGCGGACGCGACAGCTCTTTGGCGATAACCTCAAATGCATTGCGGCCATAGAAATCGTCGGCATTGATAACGGCAAACGGTTCCTTGATCACATCCTTACCCATGAGCACGGCGTGGTTGGTTCCCCAGGGTTTTGTGCGGTCGGCGGGACAGGTGTAGCCTTCGGGGAGTTTGTCGGTGCTTTGGAACACTACCTCAACAGGCACATGGCCTTCATATTTTGAAAGAATCTTGGTGCGGAAATCCTGTTCGAAATCCTTGCGGATTACGAATACAACTTTCCCGAAACCTGCCTGGAGGGCATCATAGATGGAATAGTCCATGATAGTTTCACCATTGGGGCCCAGCGGATCCAGCTGTTTGAGACCTCCATAACGGCTACCCATACCGGCAGCGAGAACAAATAAAGTGGGTTTCATTGCTTTTTATGTTGTTTTAGGTTGTTGGTCTATATAAGAATGCCATAATCCCCGAACCGGACATTGCGGCAGTTCGGGGATCTGGCAGAGGTATTTATTCGCTGACTTTGCGTGCACCGTCGGAAATCACGACCGGATAGACAACCGGTTCATGTCCGTACTTGGCCTTGAAGTCATGTTTAGCCTTTTCAATGAATTTATCGAACAGTTCGTTCTTGACGAGGTTGATGGTGCAGCCTCCGAAGCCGCCGCCCATGATGCGTGAACCGGTCACGCCGCATTCTTTGGCGATATCGTTGAGGTAATCGAGTTCCTCGCACGACACTTCGTAGTCCTTCGACAGGCCACGGTGTGTCTCATACATTTTCTGACCCACGGTCTCGCAGTCGCCTTTCTTGAGAGCATCGCAGACGTCAAGCACGCGCTGTTTCTCCTCGATGACATATTTGGCGCGGAAGTAATCCTCTGCAGAGATGTCACCCTTGACTTTGTCGAGCATCTCCATTGTGGCATCGCGAAGGGTTTCCACACCAAGTTTGGCGGCAACGCGCTCGCACGACTGGCGACGTTTGTTATAGGGCGAGTCAACCAGAGCGTGCTTAACCTTCGAGTCAAGCAATACGAGAGTATAACCGGCAATGTTGAAAGGATAGTATTCATATTCCATCGAACGGCAGTCAAGACGCATAAGGTGGTCTTTCTTTCCGAATACTGAAGCAAACTGGTCCATGATGCCGCAGTTCACACCGCAATAATTGTGCTCGGTGGACTGACCGATTTTAGCCAGCTCGAATTTGTCGATGGTATTGCCGTTGAACAGGTCGTTGAGTGCAAATGCAAAGCAGCTTTCAAGTGCTGCCGACGAGCTGAGGCCAGCGCCCAGAGGCACATTGCCGGCGAACACGGCATCGAATCCCTTTACAACGCCGCCGCGTTTGATAATCTCGCGGCAGATACCGAATATATAGCGTGCCCACTGCTGTTTGGGGGCATCTTCTTCATTCAGTCCGAATTCAGCATATTCATTTATGTCCACCGAGTACACGCGTACTGTCTCAGTACCGTTGGGACGGATTTCGGCCATAATCACTTTATCGATTGCACCAGGGAACACGAAGCCGCCATTATAGTCGGTGTGCTCACCTATAAGGTTGATGCGGCCGGCTGAAGCATACATTGTTCCTTCCTGACCGAATTTCTCTTTGAAAATTCCCTTGATTTTATTTTCCATTTCCATAGAATAAGGTAGATTGTTAGTTATTGATTATATATTTTTTTAATGTGTTCTTTGAGGCAAAGATAGCAAAAAAACGCCAAACCTACATATATAAATTCTTCAAAAAAGAGCCGGAATTTGACTAAATAAGCCAAATTCCGGTCTTGATTATAAATTACGTCTGAATGTGATTTATTCCATGCAGCATCCGCCGCATTTTTTATTTTACGTCTATCACAATTGTGGCGGGACGAACACCGGGTGCGGAAACTGCAAGTTCGGCTTTGCCCGGAGTAGATGCCGCACGCAGAATAGCGGTGGCTGCGCCACTGAACAGCTTCATCTCAGGACGGTCAAAACTCAACAGGCAGGTGGGGTCACCGTTGGCGGTGGCAAGGAATTCGGCTGCGCCACTGACTTTGAATTTCACCATACGGTTGTCGTCGGGCACAATGTTGCCATCCTTGTCAGCAACGTTCACGGTTACGTACACAAGATCGTTTCCATCGGCCACAATCTCCTTGCGGTTTGCCGACAATACTATATGGTGGGCTTTCCCGGCGGTACGCACTGTCCGTTCCTCCACCGGTTTTCCGGCATCATCCATGGCCACCACCTTCACTTCGCCCGGCTGATACACCACATCGTCCCAGATGAGGCGGTAGCGGTTCATGGCAAGAGAATCGTTGCGGTCCTGAATGTGCTGCACACGGTCACGTTCCCAATAGGGGGTCTTTGCAACCTCGGCGTAATCAAGCACGCCGGAATCAACTTTTTTCCGTACGCCCATCGATTTGCCGTTGACAAACAGCTCGGCCTGCGGATATGAGGTATAGACAACCACCGGGGTGATCTCACCTTCACGTCCTTTCCAGTTCCAGTGGGGGAGGATATGCAGAGTAGGCGATGTGCGGTTCCACTGCGAACGGTACAGGTAATAGCGGTCCTTTGGAAGAGAGGCAAGGTCAATAATTCCGAACACACTCGAGTGGTTTGGCCAAGCGTCAGTGTCGTAGGGGGAGGGCTCCCCGAGATAATCGAAACCGGTCCATACGAACTGGCCGATTATCCAGGGATAATCGTCATCCATTGCGAAATCGATATCGGGAATATTGCTCCAGTAGCAGAATTCAGTATCATAGCTGCTTGAATGATGGTTGTCGTGAACGGCATTTGCCCGACGCTGCATCGGGAAGATGTAACAGCCGCGTGAGGAAACGGTCGAAGCAGTTTCGGAACCAAGTACAAGACGCTGCGGGAGCATCTTGTAGGCCTTAAGATAATACTGAGGCTTATAATTGAAGCCGGGAATATCGAGAGCTGCTGCGAATCCGTTGTCAAGCACTGCGCCGATCTGGTCCATGCCGCATGTAACCGGACGTGTGGGGTCTTCGCGATGTGCAATATCCAGAAGCATCTGCAACTCCTGCACGCCATCGGGTCCCCACTGGCTCGGGACCTCGTTGCCGATACTCCACATCACAACAGATGCGTTGTTGCGGTAGTGATGAATCATATTCATCATATCACGTTCGGCCCATTCGCCGAATATGGAACCATAGCCGTTCACACTTTTGGGACGGAACCCCCAGTCATCGAACGGTTCCACCATGAGCATCATACCCAACTCATCACACAATTCAACCAGTTCAGGAGCGGGCATATTGTGAGATGTGCGGATGGCGTTGGCACCCATGTCCTTCAACATTTCAATCTGATGGCGAAGGGCGGCGCGGTTGACGGCGGCACCGAGGGGGCCAAGGTCATGATGGTTGCACACGCCTTTGAATTTGGTATATTCGCCGTTGAGGAAAAAGCCTTTTTCAGGAATGTATTCCAATGACCGGATACCGAAGCGTGTGGAATAGGTGTCAACAGCCTTCCCGTCGACCGACAGGGTAGTCCTGGCAACATATAGCCAGGGAGTGTCAGGGCTCCAGCGCTTGGGTTTCTCAACAAGAAAATCCTGGGTGAACGGTTGCCCGTGGCTATGATATATCGAGTTGTTGGTGGCCACCACCGAACCGTCAGGCGCAATGATTTCAGTATTTACATCTACTGCAGCACCTTTTGCAGCGCCTTCTATACGGGTGATAAGTTTCACAGAAGCTTCGTCAGCCGAGACATAGGGAGTCGTCACATAGGTTCCCCAGACCGGAACATGCACTTTCGATGTCGCAATCAGATGCACGTTACGGTAAAGCCCTGCTCCGGGATACCAGCGGGAAGACTGGGGCTTGTTTTCAAGTTCGACAGTGAGAGTGTTGCTCCCGGGATGAACCACTCCGGTTGGCAGGCTTATATGGAAGGAATTATATCCATACGCCCATCCGCCTACATGTTGACCATTCACACTCACCTTCGGATTGCTCATGGCGCCGTCGAACACCAGCGTGAAATGCTGGCCCACGGTATCAGGCACCTCAAATGTTGTGGTGTATATGCCACGACCCATATAGGGCAGACCTCCGGTACGGCCTGTCTTTTCAGTTTTCTCTGTTTCGCCGTTCTGCTCCACGGCAACTACCTGGAGGTCGTGAGCACGGTCGAACGGTTCATGTATGGCCCAGTCGTGAGGCACACGGACATCCTGCCATGCGTCGCGATTACCAAGGGAATCCACTTTGGCAAACTGCCATCCATGGGTCAGAGTTGATTCAGTGCGGGCCTGCATGTCGGCAGGGTTCAAGGCCCCGGCCGAAATCATGCATATTGTCGCCACTGACGTTAATATTTTATTCATCGGTTGAGATTGTTGGTTGTTTGGTTAACTGGTATATATCACTGAAGGTATACTGAAATGTATCACTGAGCAGGCTTAATCGTCGCCTCCAGGAATGGGTCGAGCGCCTGCGTGGGTCGATTGTTATCGAAAGCGCCTTTTTTGTAGCCTTCCTGTTCAGGAGCTTCCGGCTCCCAATAGAATACGCCATCAAGGATTTCGGCGCTCCCGAATTCCCGCAAAAATGTGCGCAGAGTAGATTTTGCGCCGGCCGAATTTGTGTAATGGAATCCTATTTCGCTAAGAATTATTTTCTTACCGTATTTCTGATTAAGTCCCTTAATATTCTCAAGGCAATTTGTGATAGCCTGATAATCAAGATTTACACTCCATGAGCTGCCTGAGCCAGACTCAGTCTCTGGATAAAGCGACATGCCTATCATATCATATTTGCCTCCGTTGGCATTGAGCAGATCAAAGAACCATTTATACTGAGCCTTGTCCTGACCTCTGTCGAGGTGCACAATCACTTTGGCCTGAGGAAACACGGATTTTACAGCGTCATATCCGGCATTGAGATAACGGGGAAATTCACCTGCGCTGTTTCCTTTCATTTCGCCTCCGAGCTCATGCATCATGCCGGGGGTAGTCTCATTGCCGATCTGCACCCATTCCACATCGATGCCCTCATTTTTCAGTTTGCCAAGTACGTCCGATACATGCTGACTGACAGCTGTTGCAGCCTCAGCCGGTGTCTTGCCGATCCATGCTGCCGGAGCGTGCTGCTGTCCGGGATCTGCCCATGAATCGCTGAAATGGAAATCCACCATAAGACGCATACGCAGATCGCGGGCGCGACGGGCTTTTTCCAGCACATCCTCCACGCCGTTCCATCCGTTCTCGGGATTCACCCACACGCGCAGACGGATGGCATTCACGCCACAAGTGTTGCGAAGGAGCTTGGTCAGTTCCATTTCGCGGCCTTTTTTAGAATAAAATTTATAACCTTTGGATTCAAGTTCGGTTACCCAGCTTATATCGGCTCCGCGGGCAAAACCGTCAGGAGAGAACGTCGCCTCGAATTCAGCATCTGTCTTTTCATCATCTTCCTGGGTGTTATTGTCCGTTCCAGGAATCTGTGGGGCATCGTCATCGCCGCCACACGATACTGCACTAATAGAAAACATCGATGCGGCAAGCAACCCGAAGAATGCGTTTTTAAAAGTTTTAATCGTCATGTATGTCATTATTATTGTATTATTTTCCTGAGATATCAAACGTGTTGGAATATGCGAAATTGCTTAACGTCAGTTAATAACGCCATTGATATGCTTAAATATCCAAAATCTCGCAGCCGTGTTTATTGCAGCCATACGCCCACAACCTCGGCCGATGCCTGTCTGTCAGAATTTTCAGCCGGAAAAACCAACTGCAATTTTTCAATATCGGCAGCCCGCAAGGTCTGTCCGTTGTATTCAGGCACGAATTCTCGGCCAAGAAAAGTAGGAAATGGTGCAGGGACAAGCAGAGTGGGCGACAACTTAAACTCCGTCAGCGGTAACGCGATTTCCGAATCGGGGATAAGTGTCACAGGACAGGAATACGTGAACCCCTCGATATCCGAGATAGCCACCATAGCCTTACTCATGTTTTCTATTTTCCCGGTCTTAATCCGCAGTTCTGAGGGGTTCATTGATGCGGCAAGCGGTGCAATGATAGGACGCACATATTTGGACAATACCGTATTGACGTTGTCTGTCCCGGGAGCGACAACCACCTCAACGGCATCATTACCGAGAGGGGAGAGCTGCGCCAGCCCCACACGACTGCGTCCCCAATGATCAGGAATAGTGCCTACATCAACGCCATCCAGACCATCCGGACCGTTAAGAAGGATAATCGGAGCGTTCTTATCAAGAAGCTTTGTGCTGTAATATGCACCATCAGCGGAACCCCAATCCAACGGATTTCCTTCCAAAGCACCGGGGTAAGTCATGTCAGACTTGTCTGTTTTTGCAAGAGCCGTGGCATCGGCAGCAATCGCCTCCGGGAACACTATCCGGTAATTGAACGTGTCGCGCCAACGCAGGTCTTCCGCAGGAATCTCTGCCCGGAACAAATAGGGTGCAACTTTATGCATGGTGTAAAGTTTATTGTCGTCACGCCAGAACGACACCTCAGAAGGATATATCAAAAGTGAATCAGGCATGACCTCGCCGAAAGCCTCAGCCTCTATTACAAGTGGCTCATTTTTATAATGGCTTACGGCAGCGTGGTGATTGACGTGAGGTGCAACCGGTGTGACCGGAGGCATCACAAAATCACCGGCTTTGATACCGTCAACCGGAGTGGATGCTGAAATCTGCGTAAGCGCCTGCTCCGAATCCGACAGGACATATATACCCGGGCATACATCCATCATTCCATCAATAGCCCGTCGAGCGTCTGCAGCATCTTTCAGCGAACGATACCAAAACGATTCCGACAGTTGCGGCAATCTGACGCGCATGGGATGGCATGCGTTGAGTATGTTGGCAACCTCCCGGTGAAGCGACGGCTTTTCAAACGGGTCGGCACGATAAAGCACATCAGGCATCACCTCAAGGCGCCATACGCCCGGCTTGATTTCGTCGAGGAAATACGCACCCCGCCCCTGATATTCCACAACGGCTGATGTGCCATAACCTGCGATATGTTTCAGTGTTTTCGCATTCACCGGCGCATCTGTCACATTGTTTGTATAGAAAAATTCTTCGGGTGCATTCCATACGGAAAGATTACGCCTGTAGCTTACAGTGGCGTTGCCGAACACTGTGTCGGCCGGATACTCAGGCCGCTTGGCCGATGAACCATCATAGGGTGTCGCCTGCATCACCTTGGCGGCAATTTTCATCCCCAAGGCTTTCTGCGGGGTATAGGCAAGATTCAGATAATGGGTCTGATATTCTGTGTTGAACCGAGCCATGTCGATAGGGTCATAGGCAAACTGTGTGGCCCATTGGAAGCCCTCAGAAGCAAAAGTACGTGCCACAGCCGGGAATAAGTAGCTCTCCAGCATGTCGGCCGGATCGAACTCGTAGACTATTTTCGCTTTATCGTTGAATCCATTTATATTGGAGAACGGGATGTCATAGCGGTCTACATATGGCAGAAAATTTCCTTTACGTTCGTGTCCGGCAACCAGACCGATGGGATACCATTGATAGGTGGTGCCCTGTATGTCGGCATCGTAATATCCCTGAACCATGTCACCGTTGTGACTGACGTTATAGAGAATCGGTTTCTCCCATCCTCCATTGCGCATTGCCTCCACCATGGAATTGATGTAGGCAGTGACCTGTGCGGGCGAAGAGGTGTGACACGGCTCATTGTTCACCTCCATGGCTATGATGCGCGGATCGGCCGCATAGGTAAGGCCGGTGTAGGGGTTGCGGTGCTCCACAAGCTGCTTTATATAATTACGCTGAGCGGCGATTGAAGCGGGGTCCTCATGCATTTTGCACTTGTCGTAATCATAGGAATAACCGCCGGTGTCCACGTTCTTCTCCGGATAGCCATTGCCAAAATTAGTCTGGGCAGTCAGTATTACGTCTATGCCGTTCTCCTCCATCCGTCCGATCAGATAATCGAGGAGGTCGAGATGCTCATTGTCAAGCAGGTTCCCGACACTGTCGGAAATCTCCACGTCCCACAGATGCATTCTGAACGCATTGAGACCAAGACGCTTCATGTGATACACGTCTCTGTCAATAGCCTTTTTATGATCCACACCAAGTGCATTCAGTGCACGGTATGCATGGGCAAACGGCACGGTATAGTTTGTTCCGTAATACCGCACTTCCTCGCCGTGGGGATTGCGCATGCGGCCATTGTCGTCGACATAAGTGAATTTTTCCCGGACTGATGTCGCCGAACTGACCGGTGAGGAAAATGCCAAGGCAAGCATGGTTCCAGACGTCAGAAGCCCGATACGGGCTGCGGTTCCGGCGAACCGTGTAAGCAAGATGGAGGTTTTCATGGATTAATCTCTAAATAATTGCAAATGTAGCAAAAATTTAGGTTAAATTATTAAATAGGTGTCCTTAAAAACGTTATATTTGTAGTAAACACGTACGATAGATATGTCTGACCTCCCCGTCACACGCATATCTTCAAGCGCCATATTTCATTTTGGACATAATAATCAACGAATATGAACAGGACTTTTTTCAAAACCATCGCAATAGCCGCACTCTCGGTCGGAATCCTTTCGACCTCCACGGGATGCGCGCTGCTCGACAATTCAAAAAAACATGTTGTCACCGGTTCAGGTGAAGAACTTACTCAGAATGATAAAAAACGTCAGCCACTTGCTCCGCCAAAGAATCAGAATGCAAAGGACACGTCTGAAAAAAAACAGCAGAAGTCCAAACCGATAAAAAACAAGAAGAACAATGCCAATGAAAAAGTGACATCGGCTGAAGTTGCAGAAGCCCGTAAAGAGGCGGCCGCACTTGATTCGGGAAACAAGACGACAATGACACAGACCGACCAAACGACCAAAGATACCGGAGCTGCCCTCCCGTCCGACTTTTCTCTCAACGGCGAATGGACCATTTACAGCGTGCGCAACAATGTGGTGACGGGTGAAGAACGTCCCTATATCAATTTCGACCTTGCCGCGAAACGTTTTTATGGCTCTAACGGATGTAATATCGTAAACGGTGATATGACCCTTTCCGGTAAAACCGGACTGAAACTCGACAATATCATAGCCACAATGAAGATGTGCAGCGACGCTCCGTTTGAATACCTTATAAATCTCGCACTCAGCGAAGTATCTTCCTATTCCGCACGTCAGGTAGGTCCGAACACATTCCTTGACCTCAAAGGCAACGGCGGCTCAGTGATTATGGTGCTCAGGCGTCATAACATGGATTTCCTGAACGGTGCATGGGCAATAACCTCCCTGAATGGCACACCCATGCCGGCAGAAGGCGCTGAGGATGCGGCCACAATGACAATAAATATCCCTGACCTGCAGATTCACGGCACCACCGGCTGCAACATATTCAACGGCCAACTTTTCATCGACCCTGACAAGAACAACTCAATGCAGTTTGTAAACATCGGAACAACTCGCATGGCTTGCCCCCCCAACTCCAGAGAGACGGAGTTCCTGCTCGGACTGGAGATGGTTGAGACTGCAAAAGCAACCGGCACCGACACTATAGCCATGTATTCGGCCGACGGCAAACTCATTTTCGAGATGCGCCGCATAAATTATCCGCGCGAGGAACAGCAGGTTGAATAAACCGCTACCCTTATTTCAGATAAAATCCATTTCAAAAACGCAAAAGGGTGTTGCAGACTATGTCCGGATATGGATTCCGGAATTCTGCAACACCCTGTTTATTTCTATAATATTCCTCAAACAAAACCGAAACCCCGGCAGATCAATGCATCGTCTGGCGGGGCTTCGGTTTTGCCTTATATATCGTATTTGTCGTCGGATTATTCGAAGATATGTTTGAGTTTTGAGAACAAACGGTGTTTAGTTGATTCCGACGGAGTCATATTCGGCTTATTCTTGAGCGACTCAAATGCCGCACGCTCTTCTGCGTCAAGATTCTCAGGAATGTAGACCATCACATTTATGAGTTCATCACCTGTACCGCTTGAATCGGTAGAGGGGATACCTTTGCCACGCAAACGCAGCACTTTGCCCGGCTGAGTGCCGGCAGGGATATTCAGACGGGCACGTCCGGTGATGGTAGGCACCTCAACGGCACCCCCGAGAGCGGCAGTGGATACATCAAGCATCAGATTGTAAATAACATCGTTACCGTCGCGAATCAGTTCCGGATGTTTCACCTCCTGGATTACCACAAGAAGATCACCGTTCACACCTCCGCGTCGCGGTGCGTTACCTTTGCCTTTAACGGTAAGAGTCATGCCGTCCTGAACACCGGCAGGGATATGGAACGATACCAGTTCGTCCTTGCGCTGGGTGCCGTCGCCATGGCAATGGGTGCAGACTTCCGAAATAACCTTGCCCTCACCTTCGCATTGCGGACAGACGCTTACTGCCTCCTGAGGTCCGAAGAACCCCTGTACAACCTGGCTTACGGTTCCCGTTCCATGACAGGTGGGGCAGGTGTTCAATGCTGTGCCGTCCTTCGCACCTGTTCCGTTGCAGAACTCACATTTCACGTTGGTAGGAATGCGCAATGTCTTATCGACACCTGTGGCGATTTCTGCAAGATTCATCTTGACGGTGATACGCAGATCTGAACCACGGCGCTGTGGCTTGCGTGCATAACGCGTCTGCCGCCCTCCGGCAGCCCCACTGAAACCGCCGCCGAAATTGAAGTGACCGCCGAAGATGTCGCCGAATTGCGAGAAGATATCCTCCATCGACATGCCGCCAGACGAATAGTAGCCACCCTGACCGCCAAAGCCCTGCGGTCCCATGGAATGACCGAACTGGTCGTACTTCTGGCGCTTTTCCTCGTTGGAAAGCACTTCATAAGCTTCAGCAGCCTCCTTGAATTTATCCTCAGCCTCCTTGTTGTCAGGATTTCGGTCGGGATGATATTTGATGGCGAGCTTACGGTAAGCCTTTTTTATTTCGTCGGGCGTTGCGGTCTTCGACACCCCAAGCACCTCATAATAATCTCTTTTCTGCTCCATATCAAATTATAGCGTTCATTTGATTGATCTTAGCCTCTACGTCGGCCGCCGGTTACTGGGCCACCACTACTTTGGCGTGACGCAACACCTTGTCGTTTATCATGTAACCTTTGAGTACGGTGTCCTTCACTTTGCCTTTCTCGCCGTCGTTTTCAGCCGGAACCATGGCCACGGCCTCATGGAGTTCGGTATCGAAATCAGAACCGGTGGAATCCATGGCCTTCACACCATTGTCGGCCAGATATTTCACGAACTTGTTGTATATGAGTTCCATCCCCTCCTTGACCACCTGCGCGTCGGTGGAATCCTTGATTGCATCAAGCCCGCGCTCAAAATCATCGACGATAGGGAGAATGCCTTTCAATGCTTTCTCAGCCGCAGTCTTGACCAGATCTGTGCGCTCGCGGAGGGTGCGTTTACGGAAATTGTCGAATTCTGCCATCAGAAAAAGATACTCCTTTTTCTCTTTTTCCACTTCAGCCTCTTTCTGGGCGAGCAGATTCTTCAGTTGCTCAAGTTCGGAGGCTTCTACATTTTCGTCCTCCGGAAGCCCCTCAGCGGCAGTCGCCACATCGTTAACCTCCACATTTTCATCCTCGATATCAGGTTGCATCCCGACTTTGGGAGCTTGATCGGGATTTATATTATGCTTATCCATATTACGGTAGAATTTATGTTTCATAGATAATATTACTTAGATTTCAACATGCAAAAACTTTGCCAAAATCGCGCTGTCGGACACCGGCATTCTATAATATGCCCTGACGCAGTGCGATTTTAGAATTTATACAGATATAACAATTGGATTTTCAGTTGGGTTTAACCGATGCTGAACTGCCTGAAAAATATGTCACAATCAGGAAATTCCGCTGACACCTCGCGCTCGGCATCCGGATTATCGAATAAGGCAAACACGGCCGATCCGCTGCCCGACATCGAGGCATAAACCGCTCCCATGGCAAGCAATCCTGCTTTTATCTGCCCGATGCGGGGATAACGGGGAAATACCGATACCTCGAAATCATTCTTCAACTGCCCCTGCCACCGACGGCAATCCACAGCGGTGACTATTTCTGCGACATCTACCTCTGGCAGCCAGGGCACCACATGAGAATACGCCTCCTTTGTCGGCACCGAAACCGGAGGTTTGACAATTGCAATCCAAAGCGGCTCAGGCAAGGTAAATGACAATGGCGACAGATCCGTACCGATGCCGGTGCACAACATCGGCACATTATATATAAAGAACGGGCAATCGGCACCCACGGCCGAGACAATCCGGGCCAGGCTGTCCTTTCCGGCATTCAGGCCATAAAGGCTGTCGATTGCTGTCAGCGTAAATGCCGCATCGGCCGAACCGCCACCAAGACCGGCTCCGTCTGGAATAACCTTGTGCAGATGAATGTCCACTCCCGGAAACTCAAAATGCTCTCTCAAAGCTCTGACAGCACGCATCACAAGATTCTTTTCCGGAGGACAGTCAACCTGACGTCCGGTTGTGGTCAGACTGTCGCGTCCGTCCTTTGCCGGAACAACCTCCAGAATGTCACACCAGGGAACAGGAACCATTACCGTAGATATATCGTGATATCCGTCGGTGCGACGGTCAAGTATGTCAAGTCCGAAATTTATTTTGGCATTGGGGAATGTAACCATAGCTGAAACGAGTTTTTTATCCACTGCAAAGTAACGCCTTTTTTTGTAAAGAAAAAATTTTTCATTACTTTGCAACCTTTCCCGACGGGCGCTCGTCTAAAAGATGCGAATCCGACAGAAAAACCTCGTTTCATCTGACCCGGACAAATATAATTCACTATTCATCAACCGACAAAATAATACATACCACCATGATAAAGAGAAAAATTTTAGCTTTTATTGCCTTTGCAGCAATGATTTCGGCCTCGGCACAGACTTCCGCGCCCAAGGCCACAAACGCAAATTCGCCCGATTCAGCCAGCCTGACAGTTGCAACGCCAACCGATACAGTTTCCATATCCGTAGCAGCAACGTCGGACAGTGAGGATATTGTCAACTTCCATTCTGACGAAGTTTCCGACAACACCGAGACAGAGTTCGACGACATCGATGAATCATATTACAGGATGCACCGTGAGGACACACTGGATGCATTGCTTGAGGAAAACATCGCCAACAATGTCGTCGTGCTGATTATCGTGATTTTTCTCATCCCATGCCTTACCATCGGCTTTATAGTATGGATCATTATGCGTTTCTTCATCAAACGCAACCGCGAACGCAACTCCATCATTGAGCAGGCGATCAATGCCGGTTATCAGCTTCCGGAGACATTCTACACCGGACAGCCCAACAATTACAATATCATAAACGGAGAAATGGCGCCGAACGCCCCCGACGCTGCGCCACAGCAGATCAGGCAGGACATAAAAGCCATGCAGATTCAGCCTGCCACCAACCGCGATCCCGGCAAATTCTCGTCGGCAGCAACCCTGATTGCGATAGGAGCCGCCTTGTCATTGTATACTATTGTCAAGGTAGGCCCGGACATATGGCTCCTTGGAGGCCTGGTAATGCTTCTGCTCGGCATAGGCAAGATGATAGGTTATTTCTATGTTCCCGCAACCACTATCAAACCAAAACAGAACAACCGGCAATATCCCACACCTCCTGTGCCGCCTCAACCGATGCCCCCGTATCAGGGAATGCCTCACAACCCAAACCGTCCCCCCTTCACTCCTCCGCAGACCACATATCCCAATCCCCCGTGCAACAATCAGCACACCCCGGACAGCAATAACGACCGGCCAAACGCCTGAGCTCATTCTCCTCACTCCCGTCTCCTATATAACAGCCAAACTTTAACCGCAAGCGGAAATATCCGCCCAACCTGAGTCTCCCCATCATACGATGATCAGCAAATTTGAAGAGATGAAGCTACTGGCCCTCTGCATGGCCACCGACAACCGCGATGCTTTCTCGCGGCTGGTGGTGGCTTTCCAGGACGGCCTGCGCCGGTTCCTCTTCAACCTGACCGACGGTGATGCAGCCCTGACCGACGACCTGTCGCAGGAAACATTCATAAAGGCTTGGCTGGCCATCCGCTCTTTTCATGGAATGTCAGGCTTCAAGACCTGGCTATACCGTATCGCTGTCAATGAATTTGTATCCTACAGACATTAGTGTCCACTAAAAAATCATAAGAGTTCTTTGAAATAATTGAAATTCAATC
>UQER01000028.1 GCA_900540205.1 uncultured Porphyromonadaceae bacterium | reverse complement strand
GCGAGGGTGACAGTGGTGGCGGGATCTGCAACGGTGAACACGAATTTGCCGTCGTTGTTCTTTTCGAGTTCGGTTTCGCCAACCTTAACAGTCAGGTCGTCGGCGCCTTCAATGGCAACTTCAGTGCCTTTGAAGCAGGCGAGGCCGTCGGCAAGTTTGCCGAGGGTTTTGACGCGGTCGTAGGTGACGGTGGCCTCAAGGCTTTCGGGAGCGTCGAAAGTCACATTGCAGTTAACGGGCTGCTCGGTGAGGAACACTTTTACCACGCTCTTGTCGGCAACGTCAATCTTGTTGAATTTCACGTAATTGCCCATTGACATGTCCGGAGTAAGCAGCTGGCCGTCCAGATAGTATTTGTTAACGAGGGTTACACCTGTGGCATAGCATGATGAGTACATGCTGAAAGGAAGCATGTTGGCGTAGCAGGGGATTACGTTATAACCTGCAACAAGGCCGTCGTACTCACCGTCGGTTCCTGTGGTGAGCACCAGCGAGCCGCTGTCTTCTCCGACGTTGGTCATGTCGTCAACCCAAACAACTACAGTCTTGTCGTAGACAATCTTGGCTGAGCGGAGTTCGATTTTGTCGCCCTCCTTGATGGTAGCACCGTAAGTATTGTTTTCGCCGTTGTAAAGCTGAGAAGTCAGATAGGCGCCCTTGGCAGCGGCCCATGACACAGCGCTGTTCTTTTCGGAAATCTGCAGTTTGTTTTCGCCGGCCTTAAGTGTCAGTTCTGTTCCGTTGTATTTATTGCCTTCGCGGAAAATGATGTTTTCGGGATCATCGATATCAACGGTATAGTTAAGCATGCTGTAGGGATGGGCAGTGAGAGTGAATGTCTGGGCGGCAGTGACACAGTCGTTGGAGTATGGACTGTAGAAATAAGACTGCACTTCACCGTCAATCAGGATTTTGTCGACTTTGTAATCGGGGTTTGTGGTGAACGCAAAGGCATGCCCGGTTTTCATGGTGACTGATGTGCCGTCGAAATCGGCTACAGGTTCACCGTCGATGGTGACAGAAGCGATTACGCCTTTCGATTGCTCATCGGTGTATTCGAAAGTCATTGTAACATCCACCTCAGGAATACGGGCTGTGATGGTGACTGTGCAACCATCGGTGAGGGGAATCTCGTAAGATCCGGAATACTGGTTGGGTGTCTGCACTTCTTCACCGAGCTTTACCTGATAGATGGGTCTTTGCCAATTGGTACCCTCGAGATAGAGGGTGTTTTCCTTGTCGGAAATAAATTTCACTGTGTTGGAGCCTTCTACAAGATCAACAACAGCAGATGTCCCGGACAATGAGGCTGCCACAAGCGAGGGGTCGTCAACGATGATTGTGCAAGTAGCGTCGCGCTCTGCGTCCAGATTCACAGTGGTAATAGTGTAAACTTCGCCCTCCTGAGCATAGAAGGAGCTGCTGGAGCCATTGCAGGTCAGGGGATATCCTGATTTATCGGTGATTGATGTCATTGAGTAAGGAGAAATGGCTTCAAGCAACACGTTGACCCACATGCTGTTGGTTGTAATGACGTTTTCACCGGGTGTAAGGACTTTTGCCTCTTCGGAACCCGGAGTGCATTTCACTGCGTTCGCATTGTCAACGACAACTGTGAAAGTTATTGCTGAGGCTGTGAACGAGCTGAGCACAGCGAACAGAGCAATTAAACAGAAAGTAAATTTTTTCATAAATAATGGAATTTATTTGATGAATTGAAAAATTGGCGGTGAGCAGGAGATGTGAATGTTGCTTTTACAGCTCCTGATGCCTGCCGGTTAAATAAAGTGTTTTTGTTTGCGATTGTTGATTGGTTTATATTCAGCCACGACCATTATGCCTGATAATGATATGCGCTTATTTTTAATGAAGTGTATGTGTTTTTGGTGAGATGGATAATAAGGGTTGAATGTAACGCCTTGCTGACAATCGGTAATGCCCTTATGCCCGTTTAATGGATGAGAATAACGGATTGAAGCAATGACGATATTTAATAAATGCAAAGATAATTATTTTTTTGATTCGCAAACAAAAATAATTAATATTTTTTCATTTTAATCAAAAAAATGTCCTCCAAAATGCCGGATGGCGTGTCGTTGTGCCGGTTGTGGAATGAAGCAGGCGCTGTGTCGGGACATGGACACAGCGCCTGTATTAAGGGGTGGATAGGCTGACACCGTTAGTCCGGTATCAGGCTGTAATATTAGTATAGGTGTGCGTGTGGCACATCAGGTGGTTACTGTTTGATGAGGTTGTGGCCGGTCATATCGGCAGGCTGGGGCAGCCCCATGATGTGGAGCAGGGTGGGAGCCACGTCGGCCAGACGGCCGTTCTCAACTGTGGCGTTTTTGTCGGTGGTGACATATACGCAGGGCACGGGATTGAGCGAGTGGGCCGTGTTGGGTGTGCCGTCGGCATTGATGGCGTGGTCGGCGTTGCCGTGGTCAGCGATGATGATGGTCTCATAGCCGGTGGCGTTGGCAGCCTCAACCACATCCTTCACACATTCGTCGACAGCCTTCACAGCCTTTTCGATGGCCTCGTAGACACCGGTGTGGCCCACCATGTCGCCGTTGGCGAAGTTGACCACGATGAAATCATATTTGTCTGATTTGATGGCTTCCACGAGTTTGTCCTTCACCTCGTAGGCGCTCATTTCGGGCTTGAGATCGTAGGTGGCCACCTTGGGTGAGGGCACAAGGATACGGTCTTCGCCTTCGTATGGCGCCTCACGGCCGCCGTTGAAGAAGAATGTCACGTGGGCGTATTTTTCGGTCTCGGCTATGTGGAGCTGCTTTTTGCCAAGGTCCGAGAGGTATTCGCCGAGGGTGTTGTTCACGTTCTCCTTGGGGAAGAGGATATGCACGCCGGTGAACGAAGCGTCGTAGGGTGTCATGCAGTAATACTGCAGGTCGGGGATGGTGTGCATCCCCTGCTCTGGCATGTCGTGCTGGGTGAGCACAATGGTGAGCTCTTTGGCGCGGTCGTTGCGGTAGTTGAAGAAGATAACCACATCGCCGGGCTTTATGGTGCCGTCGACGGTGGCGTTGTTGATAGGCTTGATGAACTCGTCGGTCACGTCGTTGTCATAGCTCTCCTGCATGGCGGCAACCATGTCGGTGGCCTGTTCGCCCTTGCCTTCCACAAGCAGGTCGTAGGCTTCCTTTACGCGGTCCCAGCGTTTGTCGCGGTCCATTGCGTAGTAGCGGCCGATGATGGATGCAATCTTGCCGGTGGTTTTGTCGCAGTGCTCTGTGAGCTGCTCTATGAAGCCTTTGCCCGAACGGGGGTCGGTGTCACGGCCGTCCATGAAGCAGTGGAGATATACGTTCTTGAGGTCATACTCCTTGGCGATGTCGCAGAGCGCGAAGATATGCTCGAACGAGGAGTGTACGCCGCCGTTGGATGTCAGGCCCATGAAGTGCATGGACTTGCCGGTGTTCTTGGCGTAGGAGAATGCGTTCTTGATTTCGGGATTCTCAAGGATGGAACGGTCGGCGATGGCCTTGTTGATTTTCACGAGGTCCTGATAGACCACGCGGCCTGCGCCGATGTTGAGGTGACCTACCTCCGAGTTGCCCATCTGGCCGTCGGGCAGGCCGACGTTTTCGCCTGATGTCTGAAGTTCTGAGTGGGGATAGGTGGCTATGAGGTGATTCCAGAATGCGGGATGGGCCGAGAAGATGGCGTCACTTTTGGTGTGGTTGCCGATTCCCCAGCCGTCGAGGATCATCAATAATGCTTTATGTGCCATTTTTTATTGTTGGGATTATAAAGACAGAATGGTTTGTTGTTGCTGTTTCGTGTTGAAATTACGCATTATTTGTTGAGAGCGCAGTTGGTGCACTGCTGGGGCAGCTGTTTGAAGAAGTCGTTCCCCTTGTTGTCAACAAGGATGAATGCAGGGAAGTTCTCAACTTCGATTTTCCAGATGGCTTCCATGCCGAGTTCGGGATATTCCAGCAGTTCCACTTTCTTGATGGAGTTCTGAGCCAGGACGGCTGCGGGGCCGCCGATCGAGCCGAGGTAGAAGCCGCCGTTGTTCTTGCATGCGTCGGTCACCTGCTGGCTGCGGTTGCCCTTGGCAATCATGATCATCGAGCCGCCGGCTTTCTGGAACTGGTCGACGTAGGGGTCCATGCGGCCTGCTGTTGTGGGGCCGAACGAGCCGGAAGGTTTACCCACGGGCGTTTTTGCCGGACCGGCATAGTAGATGGGGTGATTCTTGAGGTATTCGGGCATGGGTTCGCCGGCATCCAGACGTTCCTTGATTTTGGCATGAGCGATGTCGCGGCCCACGATGATGGTGCCCGAAAGGCTCAGGCGGGTGGCTACGGGGAATTTGTCGAGTTCGGCAAGCACTTCGGCCATGGGGCGGTTGAGGTCAATCTTGACGGCATCGCCTTCCGATGCGTTGCGCAGCTCTTCAGGGATGAGTTCGCCGGGATTGGAGTCGAGCTTCTCGATCCACAGACCTTCCTTGTTGATTTTCGCCTTTACGTTGCGGTCGGCCGAGCAGCTTACGCCCATGCCGATGGGGCAGGATGCACCGTGACGGGGCAGACGGATCACACGGATGTCGTGGGCGAACGATTTGCCGCCGAACTGTGCGCCGAGGCCGATCTGCTCCGATGCCTTTTTCAGTTCCTTCTCCAGCTCGATGTCGCGGAATGCACGTCCGTACTCGTTGCCGGTGGTGGGGAGGTTGTCGTAATATTTGATGGAGGCCTTTTTGACTGTCTCAAGGTTCTTTTCAGCCGATGTGCCGCCGATTACGAATGCGATGTGGTAGGGGGGACAGGCTGCTGTGCCGAGGCTCTTCATTTTCTCTACGAGGAACGGCACGAGGGTCTTGGGGTTGATTATGGCCTTTGTCTCCTGATAGAGGTAGGTCTTGTTGGCGGAGCCGCCGCCTTTTGCCACGAACACGAAGTGATATTCGTTGCCTTCGGAAGCGTGGATGTCGATCTGCGCGGGGAGATTGCAGCCGGTGTTCACCTCGTCATACATGGTGAGGGGAGCGTTCTGGGAGTAGCGGAGATTGTCGGTGGTGTAGGTGTCGTAGACGCCGCGCGAAATCTTTTCGGCATCGTCGCATCCGGTGAACACCATCTGGCCCTTTTCGCCGTGCACGATGGCTGTTCCGGTGTCCTGACAGAAGGGGAGCACACCCTTGGCTGCTATCTCGGCGTTACGCAGCATGGTGAGGGCCACGTATTTGTCGTTTGCCGAAGCTTCGGGGTCGTGCAGTATGTTGGCCACCATCTGATTGTGCTCGCGGCGCAGCATGAACGAATTGTCGTGTGTGGCCTGACGGGCTAAAACTGTGAGAGCCTCGGGGTCAACGACCAGAAATTCATGGCCGCCCCAGTTTTCGGTTCTTACGTAATCTGATGTGAGGTGGTAATACTCGGTAGTGTCGGGACCGAGGGGGAACATTTCCTGATAGTGAAACGGTTTAGTTGCCATATTCAACGTGTTTATTGATGTTTTTTGAGTTCAAATAGCTGCCCTGCGGCAGGGATGTTTCCCCCAGCCGTAGGTACATGCAAAGATACAAAAATTTTTTGACAAATACTTCTGCTGTAAGGACCGTTGCTTCAACCCGCAACGTATCGGTGCGCGCGCGTCAGGGCTGCGGTGTGTAGTCGGCGGCAATATCTTCTACCCGCATCGGGCACAGCATGGTGCCGTAGCGGCGCGATTCCTTGGTGGAAGCGGCTCTGTAGTCGCCGTTTTTAATCTTTTCCGTCAGTTTCGGGTCATCGGCGAAAAATTTAGAGAGCCATTCTTCCATTTTATCACGTTTCCGGTTGAATTTGAAAAACACCGGGCATGGGTCGCCTTTTTTCCAGAAATTATAGAACGTGTTGTAACCGTAGCCAGAGCTGGCCGGCGACATGTTTATGCGTTCCTTCGACACATCGATGCCCCCGGCATAAATCCATACGCTCACATTTTCGCCGGGGGAGAAGAGTACGAACCATTTTTTAAACTCTTCGAGTTTGTCCACGTTCTTTTCGTAATTCACCTCCCTGCGGTCGGCATACACCATGAGGTGCCGGTTTTCAGGGGTGTCCTTGTGCCATAGGGTGAGGGATGCGACATCGTCCGATTTGATTTTGATTTTTTTGTTGTCAGCTTTTATCTTGAACTCTTCCATGGTGCCGGCCGGCACTTCCACTTCCACGTCGGTATAGACGGTGCCGTCCTTCATTTCAACATTTCCCCTGGCTTTGGGTGCGGCTGTCAGTATCAGCGGAAATAACAACAGAATGGATGTGATCCAGAATTTAATGATCGGTTTCATAATCTTGCGCGTTATTGTGTGTTTGAAATAATGATTGTTAAACGTGTCGAAACATTAAGGCATTATATACTTGTATTTCTGCAAAAATACGAATAAGTAGATTGCAAAACCAAATTTATTTTGGGCTTTGCCGAGCGGAAGTATTTAAGACGCAGTCAAAAAACACGAATTTTGAGCGATAGATGATATTAATATCCGTAATAATTGGAAAAAACAATCATCCCTCCGGAATGCAGTCGAGGCTTTCCGAAGGGACGGTATAATTAATAGTAAGTCTTGTGAGGAGGGAAGACCGGGTTATTTCTGCACGGCGGGAGCGGTGCGGGTGAAGTTGAGGTCACGGTCATTGATTTCGCAGCTCATGAGGTTGTTGTTGATTTTGATGTCCTCGATTTCAGTGAGGTCGAAAAATGCGTTCTGGGCGGCGCGGTTTATCTGTTGTGTGGCCAATACGGTTGCATTTGGTTTCAGTTTGGCCATTACCGGCTCCGAATCGCCCGTGGCGATGTTATAGTTGAGCTGCACGGCATCGGGGTCGACGGCGATGCTCAGCGATGTGGCGTCGAGATTGACAGTGATGTCGTCGGCATCCTTAATCTGATATGCGCCGGTGATGGTGGCTGTGCCGGAAGCGGTGATTGTTATGGGCGATACGAGCGAATCGTTGGCCTGCATGCTGTTGTCAACGGTGATCAGGGCCGTAAGGGTTACGGTGCCCTCATATTGTGTGTTGCCACTGGTGAAACTCATCACGCGCACCATCGAAGCGGTGGCCGCTCCGGAATCGAGCACCCGTTCGGGGTTGCTCGTCCAAGTGCCCTGCACCGATTCCGACAGTTTGGCTTTGGAGTCGCACGAGGTGACAATGGCCGAGCAGATTCCCAGACTTGCAATAGCGATTAAAAATTTTTTCATGTGTTCAGAGTATTATGTGGAGGATTTAAATATCGGAATAGTGATTGTTTAGCGAAATTTAATGTTTTACAACTGAATCGGCGGCAGCTGATGCCCGATGCTATAAAAATTAAAAACAGCCGGCCTGCAAAAGATTAAATATGCTTAAAATTATCGCCTTTTATCATTATAACACGCACAATCGGCTTCGGTTCACCATGTGCGTTGTTAAATTTCAACGTATTGCCCTGCCGGGAGCAGGTGACAGAAGTTGGTGAAATGAGGTGTAATTGTTAACTTTGTCCGGCTGTCCGCATCTGTATAGCGATGTGAAAAGTAATTCTGTTATTTTTTTCCTTAAATTTAATCTTGACCATGACTGCCACACCTCGGCCGGAAACACAATCTACATCAAGAAAACTGAAACTCGGGTTACTGCCCAGAATCCTGATTGCCATCGCCCTTGGAGTAGGGGTGGGTTGGATTGCACCTGAATGGGCGGCCAGAACAATGGCTACGTTCAACTCCATATTCGGCGAGTTCCTTGGCTTCTGCATCCCGCTGATTATAGTGGGATTCGTGGCGCCGGCCATAGCCGACATAGGCGCACGGGCCGGCAAAATGCTCGTGGCCACCGTACTGCTGGCTTATTTTTTCACCATGCTGGCCGGTGTCATATCCTATTTCACCGGTGTGTGGCTGTTCCCGTCGATGATCGAGCCTGCGGAGTATGTGGCCTCGGCCACGGGCGCTCCTGCCGTCACACCATATTTCACAATCAGCATGCCGCCGCTGCTGTGTGTGATGTCGGCGCTTGTGTCGGCGTTCATAATCGGTCTGGGGGCGGCGTTCCTCACCACCGGCACCATCAAATCGCTGCTCGATGAGTTGCGGCAGATTATAAACATGGTGATCAGGAATGTGATTATCCCCCTGTTGCCCGTCTACATCTTCGGCATATTCCTGAACATGACCTATACAGGTGAGGTGGCCTCCATACTGAGCACTTTCATGAAGATAATACTGGTGATTTTCGGGCTGCATGTGTTCATCCTTGTGTTCCAGTATGCAATAGCAGCATTGTTCTCCTCCGGCAGCCGCAACCCGTTCAGGCTGCTGTGGGGCATGATGCCTGCGTATTTCACGGCTCTGGGCACCCAGTCGTCGGCCGCAACCATCCCTGTCACACTTGAACGTACCATTGCCATGGGTGTGGACAAGGATGTGGCCGGATTCACAGTGCCGTTGTGTGCCACCGTGCACATGTCGGGGAGCACACTGAAACTTGTGGCCTGCGCCCTTGCGTTGATGATGACCCACGGGATGCCTTATGATTTCGGGATGTTCGCAGGTTTCATAGCAATGCTTGGCATCACCATAATTGCCGCGCCCGGAGTGCCCGGAGGCGCTGTGATGGCTGCGCTTGGCCTTTTCTCGTCGATGCTTGGCTTCAGCGAGGCCGACTGTGCGCTGATGATTGCGCTTTACATCGCCATGGATTCGTTCGGAACGGCATGTAATGTCACCGGCGACGGTGCCATCTCGATAATCATCGGCCGCTTTTTCGGCCGGAGAAACCACGAAGCAGCAGCGTGAATCCCTTTTGTCTTTTCAACAACAATATGTTATGGCAAAAATCACAGTACATGCCACGGAAGTCAATATTATAAAAGTAAGAGGCGAAGACTATATCTGCCTGACAGATATGTTACGTGCCAAAGACGGAGATTTTTTCATAACCGATTGGCTGCGTAACCGCAACACTCTTGAATACATCGGCATTTGGGAGAAAGTGTATAATCCCGATTTTAATTATGGCGAATTCGCCATAATTAGAAATCAGTCAGGCCTCAATAGTTTCAAAATAAGTGTCAAGGAATTTGTTGCATGAACCAATGCGATTTGTCTTCAGGCAAAAGCAGGCAGATATGGAGGCACATATGCTCATAAAGATATCGCCTTTGAGTTTGCCATGTGGATTAGTCCGGAATTCAAAATCTATATCGTCAAGGAATTTCAGCGGCTCAAGACGGAGGAACAGCGGTTGTTGGGTTGGTCGGCGAAACGCGAGCTGTCGAAAATCAACTACCGCATACACACCGATGCCATAAAGCAGAACCTTGTCCCTGCGGAGGTTACTCCGGCACAGGCGAGCGTCATCTACGCCAATGAAGCAGATGTGCTGAATGTGGCGATGTTTGGTGTAACGGCAAAGCAATGGCGCGAAGCCAATCCCGAACTCAAAGGGAACATCCGCGATTACGCCTCGATTAACGAGCTTATCTGCCTGTCAAATATGGAACCTCAATGCGGTTTTCATCGAGCAGGGCATCGCTCAGAGTGAGCGGCTTGTGAAACTGAATCAGATTGCCATTCATCAGATGAGCGTGCTGGAAAGCGGCGGTAACGACAGGAAATTGTTGAAGGAATGCTAAGAAGTTTATTCTTACAATATTACGATATCAAAACTGATGCCTTATGGGAATGATTGAAATTGGTCCGCGAGACGAATTAAAAAAACTATACAACAAACCTGCAAACAGAAAATTAAAATACTGTGCTGTTGTTGCCATCTCAGTCACCATAGCACTCATGCTGGCTATGTTGATTTGTATGGAGCAACTGTCTTACAGGAGTTTATTGCTTATGAGAGGTTTCGCTGGTCTTTTCGCAATTGTCTTCGTTGTTTTATATGGAGTGCTTGTGTATCGTGTAAACAGAGAATATATCAACAGTAAAAGATGAACCAATAATGGTACAAAAAGAGGAGAAATGAGCCTTGAAACGCTGATTCTATGGCTATAACATGGGCTATAGCAGAAATTTATTTATTTTTGCAAAGTCCCAAGGGAAATGGATGCCGACAAACCTTTTCACAGCACGGATTGTAGATGGACAAATATTTTGAACCAATCAATAAATTATATCTTTCACAGCCTTTTACCGAAATGGGCGATGAAGGCAATCTGAAAAAATGTTTGCAAATTGCCAGAGCTTATACTTTGGCGGAAAATGCCATTGTGTCTATGGGCGATTCAATCAGGAACTGCAGCTACTGCTTTTTTGGCGGACTGGCGGATGTGCTTGGCCTGTCAGCAGAGGAGCGTTGTCCTACAATCCCATCACTTTATGAGGAGTTCATCTTTAAAAGAGCCTGTCAGGAAGACCTCATGCTTCGTCATGCCCATGAGCTTGCCTACATACACTTCACTGAAAAGAAAACGCCCGAAGAAAGGAGATGTTACATACTGAGCGATAGTCTCCGTATGCTTGATAAAAACGGAGTCTGGCGTACTATAAGGCATCGCATGTTCTCGCTTGCAGGAACGATTGATGGCTGTTATTGGCTGAATATGTGTGTATACACACTGTGTAATGACAATCAGGATAAACCCAAAATCGTCAATACACGCACCGGGGAGTGCCGCGTATTGACGAATGATGATTATGTAAACCTTCTTTCTGCTCGTGAAATAGCAGTATTGAAACTCATCAACAATGGCCTCCAAAGCAAAGAGATTGCAGAGCGACTATATATCAGCGTCAATACAGTTCACAGACATCGCCAGAACATAATGACGAAACTTAAAGTAGGCAATGCCATTGAAGCATGCAAGGTTGCAAGAGCAATGGGATTAATCGCCTAAACGGAAGTCACCCACGTTGTCGGTTGACAGTGAAAGCTCGCTGAACTCGCTTATACATTCTCCTTTGACAGGAGCTTGCGAGCATATCCCGAGATACAGCTTTGCAGGATAATCGTTTTTGTATAGCCGTACCATTTGCCACTCCTTGCCATCGAGTGAATAATAACTGGCTATGGTATGTGTATCGGATGAGATTTTATAGTAGATGTTGTCTTGATCTATAACCTCATGGTTATTATCATCCGATGTGCCGACCGTCCGCACAGTTACCACACGGTGTTTTCCACGCTCGTCCTGCTCAAAACAGAATTTCTGCCAGAGAGTGTCATTTGCCACGACCATCAGATTGGCGGCATTATACAGGCCGTCTTTTGTAAAACCGGGCTTGACACGCCCCTGGAAAGTAAATGGCTTGGTGTTGTCAATTTCTGTCAGCAAAATTTTAGCTGTCGATTTTGTTAATTTGCCCTCGTTTGGATCTATGAACAGGTCTGTGCCTTCGGGTGCTATGAAGCGCACCACTGAATCTGTCTGGACCACCTGTTTGACCGCATCATTAATCATTTTTGTAAAGTGGATGCCACACAGATTCACATCGCAGTCCTGAATTTCAAAAGCAGGCTCGTATGAGTTTCCTTTTGCCTCCTCCGATGATGGAGCACAAGCTGTCAGACTAAAGACAGCCAACGCCGAAACCATAAAATTTTTAGAATTCATATGAAACATTTTTTTGATAATGATGACGCAAAATTACCGCCTGCGAAGTTTTTCCGCAATAGTTAATTTTAACCAAAATGAGGCCTGATTGGTAATGACAGACAAGCCAAAGGGCTGTCGTGGTTCGCATCGTCACAGTGCCATGCGCCGACAGCTTTCTGCTGTCTGTTATGTATCTTTATGTCATTCATAGAGCCATACAAAACAGGCAGATAACTCCGGCTGAGGTGTCGGGGGATGGCTCGTATTACATGGAATGTCGGACGGAATCCATTGTGTAGTTTAAAATCCGATTTTTTTCGCTGTATGTCAGCGGAAATGTGTAGCTTTGCGTATGGCATACAGCCATATCTGACACAATGGAAAAGATTACAGTTTAGAATACCGAAATAGCAGTTGTATAATACAACGAGGAGGATTATATCAGCCTGACAGACATAGCTTGCAGCCAAAAGCAGGAGTATATAATCTTCCGTTAGTTGAGCCTTAAAAGCACTATAGAGTAGCTCGGGGAATGGGAAATGCTCTATAATCCCGATTTTAATTGTACCGAATTCGGTACAATTAAAAATGCCGCTGGAAACAACAACTTTGTATTATCCGTAAAAACGTGGCTCGAACGGACAAATGCCATAGGCATTCGTTCAAAAACCGGTCGTTATGGCGGCACATACTATCAAGCAGGGCATCCCTCAGAGTGAGCGGCTTGTGAAACTGAATCAGATTGCCATCCATCAGATGAGCATACTGGAAAACAGTGGTAACGACAGGAAATTTCTGAAATGAAAAATGTAAGCATTATGAGAAACATTTTGTTGATTTTGTGCATCACAATTATGCCAATGCATATAATGGCTGATTCACAAGACACAATTATTGGCCGGCGGTTGAAGTCTTTTGACCTTTCAGCATTCTGCTCATATAATAGCTTTCATCCGAGCGAATATCTTACAGATAACAATTGGGATATTCTTTGTGCTTTTGTTCAGTCGGGTCCTGCCGCCAAATTGGATACTCTTGGCATTCCTTATAACAATAGCCAACTTAGATTGCTTGAAGTTGGCGATTTGTTGATGTGCAATAACGGAAATTACACTACAACAATGCACATTTTCGGGAAAAGTGAGACACAACAAATACGCTGCCAGTCAAAAGTGTTTGCCGACAGCATTTTCCCTATAATTGAGCCCGAAATCAAAGAACTGATTTCTACCTGCGAGCATGCCGGGTACTCAAGACAGATTTATAGCCTTGTTTTCTCATATCTCCTCGACACTTATATATGGGACGAAGAGCGGTTGGGATCGCCAATAAGTTGTGAAGACCATGGGACATGGACAGGTGCTTATTGGGCGATGTATGAGAGTCGGAACCATGATAAAATAGGGACTAACGGCTATGGTCCATTGATGCAGAACTGGACTGATAACTTGGGATATTGGCTCAGTTCAAAAAAGATGATAGCATTTGCAAAAGAATTGATGCAAACTAATGGAGACCGCATTGAGAACCGAGATATAACACAATCCATCGCAGGTTGGGGTCTTACAGATGAAAAAGGGAATATTCTAATACCTGTGATGCACAAAAATAACGGCGATGATATTGACAGACTATGCAAGAGCATTACGGACAGGCTTAGTAATGGAGTGAAGCAATATTGTATATCATGGGTTCCTGCTCACAACATTTCTTCCTCGAAACTGGGTCAAATCATATTTTATCATGAGGTGATGTGGGATTTGCTTGATATTCTTGAATCAAAGGGCATTATCTCAATGCCGGCAATTTTGAAAGGCGCAGAAGTCGGAAAAGAGCACTTTGGTGACATCTGTTTCATTGTCTTGGATTCCGCTGCTGTGTGAATTTCAATTAAGCGATGGGCGGTTATCGCCTTGCACTTTTGCAGTGTCAGTGGAGAATGAATGAGCGGTCGATTAGGGCGTTTCTTCGTGAGTGAAGCGCCTTAAGGCGATAAACGACGATGCTATGAATTTGCAAGATAGCTGTCAGGGAAAAATAAAAATATGTGTGTTCATGTCTGAAAACTTTAAAATCGTAGAAATCAAAAGCAACAAAAAAAGATTTCTACAGCTTTTACTCATCGGCGATGAATCGGAAACGATGATTGACCGCTATCTTCACCATGGCAATCTATACGCAGGTATATTAAACGGCGTCCCAATTACAGTGTGCGTGGCTTTGACTATTGATGACACAACGGTTGAGATTAAGAACCTTGCAGTCAGTCCGTATTTTCAACGTCGGGGTTTCGGTCGCCGAATGCTTGAACACGTAGAAAAATTGAATACCAACAAATCCATTATCCTTGGCACAGGAGAAACACCATCGACTCTTCGTTTTTATGAAAAGTGCGGTTACCGTTATTCTCACCGTGTCCCCAATTTTTTCACAAATAACTATAGCAATCCTATTATCGAAGAGGGAGTGCTCCTCCGCGATATGATTTATCTAAAGAAAAAATGACATCTGGTTATATTGAAATCGCAGTGCCATGCGCCGACCGCTTGCCGCTGCTCGGATTGTAGTGCGGCGCGTGTGCATGACGCTTTTTATGTGAGCGGCTGGGTTGGCGGTTGTTTCAGCGTCAGCTTTCGCCGATCATGGCGAGGAACTGGTTCTCGTCAATTACGGGGATGCCGAGAGTCTGGGCTTTCTCGCGTTTGGCAGGTCCCATGTTCTCGCCTGCAAGCACATAATCGGTCTTTTTCGAGATTGAGCCGACATTCTTGCCTCCGTTGCGCTCAATCAGCTCCTTGTATTCGTCGCGGCTGTGGCGGGAGAATGTACCGGAGATGACAAACGATTTCCCTTCGAGCAGGTCGGTGCGGCCTTCGGTCGATTCGGCCGGCATGGCCATCTGCAGCCCGGCGTTGCGCAGCCGCTCTATGATGTCGCGGTTTATCGGGTTGGCAAAATACTCCACAACGTTCTCCGCGATGCGCGGACCGATGTCCTTCGTGGCGGCGAGCTGATCACACGTGGCGTTCATGAGTGTGTCAATGTCGGGAAACGCCTTCGCCACTTTCTTCGCTACCGTGTCGCCGACAAACGGGATGGATAGCGCATAGACAACGCGGTCGAACGGCACGCTTTTCGAGGCTTCCAGTCCCTCCATCACACGTTCCGCCGAACGGGGCCCGAAACCGTCGAGTTTCAGCAGTTTGTCGGTGGTGAGGTCGTAAAGGTCGGCGATGTTACGGATAAGGCGGTTGTGAAACAGCTGTTCCACGGTTTCTTCGCCGATACCTTCAATGTTCATCATCTTTCGGCCTACGAAGTGCTCTACACGGCCTGCCAGCTGCGGCGGGCATCCGAATTTATTGGGGCATTGCCATGCAGCCTCACCCTCAACCCTGACGAGCGGTGTGCCGCATGCCGGACAATGGCTTACGAACCGCACCGGTTCTGCGCCGGGTTCACGCTGGCTCACGTCCACTCCGGTTATCTTGGGTATGATTTCTCCACCTTTCTCAACATAGAGCATATCGTGCTTATGGATGCCGAGGGTGTTGATTATATCCTCGTTGTGCAGCGATGCGCGTTTCACCACAGTTCCCGACAGAAGCACCGGGTCGAGATTGGCCACGGGTGTCACCACACCCATGCGTCCGACTTCGAACGACACATGCTGCAGGCGCGTCAGGGCGCGTTCCGCCTGGAATTTATAGGCTATGGCCCAGCGGGGCGATTTTGAAGTGTAGCCAAGGTTGAGCTGCTGGCGGAGCGAGTTGACTTTGAACACGAGGCCGTCGGTGGCCACGGGGAGGGCGCTGCGCTCGGCGTCCCATTTGTTTATGAAGCTGTCCACGCTGTCGATGCCGTGCAGCAGGGTCATGATGTCCGACACCTTGAATCCCCATGAGCGGGCTGCCTGCATGTTGTCGTAATGGTTGTCGGCGGGGAGGTCCGGACCGATGAGATAATAGAAATATGCATCGAGTCCGCGGCGCGCCACTTCGCGCGAGCTGAGTGTTTTCAGCGTTCCGGAGGCGGCGTTGCGCGGATTGGCGAACAGAGGCTCCTCGTTGAACTCCCTTTCGCGGTTGAGCCGCTCGAAGGCGCTCCAAGGCATGAGCACTTCGCCTCGTATCTCAAAAAAATCGGGCCATCCGCTTCCTTGCAGCTGCAGAGGGATGCTCCGTATGGTCTTTATGTTCTCGGTCACCACGTCGCCGCGTTCGCCGTCGCCGCGTGTGACGGCGCGCACCAACCGTCCATGCTCATAGATGAGCGATATCGAAGTGCCGTCGAATTTCATTTCACCCACAATGTCGAAGTCCTCGCCGCCCAGAGCGGAGCGCACGCGGTCAAACCATTCGTCCACCTCCTCGATGCTGTAGGTGTTGGACAGCGACAGCATGGGGTGAATGTGTTTCACCTGTTCGAAGCCTTCGGTGAGGTCGCTCCCCACGCGGTGTGTGGGCGACAGCGGGTCGTCCATGTCGGGATGCTCCGCTTCCAGGGCCTCAAGTTCCTTCATGAGCATGTCGAAATCCTGGTCTGATATTTCAGGCGCGTTCAGCACATAATAGTTGTGGTTGTGCCGGTTTAGTTCGTCGCGGAGGTCGAGGATACGTTGCTGGTGGGGTGTCATGTCAATGGCTGTGTTATAAAGGGGGACGGGGAACTATGAGTTCATTTTCAGGTGGTTGAGCGCGCGCAACACATTGCAGAGCGATGCGCTCCAGTATGCGCGGAAGTCATCACGCACAGCCATCAGGGCGGTTACGAGAGTCTCGTCGGTGGCCTCACGGGCCGTGTTTATGAAGTTGTAGAGCACCTGAAAAATGTCTGCCAGACCTTCCGAGATGCTGGCCGCCACCGGAGTGTCGGAATACTTCATGTCCTCCTCGAACACTTCCAGGTACATGTCGTCCTCGCCGAAGAGGGTCTCCATGTTGCGGCGTACGGCATCATAATAGTCTTCTTCAAGCACATTGTCGATGTACGGCTCGGTATATTCGGGCGTGTCGATGGTGAGGTCGGTGGCAGCGATGTAGATGCGCGGCAACAGGCGCAGCATCCGGTCGGTGAATTCTTCGCGTGTTGATTCGCGGGTATTCTCCACTGCCACGCAGAACTCGTTGCACAGACCTATGAATGCAATGGAGTTGGTGTTGATTCTGCTGTTCATATGACATATGCCGGAATTGATGCAATCCGGCGGTGAATCGGATTATTTGTACAGATTACGGGAGAGGATATAATTATATACCTTTTCGGGGAGCAGATTGTTCGCCGGAAGGCCGGCGGCTATTGCACGGCGTATCTCAGTGCTCGACACATCGAAGGTGGGCAGGCTGTTGTCGCACACCTCACATTCGTAGCCCGGACGTGGATAGACAATGGGACTGAACCGGGCGAGAATTTCATCATGGTTCTTCCATTTGTCGAAAATCAGCATGTTGTCAGCCCCGATCATGAGCCTGAACTTGTGCTGGGGAAAGTCGTGCGACAGTTTCGTGAGGGTATCGATGGTGTAGGATGGCCGCGGCATGGACAGTTCCACATCGCATGCATGCAGTGCGGGATGTCTCTCCACGGCCAGCTGCAGCATGGCCCAGCGGTCGGCGTCGGAGATAAGTTCCTCCGGATGTTCCTTCAGGGGGTTGGCCGGCGAGAGTGTGAGCCACACACTGTCCACGGCGCCTGAATCGGCCACGGCCTGAGCCAGGCGGATATGACCGTTGTGCACCGGATTGAACGAGCCGCCGAAAATTCCTATGGTCGCCACTTCGCGTTGGTGATGGGGGATAGGAGAGAATCAGTTGTTGATAAAGCCGGAAATAAGGCTTTCCACCTCCCCGATGGCTTCAGGGAGGGTGTTGTTGACAACCACATGGTCGTAGTCGCCCTGGAAGCCAAGCTCGAATGCGGCACGGCCCACGCGCTGCTCAATCTCCTCCTCCGAGTCGCTGCCACGGCCACGCAGGCGGTTGCGGAGCTCGTCGATGCTGGGTGGCGCGATGAAAATGCTGATGGCATCGCTGCCGAACTGGCGCTTGACGTTGACACCGCCCTTTACGTCGATGTCGAGAATCACGTTGTGGCCGCTGTCCACGCGGTTCTGAATCTCGCTGCGCAGGGTGCCGTAGAAGCGGCCGGGGTAAACCTGCTCGTACTCCACAAACGCACCTTCGGCAATGAGGTCCTTGAACTGGCGGTCGGACAGGAAGTGGTAGCTCACGCCGTCAACCTCGCCTTCGCGCGGTTTGCGGTTGGTGGCCGATACGGAGAACTGCAGGTCGAGTTCGCCACGGTCCATGATGTCGCCGATGATTGTTGATTTGCCGCAGCCCGAAGGAGCGGAGATTATGATGAGTTTGCCTTTTTTCATTGTGTAAGAGGGGTGGAATAAGATGTTGTCTTGTTTGATTTCAAAGAGCGTTGAGCACCTGTTCCTTTATCTGCTCAAGCTCGTCCTTCATTTTTACCACGAGAATCTGCATTTCGGCATGGTTGCTCTTTGAACCGAGGGTGTTGATTTCGCGTCCCATCTCCTGCGAGATGAATCCGAGCTTCTTCCCTTGTCCGCTCGCGCCGCGCAACGTCTCCATGAAGTAGTCGAGGTGCTGACGCAGGCGCTGTTTTTCCTCGTTGATGTCAAGTTTTTCGATGTAGAAAATCATCTCCTGCTCCAGGCGGCTCTTCTCGTATTCCACTTTTGGGATGGATGCCAGGCCGTCCTCTATGCGGGCGCGGATGCGGGTGAGGCGTTCTGCCTCATAAAGGGGCACCTGCTGAAGGAGGTCGCTGATGCGGCTGATGCGAGTGGTGAAGAATTCCTCGAGTTTGCGGCCCTCCACAGCCCGGTATTCCGAGAGTGCTCGTGCGGCTGCGGCTGCACCCTTGAGAATTTCATCGCGTTCGGTCTCGTCCACTTCGCTTGCCGATTCGCTTTTCACTGTGTCGGGGAAGCGGAGCAGCACGCCATACCAGTCGTCGGGCATGGGAATGCCGAGTTCGGCCGATGCGTGCTCAATCTGAGCCTTGTAGGCTTTGAGAACCGGAATGTTAAGCTGCACGGCGCTTTCAGAGCCGGTGGTCTCCATATACATGTTGAATTCGGCCTTGCCGCGTTCGAGGATTGGTGCTATTACGTTGCGGATGTCTGCTTCGATGGCACGGTAACCGGTGGGGATGCGTGTTGACAGATCGAGCTGCTTGCTGTTGAGCGATTTTATTTCAAATATGAATTTTTTGGATGGCAGCTCCACAACGGCGCTCCCGAATCCTGTCATTGATAGAACCATTGCTGCAGGAAGAAGTGGTTTGGATATTGAAGAAATCTCATGAAGCCATTTAAGAAAAAGTTTAAATGACTTCATTATTTTATGTAGGCAAATTTAGTGAAAAACATCTTAATCAGTCAATATTCCCGATAAATTTTTCGAACGCTTCGGCGGTTGTGAACACCACAGCATCCATGCCGGCACGGCGTGCGCCCTCCACGTTCACGGCCTTGTCGTCGACGAACAGGCATTCCGCAGGATTGAGCGAATATCTGTCGCACAAGCGCAGGTAAATGTCCCTGTCGGGTTTGATGATGTGTTCTTCCGATGAAATGACGCGGCCGTCGAGCAGCTTGAAAATGGGATACCGGTCAATCACCTTGTAAACCTCGCTGCTCCAGTTGGTAAGGCCGAACAGACGCAGTCCGTGTGCTTTCAGCTGTTCAAGCAGAGGTTGCATCCCCGGCATCTGGCCTATGACAAATTCCTGGTAACGGTCGCGGAACATGCCGAGTTCGCGTGCGAATTCAGGATGGGCTTTCTGTTCCTCGGCTATGAGCTGGGCAAACGGAATGTCCTCAAGGTCGCAGCGGTCGGTGAACGCCTGGCTGAGATACAGGTCGCAGAACTGCTGTTTGCGTGCCTCATCTCCCGCAGGGAAAAAGGTGTCGATTACAGGGAGGAAATCGTAGTCTACAAGCACGCGGCCGAAATCGAGAATTATGTTTTTTATCATTGTGTCGGATGGGTGGTTAATGGAAGACCAAAATTAACAAAATTCATGCGAATTTGAAAAATTACCCCTACCTTTGCGTCCGGAATATACTTATTAATAGATACAGGATACTGACATGCCAACCATACTCAATATAGAAACCTCAACTGAGGTCTGTTCTGTGGCGCTGACCTCCGAAGGTGCCATTCTGGAGCATTTCGAGGAGACGCAGGGACGCAATCATGCCGTGCTGCTCAGCGGGTTCATCAAAGGGTGTCTCGACCATCTTCGGCGGCACGAGATGAAGCTCGATGCCGTGGCCGTTTCGCTGGGCCCGGGGAGCTATACCGGCCTGCGCATCGGTCTGAGCGAGGCCAAAGGGCTTGCCTATGCGCTGGATGTGCCTCTGATAGGGATAGATACACTCAAACTGATGTCGGTGCATGTCATGTTTAACGTGGAGGATATGGAGCCGGATGTGCTTTTCGCCCCGATGATCGATGCACGCCGAATGGAGGTGTACACCGCCGTCTACGATCTGCCGCTCAACACTCTGGTGCCTCCCACGCCGTTGATTCTTGAAGCCGATTCCTACGGTAAATGGCTTGAAAGGGGAGAGGTGCTGTTTTTCGGAAACGGAAGCGACAAGGCCCGTGAAGTGATTATGCATCCCAACGCACGGTTTATTGACGGTGTGGTGCCTCTGGCCACGGATATGCTTCCGTTGGCCGACCAGGCTTTCCGCAACGGCGACTTCCTCGACCTGGCATACTCAACCCCCACTTATCTTAAAGATTTCCAGGCTACAAAACCAAAGAAATTGTTCTGAATCAGCATCGCCTTAGCCTAAAATCAGGGCCGAACCTAAAATCCTGTGCCTTTGCTCGGCATAGATGTAATCCATTAAGTAGTAGGGACATGCCTTTGGCATGTGAATCAGGCAAGTGCTAAATAATCAGTGGGCCTAAATTTTTTCTCTAAAAAACTAAGAAATTAGTTTGCAAAACTAGATTATTAGTTATAAATTTGCGGTGTCAACTAATTCAATAGTTGGCGCCGCTTGCTTTTTAGCTAAGTTAGCTATAATAGCTACAATAGCTATTTTAGCTATCATAGCAACCAACCATAAAGATAACCATAAACAAAAACAATGAAGGCAGGAAGAAAACCCCAGTTGATTACCGACCGCGAACGCGGGCTGCTCGAGATGTTGTGGCAGCACGGACCGCTGTTCGTGAGGGAGATGGTGGAACATTGTCCCGAACCCAAGCTGCATTTCAACACCATCGCCACCACAGTCAGGGTGCTGGAGGAGAAGGGCTATGTCGGGCACGAAGTGGTGGGCGGTTCTCACCGTTTTTTTGCCATCGCCAGGAAAAAGGATTTCCGCGACCGTACGCTGGCCAATGTAATACGTGATTATTTCGACAACTCCTATCGCAATGTGGTGTCGGCGTTGGTTGAGGAGGAGAAAATCTCGGCGGAGGAACTGAAAGAGATTCTCGCCATCATAGAAAACAAAAACAGAAAATAATCTATCCTATGGGAAGCGTGTTTGCCTATTCGTTGTGCAGCAGTGTGCTGCTGGCGTCGCTGTATCTGGTTTACAAATGGCTTATGGCCGGCGAAAACCAGCATGCGTGCAACCGCGTGGCACTCCTGAGCATGCTGGCCGCCTCGGTCGTGATGCCTGCACTGCTGCCTGCGATGCGCGGTTTTATCGCGGCTCCGGATGTGGTGTCGGGCGAGGCTGTGGCCGAGGCAGGATGGGTTGTAGGTGTCGTCGGGATGCCTCGACCGGAACCTGCATCCAACTGGCTCAGAATCCTTGTTATTCTGTATGCCGTAGGCGTTGGAGCAGGATTGTTGCTGACCCTGTGGCGTGTGGCGCGCTTGTGGAGGATTGTCGCTGCCGGCGAAAAGCACCCTATGGAAAGGTTTACGCTTGTGCTTACCTCCGACACGCGTGTGGCGCCGTTCAGCTGGATAAGGTATGTGGTGATGCCGCGTGAGGATTATGAAAAATGGGGCGGCGTCGTGCTGATGCACGAAATGCGCCATCTGCACCTGCGCCATTGGATTGACCTCCTGTTTGCCGAACTGGTGGCCGTGTTCCAGTGGTATAATCCGGCCGGATGGCTTGTGCGTGAGGAGTTGAAGACCGTTCACGAATATCAGGCGGATATGGCCGTGATTGACGGCGGTGTTGAGCCGCGTCAGTATCAGATGTTGTTAATAAAGAAGGCTGTCGGCGCGAGATTCCCGTCACTTGCCAACAGCCTCAACCATAGTAAACTTAAAAAACGTGTTACCATGATGTATCAAAAAAAATCGTCGGCAGGCCGCCGTTTGCGTGCGCTTGCCCTGATTCCGGCGGCTGCAGCCGCGGTGTTAATCGTCAATCTTCCCGCCGTGGCGTCCATGCTTGAACGTGCGGACAAGGTGGCGTTCGATTCTCCGGAAAGCAAAGTTAGTGAAAATGCGGCAATGTCGCAACCCTCGTCCGAGCCGCGCGAGATTACCGCTGAGGAACTGAAATCCATAGATGCGGACAACATCGCATCTATAGACATTGACAAGACAGGAGACCGTATGACGGTTCATACGAAGGATGGCGAAGCTCTGTCCGTCAGCGGCACCGAGCTGGAGGCTGCACAGCGCAATGCGTCCGTAACGGTTGTTGAAGCCGCTGCCGGCAATGATTCAGGTGCAACTGTGGTAGTAGTTGATAAAGCCGGTAGTCACCGAAGCGTGCAGACAGACATTGAGAGTCTGGGCGACATTGATGTCAATGACATAGAGAGCGTGACTGTAAATAAGGCCGACAATAAGATTGACGTCAGGCTTAAAAACGGCGAAACACGCACAGTCGAAACTTCCGGACAGATTGCAGGTGTTGACAAGGTAAAGGTTGTGTCGGTTGGTACAATCAAGAAAACTTCAGCCGAAGCCGAATCCTCCTCTTTCGCTCAGAAAGAAAAATCGCTTGCCGATAAGGGAAAAAATCTGGATGCCAAGCGGACGCTGGTCTATACGGCTGTGGAGCAGATGCCACGTTATCCCGGAGGTGAAGCAGAGATGATGAGATTCATAGGAGAACACGTAATCTATCCGAAAGAGGCAATGGATGCCGACGAGGAGGGTCGTGTTGTGGTGAAATTTGTTATTGACGCTGAAGGTAAGGTGACCGATCCGGTCGTTATGCGTGGCGTTTCGCCAAGTCTCGATGCCGAGGCCCTCAGGGTTGTCGGCGAGATGCCCCGCTGGGAGCCGGGACGTGCGAACGGGGAGGCGGTCAGCACCCAATATGTGCTTCCTGTAGCGTTCAAACTATCCAAAAAAACGGATGCTGTGGCGGTCAACGCCCACAAATAAGTTAAGATTTTAGATATAGAGAAGTGGCGGTGCACTGGAGATTGCTCCAGTGCACCGCTTTGTTTGTGGTCTTGGTTGATGCCGGGGCTGATTTTAGTCGCCGGCTACGGAGCGGTCAGGACGGATTGTCCATCGGCACATCTGCGTTCGGATTCACCATCAGTTCCGGCGGATTGGGGGCGTCGGCACAGTTGTAGAGCAGAACCGTAAGCGACAACGGCCCCTGAGCACCGGTGACATGGACGGCCTCGATGTCGGCCGTGGCCGACGGTCCGGTGTAGAACGAACCGTATTGGTGCTCGCGCAGATTGAGCGAGGCATATGCCTCATGCAGTCCGTGAACAATCTTCGACGAATCGAGGAAGATGAAAAGGTGTCGCGACAACAGCGCGCAGGCGGCATGGGTGAGGCTTCCGTCAGTTACCCACACCGACCCCATCTCACCAACGCCCATGCTGCTTTCAGTGACACAAGTGTCGATGGCGTGGGCGTTGTGCAGGTCGGTCAGCTTGTCTTCGCCCATGTTGCCTTCAACACCTTCGGCCGAAGAGTAGACAACATTCCTTGCCTTGTCGGTTTCAGGCTGGGATGCAAGCCATTTCACTGCATCCTCGCGTGTGGCGAACTTGACAGCACGTCCGTCGAACGATAGCAGTTCCTTGATGAAGTGTTCCACGGGATTGCACCGGAAAACATATTTCGGTACATCGGGAAGGGGATGCGGGGCAGGGCGGCCGGCTCTGATACGGGCGAGTATGTCGTTTTTTGCGTCTTTCTGGTTCATGATTCTGGAGTGGTGGGTTTATCGTCTTGTTTATTCTTTGCGGCCTCTTCCTCCGGCTGGATAACGCGGCGGTAATATTCGCGGAAAGTCTCTTTGGGCGGAATCGGGTCGTCATGCTCTTTTGCCCAGGGATTTATAGGCGATTCAAGAATGGCATCGGGAATGTGCCGCAATGCCCAGAGCCCCAGTTTCTCCGCTTTGGCGAGATTGGTGCTGTTTTTAAGAATCGGTTCGGCCAGATTCTCCTCTATGTCGTGGGTGGGCTGGCTGAAGCCGTGGCTCACCACCGGTGCGCGCCAGTAGAACACCAGCTCCGGGATGGGCACCTTGGTGGGGCAGACATCGCCGCATGATCCGCAGTGGGTGCATGAGTAGGGGAGACGGGCATATCTGTAGAGGTCGTAGCTCGGTTCGAGTACGATGCCGATCGGACCCATGTAGATGGCGTCATAGCTGATGCCGGATGTGCGGCGGAACACTGGACACGTGTTCATGCAGGCACCGCAGCGGATGCATTTGAGCACTTCCCAGTAGTCGGGCGACGTGAGCCGCTCGCTGCGTCCGTTGTCGAGGATTACAATGTGCATCTCCTGTCCCTTGCGGGGGGCGTGATAGTGCGAGGTGTACTGGGTCATGTCAAGCCCGAGGGCGCTGCGCGAGAGCAGTCGCAGGAAGAGTGGCAGATCGCTTTGGCGCGGTATGAGTTTCTCCAGTCCCATGGTTGCCACATAGAGCGGCGGCACGTTGGCGCTGATGTCGGCGTTCCCCTCGTTGGTGCACACCACAATGCCGCCGGTTTCGGCTATGGCGAAGTTGACGCCCGACATGCCTGCATCCACTTTCTCATATTTTTTTCGCATGTCGGCACGCATCACGCTGTTTAGATAATGCGGGTCGTCGATGTCGCGGTCAGAGCCGAGCGTACGGGCGAAGAGGTCGGCCACATCGCTGCGGAGCTTGTGGATGGCCGGCATCACGATGTGCGAGGGGCGCTGGTTGTCGAGCTGCTGGATTCGTTCGCCCAGATCGGCCTCATATATTTCGATGCCGTGTTTCCACATGAATTCACGCATGCCGCATTCATCCATGGTCATGCATTTGCCTTTGGTGACCACCTTGACATCGTGGCTGCGGAAGATGTCAAGGATAATCTCGTTATGTTCCTCGGCATTGCGCGCCCAGTGGATGTGGATTCCGTTGGCCTCGGCATTGGCGGCGAACTGCTCGAGATACCGGTCGAGGTTGGCAAGCGTATGGAGTTTTATCTGCGATGCCAGCTCGCGCATCTCTTCCCATTCGGGGATTGTGGATGCCACCTTGTCACGGCGCATGCGTGCTGCCCACAGGCAACGGTCGTGCATCTCGCGGTGTGCACGCTGTTTTATGAACTCGGCTCCGAGTTTTACTTGATTCACCTGCTTCATGGTTGTGCGTCTCCGTTTAAAATTTCAGTGATATAGAACATTTTGAGGTCAAGCCTGTTCTTTCGGGCCACAGTCTGCTGATGTATCATGCACGACATGTCCTGCGAAGTGACGTACTTGAAACCGTTGCGTACGTAGTCATCCACTTTGTCACGCCCCTGTTGTCCGGAACATTGCGGATCCCAGATGGCATAAGTGCCCCCGAAGCCGCAGCATTCGTCGCGCCGGGTGGCATAACCTATCTCGATACCGTCCACCAGCTTCAGAAGGTCCGCGCATTTGTCGAATGGTTTGATCATAAGTTCAGTCGGCCGGGCTTCCCGGAGATAACGAAGTGAGTGGCAGCCGTTGTGTATCGCCACACGGTAAGGAAAGCTTGGCTTGCCCGGAAGCTCGGTGACTTTGAGCACATCGTGCAGAAATTCTACAGGATCATGTACAGTCTGACGGAAATGTACCACTTCAGGTGTCTGCTCCACTTCGTTGAAATGAAATCGGAATTGATCGGTACATATTCCGGAGGGGAGCACTACATAGTCGTAGCCTTTGTCGGCAGCCATAGGTGCAATCCCTTTCTCGAGGGTGCACGCCTGTCGGGTATATCCCATGTCAAGTTCGGGCAGACCGCAACAGGCTCCGCGGTCGATGAACTCTACGTCGAGCCCGAGCTTTTTCAGCAGCCTGTAGCTGGAGATGGCAGCCTGCGGATGTATGGCATCGATATAACAGGGAACGAAGAAACCGATTTTCATGTGAGTATGTGTGTATGGGTGAAAGTGGATGTGATTGAAAAAACAGGGTTGTGATTACGATATCTAAACGATTGTTAACCCAGTTTTGTTTAATATCATATAAAATCAACCTTTTTATTAATAAAATCTCAAAACTCTTTTACTATGGGCCACCCTAACTTCCAGTATGAAAGGGACTATTCTTCGCCAAATGTTTCGCGATGGTGGATACCGGTCCTCGCCTTTGTGTTTATTTATGGTTTCGCCGTGCTTGTGGCGGTGACTGTAAAGGCTTATTCCGACAAGCCGCCGATTCCGGAAAAAGTAACCGACATGAACGGCGATGTGCTGTTTACGGGTGATGACATACGGGAGGGGCAGGCGGTGTTCCTGCGGTATGGTCTTCACGACAACGGGTCGGTGTGGGGACACGGGGCATATCTCGGTCCGGACTTTTCGGCCGATTATCTCCATCAGGTGGCTTTGGCCACCCGGCGCCTCAATCCCGACATGACGATGGATGAAATCAATGCCTTGGCCAAGGCCAACCGTTATGATGCAGGCACCGGTGTGCTGGTGATGGATGAGGCGCAGACATCGGTTTTCAACGAGGCTCCCGACTACTGGAAGAGGTATCTGAGTGATCCGGCCAACAACGGCGGACTGCAGAAGGACCTTATAACCGATCCGGTAGAACTGCATCAGCTTTCGGCCTTTTTCGCATGGTCGGCATGGGCATGTTCGGCCAACCGTCCCGGCGAGGATTATTCCTACACCAATAACTTCCCGTATGAACCGGAAATCGGTCAGGGCCCATCGGACGCGCTGACCGTATGGAGCGTGGCATCACTGTTGTTCCTGCTTATAGGTATAGGCGCATGCATGTTCTATGTGGGACGCGACAAGGAGGCTGACTGGAAAGCTGCCCAACCGCCCTTCCCGATGACTGTGCCCGACGGACATCAGCCGGCATCCATACGCGGACTGCTCAAGTTTGTGGTGATTGTGGGATTGCTGTTGCTTACACAGACACTTGTGGGAGGCGCCGTGGCTCATTACCGTGCCGACCCGGGCACGTTCTATGGCCTTGACCTCAGTACCATCTTCCCGAGTCAGCTTGTCAGGACATGGCACATCCAGCTCGCCATTCTGTGGGTTGCCACAGGGTTTGTAGTGGGTGGTCTGATCGTATCGCGCATCTTCGGCGGCAAGGAGTGGAAATCGCTCAGTAGGATGACCTATTTCCTGTTCGTGGCGTTCGGAGTGGTGATTTTCGGTTCGCTGCTGGCTGAATGGGGCGGTCTGCTCGGCCTCTGGGGAGCAGGCGACGGTTCGTTCTGGCTTGGCAGCCAGGGATGGGAATATGTCGAGATGGGCCGCGGCTTCCAGCTGCTGATGATTGTGGGATTCCTCGTATGGGCATATGTGGTGATACGCAATACGCTGCCTGCATTCAGGCTGCCGGGCAAGAGATTCCTTGCCGGATTGTTCCTCTTCTTCGCCATTTGTGTGCCCGTGTTCTATATCCCTGCCGTGTTCTTCGACGATATGACCAACTATACGGTGGTGGATACCTGGCGGTTCTGGATGATTCACCTTTGGGTGGAAGGTTTCTTCGAGGCTTTTGCCACTACGATGGTGGCTCTGGTGTTCGTGGAGATGGGTATCGTGAGCCGGGAACGTGCCATCAGGATTATAATTCTCGAGGCGATACTCACGTTCATGGGCGGCATTATCGGTACGGGTCACCACTGGTATTTCGAGGGGCAGAGCACCTTCAACATGGCCGTTTCCTCATGTTTCTCCGCACTGGAGGTCGTGCCTTTGGTTCTGTTGTGCCTTGAAGGATGGCGCTTTTACCGAATATCCCGCAACGGCGGTGCTCCGGAAGTGGGCGGGCAGCACAAATGGATTTTCAATTTCTTCATGGCTGTGGGCTTCTGGAATTTCATGGGTGCCGGAGTGTTCGGTTTCCTTATCAATATGCCGATTGTCAGCTATTTCGAGATCGGCACATATCTTACGCCGAATCACGGACATGCGGCGCTGTTCGGGGTGTTCGGATTCCTGTCCCTGGGGCTGTGCGTGTATGCCATGCGCAAGAATCTGACCGACGCGCAGTGGGCTACGGTGCGCCCATGGATCAAATGCTCGTTCTGGGGGCTTAACATCGGTCTGGCCATGATGATAGCCTTCAGTCTGCTGCCGTCCGGCTTCATTCAGCTGTGGGACGTTATCCACAACGGTTACTGGCATGCACGTTCCATCGGGTATGTCACCGGCCCGACAATGAGCATGACCGGATGGCTGCGTATGCCCGGCGATGTGGTGTTTATCCTGTTCGGAGCAGTGCCGTTCCTGATCGGGGCCTGCAAGGCATGGTGGATTAACTGGCAGGCACGCCATGCCAGCTGACAGCTGCAACCAAGACAAAATAAGCAAGAGGGTGTGTCATAATGGCCCATCTGGGTCGTCGCCTAAGGGGTTCGGGTTCCTACCATCTGAACCATTCTGACAGCACCCTCACCATCCGGTAATAAAATTGAGCGCAGTGCCAAAATATTGCATTTTGACACTGCGCCTTGTTATGTCTGTCAGTTTTGAATTCGTTTGCCAGTGGTGAAGAGGGGGAGTGGCCGTCGAAGGATTTTATTCAGGGGTGGTATCTGTATCGTCAGTTTCGTCAAGAGAGGCAGTGCCGAGGTATTCGCGCATCAGCCGCAGATCGCGGCGGCAGCGATAGTCAAGCCACAACCCGAGAGCAAGCCCGACGATGCCGCCGACGATGCCGCCGACGCGGAATCCATAGCTGTTCTCGCTGATATCGTTGAAGATGTAGATGAACATGGCTGTGAGCAGTGGAATGGCAATGCAGATGTTCAGAATCTTGAAGCGGTTGCGGAGGATGGAGAATTTTTCCACTCCTCTGATGGCCTGTACTACCGTGATGCTTTCCGGCGTAAGTTGCCACAGTTTTCGACGCAGAACCAGCATCTCTATGATACCGATGGCAAAAAATGAGCAATAGTAAATCCTGAACCAGACGGCAGGGTTGAGTATGTTGAAGAATTCGCCCGAGAGGCACAGCCCCAGGATGCAGAGTATAAGAGTGGTGCGTAGGTAATGGTTGATCCGCAGTGTTGCATGACGCGGAACCCTCAGTGGCGTGGCGGTCTTCCCCGCATCGGGGGCAAGGTCTATTGCCTGCCATTTAGCTTTCAAGTCTTCTATATGTTGCATGGTTGCGGTTGTTTTGATGTGTGGCAGATTCAGGAATTGCTCATGTCGAGAAGTTTCCGTTTACAGCGGTTGATGCGGGTGGCCACATTGTTGCGCGAGAGGCCGGTCACCTCGGCGATTTCCTGATATGGGCGTTCGTCAAGCCACATCATTATTATGGCCTTGTCGAGAGCCGGAAGCCGGTTGATCAGGGCGTAGAGTTCGCGCAGACATTCCAGCCGTTCATGGTCGGTGGAGGCCATGTTGGCCAGTGCGAGCATCTGCTCGGGGTCGACGGTGCGGGTCTCGGCGTCGTGACGGTTGTAGCGGCGGTAACAGCTTACGCATGTGTTTACTGTTATGCGGTAAAGCCATGTCGATATGGCCGATTCGCCGCGGAACTTGTCGATTGCCTGCCAGATGTTTATGCGCACCTCCTGCAGCAGATCCTTGAAATGTTCGGAATCTGTTGCATACATGTAGCACACTTTGGCAACGAGGCCGCCGTGTTCCGTCATTAATTTCCGGAATTCCTGTTCTTTTTGCGATGCGGTCATTCGGTGATGTGGGTTCAATATTGTTTGTCGCTGAAAGTGCCGTAAAGTTGCACCGCATGAAAATTCTGTGTGTTTTTGTAGTAGGGAAGGGGCTTTTATCGCGCCGCCTTGAAGTAGAGGATCACGGCGATGATGGCGTAGAGAACATTGGGAATCCACATGGCCACACGTGGCGACGTCAGGCCCGACACCGCAAACGACGAAGTGACGGTCATGAACAGGATATAGCTGAAACTGAGCACAAGTCCGATGCCGATGTTCATGCCCATGCCGCCCTTCACTTTCTTCGATGAGAGCGACATGCCGATAACGGTAAGGATAAATGCGGCGGCGCACATGGCGAAGCGTTTCTCGTACTCAATCTCGAAGGCCTTGATGTTGGCCACTCCGCGTTCTTTTTGGCGCGACACGTATTCGCGCAGCTGCGGTGAGGTGAGGGTCTCCTGGTCGTTGCGGGAAATCAGGAAGTCGCGTGGCTCGAAGGGAATCACTGTGTCAAGTTCGTTCCCCTTTTTGATTATCTCGCGGTCGCCCTGGATGTCGCGGATCATGTAGTCGCGCACTGTCCACTGGTAGAGGGTATCCCATTTGATCGACAGGGCAGTGAGGCGCGACACCAGTTTCTTGTCCTTGAACTCCTCAAGCGAGAAGCGGTAGCCGGTTTTCGTGGTGTTGTCGTAGCGGCTCATGTAGGCTATGCGCCCTGGAGCCACCTGCATCATTATGTTGTCGCCGTAATCCACACGGCGGTTGCGTACGTAGGTGTTGGTGTAGTCGATGCGTTCGGCATTGGCCGGAGGGATTATGTAGGCACCGAGAACAAACGTGCCGGCGGCGATTACGGCCGCTGAAATCATGTAGGGGCGCAACAGCCGGTGGAAACTCATGCCCGACGAGAGCATGGCGATGATCTCGGAGTTGTCGGCGAGTTTCGAGGTGAAGAATATCACCGTGATGAATGTGAACAGCGGGCTGAACTGGTTGGCGAAATAGGGGAGAAAGTTCAGAAAGTAGTCGAACACCGTGGCCTTGAGCGGTGCCTGCAGGAACGCATCGAGCTTCTCGTTGATGTCGAACATGATCACGATGGCCATGATGAGCATGATGGAGAAAACGTATGTGCCCAGGAATTTGCGTATTATGTACCAGTCGAGCAGGCTGATGGGGAGATTTTGCCTGACGGGTTCGAATGCCGGTAATTTTGGCTTCTTCATTTCTTTCTTGGCGGGGTGTTGGTCGGTGTGATGCTGCTGTCTGTTTGTGAAGGGGGAGCGCGGGTGTCAGAGGCGACGTGTCACGCGTTCCACCATGTCGGCTTTCCACTGCGGGAAGTCGCCGGCAATGATGTGGCGCCGGGCTTCGCCCACAAGCCACAGGTAGAATGCGAGGTTGTGAATGGAGGCAATCTGCATGGCAAGCAGCTCGCCGCTGATAAATAGGTGACGGAGATAAGCCTTGGTGTAAACCTGGTCCACAAAACAGTCGCTGTCGGGCTGGATGGGCGTGAAATCGTCGGCCCATTTTTTGTTGCGCATGTTCATGATGCCGTGGGGCGTGAACAGCATGCCGTTACGGCCGTTGCGGGTGGGCATCACGCAGTCCATCATGTCCACACCGCGGTCTATGGCCTCGAGGATGTTGGCCGGCGTGCCGACCCCCATGAGATAGCGCGGACGGTCGGCGGGGAGAACTTCGTTGACCACCTCGATCATTTCGTACATCTTTTCGGCCGGTTCTCCCACGGCGAGTCCGCCGATGGCGTTTCCGTCGGCACCGAGCTCGGCCACGCGGCTGGCGGCTTCGTGGCGAAGGTCGGGGAATGTGCATCCCTGCACGATGGGGAAGAAGCTCTGCTTGTGGCCATAGAGCGGCTCGGT
>UQER01000027.1 GCA_900540205.1 uncultured Porphyromonadaceae bacterium | reverse complement strand
TCTGATTTTGCGTGTAAAAATAGAGACTGCCTAACTTTGGTTGTTAGACAGTCTCATGTCATTCACATGGAATTATCGCAGCTTTTATGCTACACAATTCATTGGATATCCAGCAATCAGCCGATGTAGGTGCGGAGAGCGGCAACATAGGCGGCAAAGGCACGGCGTCCGAGGTCGGTTACGCGGCACACGGTGCGCGGCTTCTTTCCGACAAAGCCCTTTTCCAAAGAGATATAACCGGCCGCTGTCAGCTTGTCGAGCTGCACACTGAGGTTTCCGGCCGTCGATTCCGTTTTCTCGCGGAGGTAGACAAAATCCGCCTCCTCAACGTTCATCAGAATCGACATTACGGCCAGTCGTAACTGCGAGTGTAGTAACGGATCAAGTTCTTTCATCGGCCTGCAGCATTAAATTTCTTCCGGATAATAAAGGCGGGGACAATGAACATCAGCAGAAAACAGAGAATATAGAGCGGAATCACCCACACCATGAGCAACGGGATGTTACAAAGCGAGAGAACCACCACTACGAATCCTGCCAGTATTGAGAACAATCCACCGAAGACATATGAACTCTCCTTTAGCACAATGCCCTGCATAGCCGCCCCGAAACCTACTACAATGAATGCAAAATAGAACATGGCAAGCCATGCCTGAGGGTATCCGGCAATATTGAATGCCAGGCAAATGAGCGACAGGAGGATGGCCACCACACCTACAGTGCGCCAAATGCCGTCGCTTATAACGTCAATGGCGGTTTTGAAACCTTTGTCACCCCCTGCTTTACGGGCCATCAGCAGGTTAGCCGGAAGTCCGATTACAGGAATTGCGAACCAGACCAAATTAATCAGCGGATTGTAATCTATCAGGCTAACGATTAGAACCGTAGCTGCCGTAGCAATAGTCAGTACAGCCCACAAGACCGATATACGGAGATCGGGCATGGACAGACGTTGTTTAGAGGCTTCAATCATGCGGGCGATCACTTCCATGCTCTCCTGCGGAGTCAGTGTTTTTTCTTCCATAATGTGCGTTTTTAGAAGTTAATAAACCGGTTTATAACATAAACCATATTTTGAAAAAGAAAAGGAAACTATCGCGCGAGTTGGTTTCCTGATTTCTTCCGATGCAAATTTAAACAAGTTTATGTTATAAACCAAATTAAACCTAAATAATTTTTTAACTCGCCATCCTGCGGCTACCCTCAAATTGAAGGAGGTGTATCAAAATTCTGATGCACCCCCACTTCAAATATTATTCACATGGGATTATCTCAGCTTTGAAAGAATGTCATTCGGATTTTGGTGCATCTGACTGAATGCTACAATCTTCTTACCAAGATCCTTGATTGAGCCGCCGATGAAGTATACGGTATCGTCGATTATCATGAATCGGTCATGCACGTTAGTGCAATGTCTTACATCTATACGGGGATACTGGGCGTTATGTCGGCGTAGGTCATTGTTTATTTGAGAATGACGTGGGTCGGTATAGATTGTCGCAGATACTCCTTCCCCACGTTTTGTCAGGACTTTCAGAATCCGGTCATCAACATAATTGTCTATCAGCACGATTCTCCTTGTTGCCTTCCTGATTAAATCGGAGATAAGCGAATATGCATCGAATATCTGCCCTTCAAAGAAAAATCCCTCAATCGGTTCGGAATCTCTATCATCAAGGCGCGACAGCACCTCTTCGAATTTCCTGTCATGTTCCGACAGATGGCGATTGAGAAGTAAGTAATTATGCTCTATGGTTTCAATCCTCTTGAACATATGCGCATTATTCATCAGGAAACTGCGCATGGCAGTAAAAGCCCTCATAATGCGGATGTTTACCTCGATTGCTGTTTTGGATCGAAGCACACTACTTAGCATGGCAACCCCATTTTCAGTGAACGCATAAGGCAGATATTTAATATTCTTTCCTCGCTCCACGTTCAAGGTCACATTTTGTGATCTTGAACTTGACGTCGCAATTTGAGATATCAAGTTCTGCGATTCCTCTTTGCTAAGTTGGAACATGAAATCCTCAGGAAATCTTTCAATATTACGTTTCACTGCTTGGTTGAGAACACGAGTTTCCACACCATACAGGCGAGCCAAGTCGCTGTCCAGCATCACCTGTTGACCACGAATCACATAAATCAGATTTTCAATTGGCACCATAGCCGCATTATCGCTATTGCCAATCGGCACTAATATATTTTTATCCTGGGATTCTTCCATGGAAATTGCATTTATCAGCGCAAAGCTACGAAATTTTATCTGTAAATCAGAAAATTAATTAAAAATCAACTTCAAAGCGCCGGAGACTGAGAGACAATCTCCGGCGCTTATGCCTTTTTACATCACTTGCAATTCAGAAAGAATCAGCGGGTGGTTCGGAGGGTGATGGAGGAGGATTTGAGCGACGGGGACGTAGCGCGGAGAACAATTTTACCTGCACGCGGCGTGCTCTTAACGATGGCCATGGCGCGGCCTTTCCATGCATTGCGGTCGGTGCGGTGGGAGCCCTCGGTGTCCTTGATGTCGGCACTTCCTGTGGCTTCGATGGTGCCTGCTCCGCTCACGGTGAATGCAATGCGGTCGGAAGCGTTTGGTACCACCCTCCCCTTGCTGTCGACAATCTCGGCGGTGACGTAAACCAGATCCTGATTGTCAGCCGCAATCACATTGCGGTCGGCCCTCAGCCTTAGGGCTGCCGGCTTGCCTGCTGTCTCGATGGCGACGCGTTCCTTCTCTACACCTTCGCTGTCCACTCCGCAGGCCTGCAATGTGCCCGGCTGATAAGGCATCGTGAACACTGCCCGGAAGCCCTCGGCGCGGGTGGTGGGCATCTCCCCCACCAGCTTTCCGTCGAGATAGAGGCGCACTTTGTCGTAGTGCGAAAGCACTTCAACCTCAATCGGCTTACCTTCGTGGCCGGGCCACGTCCATGATTCCCATGTGGGATACGTGCCCCATTGAGTCTCCTTTATTTTGCCGTAATAACCGTCAGGCTCGCGCACGGCCATATAGAGCTTCACGCGGTCAGGATTATAGAGCATGTCGCGATAATACGATACAGGTTTACGCTCCCCGACCAGGTCGATATCTCCGCAATAAGCGGCATGCCAAGGCCACTGGTTGCGATGGAAATGCTCTCCTTCGCTATCCCCTTCGTAATAGAACCGTCCGATGGCCGACTCCCCGAGATAATCGATGCCGGTCCAGACAAAATCACCTATAATATATGGGTTATCGTTTACCTTCACCCAGTTGGCAAACACATCGCGCGGATACGATTCGGTCTGCCACATCACGCGGTCGGGCACGCGCTGATGGTCCTCTTCCGATTTGTCTATCAAGTAATTGTAGCCCACTATATCGTGGACGGCTGCAAGCGGGTCGTAGATTTCCCAGTCGCTGTCCCACGACGCGAGTGCTGATGTCACAGGGCGTGTAGAGTCAAGTGAGCGGCAACGGTCGGCGAGTTTACGTGCAGTTGTCACAACCTCCAGCTTTTTGCGCTCAATCACCTCGTTGCCGATGCTCCAGCACATTATCGAGGGATGATTACGGTCGCGGAGCACCATGGCATCCACATCCTTGTCCCACCACCGGTCGAACAGTTCAGCATAATCGTGCGGAGTCTTGCTGTCACGCCATCCGTCGAAAGCCTCGTCTATGACGAGCAGCCCCTGACGGTCGCATTCGTCCAGAAACGCCTCCGACGGAATGTTGTGGCTGGTACGCACGGCATTGAAGCCCGCCTGCTTGAGCAGACGCACCTTGCGCGCCTCGGCGGCATCGTAGCTGCGCGCGCCGAGCAGCCCGTTGTCGTGATGCACACAGCTGCCATTGAGAAGCAGCGGCCTTCCGTTCAGACGGAAACCATCCTCAGCCGAATATGCTATGGAGCGTACGCCGAAAGTCTGAGTGAATGTGTCAACCACCTTGTCGCCCTCCATCAGCTCCACCTGCATCTCATAAAGAGCAGGCGAGCCGGGCGACCATAGGGCAAGACGTTTGGGAGGGAACCGCAACTGTGCGACGGCCACCGAATCGGCCGGAACAGCCACATTGGCCGAGACTGCATCAACCGGATGCCCTTCGCAATCAAGAATAGTGGCCTTTACAGTGATGTCACCGCCACGCGGCGAGCGGTTCTCAACCGCCAGCTCAAGATTCACCGTCGATGCATCCTCGCTCACCTGCGGAGTGGTGATAAACACACTCTCTGGCCTTACGGCCACATCACCGGTGTTCAGAAGCCACACATGCCGGTAAATGCCCGAACCGGTGTACCACCGCGAGTTTTTCTGCGCCGAATTGTCAACATCCACCGTTATCTCATTCTCACCGGTATGGAGATATGGCGTTATATCGTAGGTGGCAGGCGAATATCCGTAAGGCCGTTTTCCGACTACGTGGCCATTCACCGCAACCTCGGCGTTCATATACGCACCATCAAGGCGGATAGCGGTGTGCCGCCCGTGGAGCGCCCCGGCAGGCACGTCTATAACCTTGCGGTAGACACCGCGGCCTGCAGGCAGATACCCCCCGTCGTTACCGGTACTGGCTTCCGCATCGAAATCATGGAGCACGCTCCAGTCGTGAGGCAGGTCAACATCGGTCCAGCCGGATTCAAGTTTTTCGCCGCGGTCATTGACCGTGAGGCGGAACTGCCAGTCATCGTCGATCAGCTGCCTGCGGCATTCGGGATTGAGCGCTGTTGATGCCGAAAGCAGATATGCCGGCAGGAAAAACGCGGAAAGACAGGTGGTCAGAATTTTTTTCATCGGTATTCAGGGAGGTGATTATATGAAATATGCCGGAATGTTATTAAACGGCTTTGAGCAACATTACTTTGTCGGTGTCACCGGTTTGATTGTGCCGTCGGGATTGAACTCCATACGGTCCACGCACACCTCGCGGTGAATTCCGGGATCCTTGTCAAGGTGATTCTCATTGATGCGGTGATACACAATGCGCCATTCGTCGGTGCCGGGCAGGTTTATCACTGAATTATGGGCCGGCCCGTATATTTTCCTGTCGGGATCCTGAATCAGCACCGTGCACGGATTGGCCACTGTGATATGACCAAGCGGCGAATCGGACGTACCGTAGGCCACATGATAGTTGGGCGAACCGGTATCATCCACCGACCACATGAAATAATACACTCCGTTGCGGTAAAACACGTATGGCGCCTCACGATAGGCATAATCCTGCAGTGTGCCACCCTTGGGCGTCATCACTGTCACGGTTTCGGGCTTGATGGACAGCAGATCGTCGGCAAGCTCGGCACCTGCCATGTATCCGTTGCCCCAGTAGAGATAATATTTGCCGGACACAGGGTCCTGAAACACATCCACATCAATCTGCTGGCCTCCGCCTGTAGGTGAGTCGGTCACAATGGGGTGGCCCAGATCGGTGAACGGCCCGGCGGGATTGTCGGCCACAGCCACACCGATGGCCTTGCGGTCGGCCTCGGGCCAATGTCCGCTGTAGTAGAAATAATATTTATACCCATCACCTTCGCGGCGTTCGATTATGGCCGGAGCCCACGCGTTGCCGGTGGCCCAGGGCACCTGCTCGCTCTTGAGGTCGAGCATAATCCCCTCGTCAGTCCATGTCTCCAGATCGGGCGACGAGAACACCGTGAAATAATAGCCGCCCCAGCCGGGAGTGCCATCGGTGGTGGAATATATGTAATATTTGCCCGTTTTGTTGGAATACATAATTTCGGGATCGGCATGAAAGCCGGGAAGCACGGGGTTGACAGCCTCAGCAACACAAACTGCCGACGACGCCAGCATCAGCGAAAGGAATGTCGATTTAAGGTTCATGGATAAATTCTTGTTTATAATTAAATGAAGATAGGCGTGGCTGAACCGGAAATCACGGAATCCGCAACACCTTCACTCGGTTTGCACTGACACAAATTTACGAATTTTGTCCCATTATTTCCCTCTGTCACCCCTTTATCGGATAAAAAAAGCGCTAACTTTGCAATACCATGAATAATAAGACCATCACATTTCTTGCCGCTGCCATCCTGAGCGCGGCATCCGCATCGGCCACTCCCGACACCGACAAGGAGGCGGCAAAGGTGCGCGGCATCATAACCAAAGTAAACAACCACTGGCAACAGACCAATCCGCCGGAGACGCGCTCATTCTGGGACAACGCCGCCTATCACACCGGCAACATGGAGGCTTACTTCCTCACTGGCAACGAGGAGTGGAAAGACTACTCGGAGCGGTGGGCCGAGCACAACGGATGGATGGGGGCCAAAGGCACCGACCGCTCGCGCTGGAAATACGATTACGGCGAGACGGACGACCATGTGCTGTTCGGCGACTGGCAGATATGTTTCCAGACATATGCCGACCTCTACCGGATTCTTCCCGACGACCGCCGCATACGCCGTGCGCGCGAGGTGATGGAATATGAGATGTCGACCCCGCGGAACGACTACTGGTGGTGGGCCGACGGGCTTTACATGGTGATGCCCGTGATGACCAAGATGCACCGCATCACCGGCGACAAGAAATATCTCGACAAGCTTTACGAATATGTTCTGGTGAGCGACAGCATAATGTACGACCCGGACGAAGCGCTTTACTACCGCGACGCCAAATATGTGTATCCCAAGCATAAAAGCGCCAACGGGAAGAAGGATTTCTGGGCGCGCGGCGACGGATGGGTGCTTGCCGGACTGGCAAAAGTGCTCAAGGACGTGCCGGCCGACTGGGAACACCGCCCGTTCTTCACCGACAAATATGTGCGCATGGCCGATGCTGTGGTGAAGCTGCAGCAACCCGGCGGCTACTGGTCGCGCTCCATGATGGACGAGGCGCACGCTCCCGGCCCCGAGACCAGCGGCACGGCATTCTTCACCTATGGGCTGCTGTGGGGCATCAACAACGGCTATCTGAACGATGCCAGATATCTTGAAGCCGCTAAAAAAGGATGGAAATACCTCTCGGAAAAGGCCTTGCAGCCCGACGGCTCGGTGGGCTATGTGCAGCCCATCGGCGAGAAAGCCATACCGGGGCAGGTGGTCGACGTACGCTCCACCTCGAATTTTGGCACGGGAGCATTCCTGCTTGCCGCCTGCGAGTATGTCCGCTACCTTGAAAGGCACCGCAACGCCGACCGCGACTACTGGACCTCGCTTGCCTACAACATGGCTGCCCCCGTGCTCAGCAACATGGCCGAGGGCACACTGCAGAAAAACATGCTCGTGGAAGTAAGCCCCAACTGGGACGGCCGCGACATAAAGGTGACATACATGGAGGCTTTCGGGCGCCTTATGGCCGGCATTGCCCCCTGGCTCTCCCTGCCTGACGACGACACCCCCGAATGCACACAGCGCAAGCAACTGCGCCAGTGGGCGCTGGCAAGCTACCGCAACGCCGTCGACCCCGACAGTCCCGACTGTCTGCTGTGGAGCGGACAGGGGCAGGCACTGGTGGATGCCGCCTATGTGGCCGAATCGTTTCTGCGCGCCTACGACGCGCTGTGGGTTCCGCTCGACGACATCACGAAACAGCGGTACATCGAAGCTTTCAAAGGGTTGCGCAGAATCGACCCGCCCTATACCAACTGGCTGCTCTTCTCCTCCACCATCGAAAGCTTCCTGGCAAAGGCCGGAGCCGATTGCGATGAATACCGTGTGAACTCGGCCATAAGGAAAGTTGAGGAATGGTACACCGGCGACGGATGGTATGCCGACGGCCCGGTGTTCGCGTTCGACTATTACAGCAGTTATGTGTTCCACCCGATGTATCTGGAGACACTGCAGGCCATGATCGACTCCGGCCGCTACACCCGCATCCATTATAAAAAACATTACGACCGCGCGCTGAAACGCACGCAAAAATTCAGCATCGTGCTCGAGCGCCTCATTTCGCCCGAAGGCACCTTCCCCGTGTTCGGGCGCTCCATCCCCTACCGCATGGCCGCCATGCAGCCGCTGGCGCTGATGGCATGGTATGGCCGACTGCCCGACGGGCTCACCGACGGCCAGGTGCGCTCCGCTCTCACCACGGTGATGCACCGCATGTTCGACGGCAAGGAGAATTTCAATGAAAAGGGCTTTCTCACCATCGGTTTCACCGGACGGCAACCGAACGTGGCCGACTGGTACACCAACAACGGCTCGCTCTACATGACCTCGCTTGCGTTCCTTCCGCTCGGACTGCCCCCCACGCACCCCTTCTGGAGCGACGCCCCCCTGGCATGGACCTCACAGAAAGCCTGGGGCTCGCAGCCGTTCCCCAAGGACCACCAGTGGAAAGATGAAATACGCACCCACGACCTTTTCTGATTCCCCACATGAAAAAATCCTGCATCATACTTCTGGCCATGCTGCCCGCATATGCCGCAGCCTTTGCCGGAAACACTCCGGCCGCCACTGAAAGCCGTCTTGTTCCGGTGGCTCCGGCCTACAGCGCCACATCTGTGAATACGGCGGTGTTCAGGGCCAACTCGGTCACCACACACGGCAACACCCAGTACACCTGTTTCTACGACCCCGACGGCTATGTGACCATAGGGCGGCGCCATCTCGATTCGGACAAATGGGACGTGCGGCGCACCCAGTACAAAGGGAATGTGGCCGACGCACACAATGTGATTTCGATGGCTGTGGACGGCGACGGCTACCTGCATCTGTCGTTCGACCACCACGGCCATCCGTTAAAGTATTGCCGGAGCGTGGCACCCGATTCGCTCGCACTCGGACCGCTGGAACCGATGACCGGCAACGGCGAGGAGGATGTGACTTACCCGGAATTCCACTCCCTCCCGTCGGGCGATCTGCTGTTCGTCTACCGCTCCGGAGCATCCGGGCGCGGCAATATGGTGATGAACCGCTACGACCAGTCGGCACGCCGCTGGCACAGGGTTCACGATGTACTGATTGACGGCGAGGGGGAGCGCAACGCCTACTGGCAGCTATGCACCGACAGCGCAGGCGGCATCCATCTGTCGTGGGTGTGGAGGGAGACATGGCTCGTGGAGACCAACCACGACCTCTGCTACGCCTACTCACCCGACGGTGGTCAATCATGGCAGCGCAGCGACGGCACACCCTACGCCCTGCCCATCACCATGGCCACGGCCGAGGTGGCCATGCACATTCCGCAGCACTCCGAGCTTATCAACCAGACCTCAATGACGGCCGACAGCAGCGGCCATCCGCTCATTGCCACCTACTGGCGCGATGCAAACGACTCAATCCCTCATTACCGCCTTGTAAGTCACGACGGCACGGGATGGAAAATGGAGCGCGTGGTGGAGCGACACACACCCTTTTCCCTTTCGGGCGGCGGCACAAAGATGATTCCGATCGCACGCCCGCGCGTGGTGAGCGATGGCCATGAACTGTACTACATCTTCCGCGATGCCGAGCGCGGCAGCAGGGTATCGGTGGCCACACGCAAGGAGGGGGAAGAGCAATGGCGCGTGACGGATCTGACAGATTTCAGCGTCGACGCCTGGGAACCTACCCTCGACAATGAGCTGTGGCGCAACCGCGGCCAGCTGCACATCTACGTGCAAAATGCATCGCAAGGCGACGGCGAAACCCTCACCACCGCCCCTCCCCAACCCGTATATATCCTCGAAGTGAAACGCTGAAAAAGCACCCCGCCGAGTTACAGGTGCAGCATCAACGTGTAGGGTCGCGACCTGTCGCGACTGCAACAATGCGTAACGCACCTGAACATCAGGCATTCACCAGCCACATCACGCCTGCAGTCGCGACAGGTCGCGACCCTACAACCATCCGGCGCCCGGATGTCCTGACTGCGCGTCTGGGGATTTCCATGCAGCGACATTCAGGATGGTGGGTTTTCAGGATATTTTGGTTAAATCTTGTTAATTTGGGGATTTTGTTGTATTTTCCGTTTAGGCCGATTTAACACAAATTTATACATCACTCAAATCATTGGAAACCAAACAAATACGCTCTTTCAGAATGAATGAGCGCTTTCTTTTTTCGCGAAAATTTAACACATTACCCCCCCCCGTTTAAAATTCGTTAACATTTAGCCAATTTTGCTGCTTAAATAATTTAAAATAAATTCGCGCCGTAAGTAGAGATTACACAAAAGACACTCCCGATTTCAGGGGAAAAACACAGTCGTTAGAGATTATTTAACTTTCATACATTCGACGGCCACTCTGACCATGCAGACGGCCGTGACTTGATTTAACAACATGAAACGCATTCTTGCACTTCTGATGCTTGTCATCGAAGGCTTTGGCTTTATGCTGCATTCCCAGCCCGTGGCAGTCAAGACCAACCTGTTGGGATGGGCCACCACAACCATCAATGCCGGTGCGGAAATGGCGGTAGCACACCGCCAGACCGTACAGGTGTTCGGAGCCCTCAACCCGTGGACATTCTCAGGCGAACGCCGCGCACGCTTCTGGGCGGCACAGCCAGAATGGCGCTACTGGCTTTGCGAACGCTTCAACGGACACTTTTTCGGCATCCATGCAATGGGTGGGGAATACAATGTGAAAAACATCGACGTGCCGTTCGGCATTCTGCCCGAGACGGAACACGGCCGCCACTACGAAGGATGGTATGTCGGCGGCGGCATAACCTACGGCTATCAGTGGATGCTTTCAAAGCACTGGAACATCGAGGCATCGATCGGTGTGGGCTACCTCTACTCGCCCTACAAGCTCTACGGGCGTTGCGACCGCTGCCTCGACCGCGACCACCGCAACTATGTCGGCCCTACAAAAGCCGCACTGAGCATCCTCTACATCTTCTGACTCCATCCAGCAAGCAACACTCATGAAACGCAACATAGTAATTGCAGCCCTGATGAGCTGCGCAGCAACCACTGCATATTCCGCAATCGTGAACAATGCCGACGCCGTCCGCGCCCTACGCATCGACACGGGCAAGGTGGGCGACCGCATGCACCTGCAGATGGTGCTTGACTTCGATTCGCTCAACATCGAGTCGAACCGCCGCATCATCTTCACTCCCCTGCTCATCGGCGAGAACCCGACAGATACAGTGACATTCAGCGAAGTGATGGTGAACGGACGCCGCCAGCACATCTCCTACGAGCGCACACCCGAAGGATTCACCGGCACGGAGCTGCGGCGCGTGAACGGCACCGAACAGCGGCTGAGCTACAGTGATTCGGCACCCTACGAGGAATGGATGCAGTATGCCACGCTCTATCTGGTCAACGACCTCTGCGGATGCGGCAATGTGCTCGACCGAGGGCGCCGCGAACTTGCCGTGATCGACCACCGCCCTGCGCCCGAACCGGCGTTCCAGCCTCTCACATGCTTTGTCACCCCGGCTGTGGAGGCCGTGAAGATGCGCAGCGAACGCGGAAGCGCATTCATCGACTTTGTGGTGAACCGCACCGAGATACGCCCCGACTACCGCAACAACACCTCCGAACTGCAGAAAATCACCTCGACCATCGACCTTGTGAAAAATGACCCCAACGTGTCGATTACAACGATAAAAATCCACGGATATGCTTCGCCCGAAGGCACATACGCCAGCAACCGCCGGCTGGCCGAAGGGCGTGCGGCATCGCTTGCCGATTATGTAAACCGCCTTTACAGCTTCCCGGCCGGAACCATGCAGGTGGAATCAACCCCCGAGGACTGGGACGGACTGCGCCGCTACGTGGCCGACTCGCTCCAGCTCGACCACAAGGATGAGATTCTTGCCATAATCAATGACAACGCCATTGCACCCGATGCCCGCGAATGGCGCATGAAATCGCGCTATCCGCAACAGTACAGGATGCTGCTGGCCGAGGTATATCCCGCACTGCGGCATTCCGACTACGAGGTGGACTATGTGGTTCGCCCGTTCAATCTGGAGGAGGCACGCCAGATGCTCAAGGAGAATCCACGCATGCTCAGCCTGCACGAGATGTTCATGGTGGCACAGAGCTACGAACCGGGCAGCCCCGACTATAACGAGGTGTTCGAGGTGGCCGTACGCCTCTTCCCCTCCGATCCCGTGGCCAACCTCAACGCCGCCATCACGGCCTTCAACCGCCACGACATCCCCGCCGCCGAGCGCTATCTGGCCAAAGCCGGCAACCAGCCGCAGGCCGATGAAGTGCGCCGTGCCATCGAGGCATCAAAAACCGATGCTGAATAAGGCTCTTACAGAGATTATATACAATTTACTTCATATTCATCTTTAACTTTATTTTTATGAATCTTAAATCCATCTTTTCAGTTGTCGCACTGTCGGCTCTGATGGTCGGCTGCTCCTCTGACGATCTGACCAACGAACCGGGCGCAGTTGAAACTCCTGCAGGTGTGAGTGAAACCGGCTATCTGAACGTATGCATCAACCTCCCGACCGTCAATGCCCGCGACGCCCGCAGCAATGCCAACGACCAGTTTAACGATGGCGAACCTTCGGAATATGCCGTGAAGAGCGCGCATCTTGTGATTTTCAACACCGATGACGAAACCGATCCCCAGGCTAAAATAGAGGGTGTGTTCCAGTTCAATAGCCTCAAACCATGGAATACTGATGGCACCTCTACCGACAATGTCACCACCAAAGCCGAATCTGTTGTCAAAGTACAGGTACCAGTTCCGGCGGAAGGGAAAAAGTTAGGTGCTCTTGTTGTGCTTAACGATGCCAACTTTGAATCCCATTTCGGCGCTGGCATGCTTCTCACAGACTTTTTTAAAGAAGCGCGTCTCTGCAATTTAGCCAACATGAAGAATTCCGACGGATTCTTGATGATGAATGCTCCACTATACATAAACGGCAACGCCAAGACGCTTGTGTCCGTAGCCAAAAGTGACCTCTGCAAAAGTGAAAACGAAGCACGTGATAAAACTGCGCTGGAAGTGTATGTTGAACGAGGTGTGGCCAAAGTGACCATGACATCCACCAGTGATATTGCCACAAACAGCGAAGTCACCATTGAAGGTAAAAAATACGTAGCTACCATAAAGAACTGGGCTCTTGACATCACGAACAAGAAAACATACCTCATTCGTAATGTAAAAAATTTCGGTGAGTGGAAAGCATTCCCAGAACCATACAACGCCCGTTTCTTTAGCGAGACAAGCAAAAGAATTTACTGGTGCGAGGATCCAAATTACGATTTCACACCCGAAACTGCAGGAGACAAAGCCACATGGGTTAGCACTCAGTTTGACAAACTGGCATCCACCGATGCTGTCACAAATACACTTAATCAGTCTGTATACGTTCTTGAAAACACATTCAATGTGCAGAATCAATACAGATATCAGACCACTCGTGCCATAATCAAAGCCTCGTTTGCCCCGGAAGGGGAAGAGCCTGCCGACTTTTATACAATCGGCACAGCCAGAACAATTTATGACAAAGCCGGCATGCAGGAGTTCATCAAGGGTAAAGCCATCAGCCTTTTTGCCGATAAAAATGATAAAAACAACTACAAATTTGCTGACTTAACCTCTGTCTCGGAGACTGGCGGCATACATACGATTGAAGTAGGCGATATATCCTATAAAACCGGCGATACCTACGTCGATTTAACGGATGAAGAAATCGGGAAGCTCAATGACGTTATCGGCGTAATCAACACATACAAAGATGGCATATGCTACTATGTGGCCCGAATAAAGCATTTCGGCGACGATCTCACACCATTAGCAGAGAACGATATTATTTACGGCGATGAGCCCACAGCTTCTCATAAATTCCTCGGCCGCTACGGCATTGTCCGCAACAACTGGTATGAGCTTCAGGTTTCTGCAATCAAGACGCTGGGACATCCCACTATTCCTGATGCGCCCAACACACCCGATGATGAGAAGGACTTTTACATCTCGTTCAAGGTCAACATCCACTCGTGGGCTAAGCGCGTGCAGAATGTGATACTCTAAAAACGTGATACTCTAAGAAAAAAGGGATTATATCATAACATAACATCAACGACGGGGCGCCCGAACAGGGCTATCCTTACCGGGCGCCCCGTTCTTTAACCAAAGGACCAAGAATCCAGAATCAACCGATCAGCAATGACAGCCAAACTTTCCATATTCACGGGTTTGCTCTGCCTGGCGGCGGCCGGACTGAGCGGATGCTCCCTGATGCACGACGATCTTGAACCCTGTCCGTCGGGGGTAGACCTGAAGTTTGTCTACGACTATAATATCCAGCGCGCCGATATGTTTCCCGACCATGTGGGCAGTGTGACTGTCTATGTGTTCGACCAGAACGGCCGCTACATCACCCAGCAGGAGGATTTCAACACCGCCGCCGAACGTCCCCTGGCCTCACACGACTACCGGATGCACCTCGACCTGGCGCCCGGCACCTACCAGTTCATCGCACTGGCACATCAGAAGAGTGTGGACGAATGCCTCGCCTCGAAAGGAGCGAAGTACCGCCGCACCGACATGATTCCCTCTCAACACTCCCTCTCCGACCTCAAAGTAACTCTCGACCGCATCAACGCCGAAGTGATAAACGAAGGCGTTCACCTCGACACCCTGTGGCACGGAATGAGCGCCACCCCGCTTGTGGTGCGCGACATGGAGGCAGCACAGCAGACCATCAGCCTCATGCGCAACACCAAGAATCTGACCATCAGCCTCCATGAGCTCGACAACCGTGCAGGCATCATCCCCTCTGACTACGAATACAAGATCACGGCGGCCAACGGCGTAATGAATCACGACAATTCGCCCGCAGCCGACGAGACACTCACATACACCCCCTACGCACTCTGGACAACCGAGTTCCCCTCGCCAGAGGAGCAGGCCGCCAACAATCTGCCGGTACAGGAGCGCACCGCGCATGCCGCAATAAGCTTCAACCGCATAATGCACGGAACAGCCCGAAGCTCCGGCTCCGGCGCAATACTCACCATCTACAACAAGCGCTCGCAGAAAACCGTGGCCACCATCGACCTGGCCGACTGCCTGGCACAGGGCCGCGGCGCCTTCGAGTATCTGCACTACTCGCCGCAGGAATTTCTCGACCGCGAGTACGACTACAAGCTCGACTTTTTCCTGAAAGGCGACACCTGGCAATACATTGACCTTTCAATCTCCATCCTCTCCTGGAGCAAACGCATACAGCGGGTATCGTTCGAATAAACGCAATTAGTGCCACTTGATTCAAACAACCCCGAAAGCTGTCATCCTCACCCACCAATCACCATGATTTCAATGATTCGACGATTCAGAATGTCTGCAGCACTGGCCATCCTGGCCGGATGGCTGCTTACGGCCTGCTCCGACAACTACGTCGACTCGCTGCCCGTGCCCCATCCCGGCACGATAACGCTCTGCCTGGGAGCTCCGGCACCGGGATCGCGTGCCGATGGCGACCCGTCGCCCGACGACCTCGCCCCCGCCACCTACGACGAGCGTACCATCACCGACCTGCGCTACTTCGTGTTTCCGGCCGATCCTGATGCACCAGGAGCAGTAACACTGAAAGGGACGCTCCTGCCCCCCTCGGCCGATGAGATGGCCAACGAACGATACAAGGAATATGTGGTGCGCGATGTGGAGCCCGGTTCCTACCGTGTGTATGTGGTGGCCAATATGCCGCAATGCGCCACAGTGGGCAGCGAGGAGGAACTGAAAGCGTTGCGCCTCACCTACTCCCCCACCGAACTGCCCCGGCCGGGACGTCTCCCCATGATCTACGAGCCTGTAGCCGAAACCGTGGTGGACCCCGGAGGCACGGTGGTTACGGCCAACCTGCAGTTCACCTGCGTGAAAGTGCGCTACAACCTGATTTTCGACAAAGAGAACAACCAGAACACACAAGATGCCTTCGGCAACTGCGGACTGATAATCAAGGCCGTGAACGGCCAGAAGCTTTCAGAGGAAACCCCATTGGTGCTCGGTGCGCCAATGAGCGGCATCACAAGCTCTGACGACACATTCAACGCGCCGCTCACACCGGGGCGCTACTTCGCCTCGTGGACCCGCAACGACAATGCCGGCGGCAACGAGGATGTGATAGCCGACACCAAGGGCGTGCCGGCCTCCTATGCATCGAAATGGGTGTACCAGGGCACACTCTATCTGCCCGAGCGCTACACCGGCAACGAAGATGAACAGAGCGAACTGACCATTGAGGCCGTGGTGGTGAGCGGCACACACAGCCCGAAGGCCGACGGCACCGTAGACATGAACAGCATCCCTACCGGCCCGGTGAACACCTACACCATCCATCTGGGACACGCCAACGGTCAGGACCAGCCGCGCCAGTTCCCGCGCGGCACCTACTATGAGATAATCGGTCAGATTGAGACCACGGAATTCACCGAACTGCAGGCCGACGTGAAAGTGAGCGACTGGGTGCCTGTGCCGATGGCTCACACCGGCCACACCACTCTGACCGTCGACAAAACCGTGGCCAAAGTGACCTCCATTGAAACAGACTCCATACATTACACATCGAATGCGCCCGAGGTCGTAATGGGCTGCGACGCCACCATCGACGGCCAACCCGTGATAGTCCAGTACGAACAGGACACCCGGCGCCGAGTAATAAAATTCCGCATAAATCCGGCCATACCTATAGGGAAATTCGTGAAAGGCTCGAAGTTTCCCCCCACCGGACAGACAAAGATATGGATTCAGGCCAACCATGTGCGCAAATATCTTGACGTCGACTACAACGTTGAGCCGCTGTTCGAAGTTGAGCCGGAAGAGGTGACAATCAGCTGGCTCGAGGGCCAAAATGACCACCCGACCTATACCAAGACATTCCGCTTCCAGACCAATCTGGGCGGCATCAAGGGGGTAGACTTTCCTGTGGAACTGACCAACGGAACGGCCAGAATCAAACTGGAATGCACCGATCCGGCAGCGGCAGTGGGAACATTCACGGCCACGGCGCTGTGTAATCCCGGCACAACCACCACATTCAACGTAACCCTTTCGCCACGTGACGGCAGCCATCCCGAACTTACCAAGACGGTGACCATACACGTGAAACCTCCGGTGGGCGATTACCGCATCTATTTCCGCGCCATCAATGACAACCAGGGCGGAAACGACTGGAAAGACGCTGAATTCAATGCTGTTGCAACCGAAGGAGGCTCAGACAACTGGAATGACGGATGGAGCACCCCGAAATTATATACCTATACGCAAATGGGTGAAACCGTCGGGGGGAATATACCTAATTATTACGTGTGGGTATTCTCTGAATCTAAAGGCTGGCCAGGAGATGAGATGGTTAAGGATGACACTAACACAGGTTGGTACTATGTTCAAATAGCACCCGACAAAACAGCAGCTAACTCGCAGGACGGTTCAACCAAAACCATCCGTCCGGGCGAAACTCTGATGATTTTCAACTCGGCACCTAATGCCGATACGGGGCAACACCGCCATCGCTGCTCGCATCACCTCGACCCCGGTATTCAGCTGTTCGACTATGAAGACCGCGAGGGCTGGGTGCTCTACGACCCGCTGTGTGCACCCTATTACCGCGTATATGATGTTCGCCCTGAAATTGTCAACGCCACTTACGATGTCTATACCCAGAAACCGCTGAAGAGCTGGTCAATCAGTTATGGCGTGCAGAACTACGCAAACAACGTTGCGACACCCTACAGCATCTACTGCAATAACCTATCCCATACAGTCGAGACCATTGATGGCGTGACAATGTACCACTATCCGTCGGTGTTCAAGGCTCCGGCAGGCGATCTGGCCAAGAGCATAGTTTATTACTTCGAGGACGGAACTTCCACCACCATTTTCGGTGGTGAAAACTTCGCCACGTCGGATGATACAGCCCGCGGCTACTGCTACCTGATAGACAACAAATGGACATGGAGCCGCACACCCATGCATGTTGAACCACCAGCCATGCGCCGAGTGTATCTTAAAAATTTCGACAATTGGCCAACGCCATATATGCATTATTGGGTACAGGAAAACAATAAAGATAGCACCACATGGCCGGGAGTGGCCATGAAGCGGCTTGAGCCAGACAGCCAATGGTGGTATCTTGACATTGAATTGAAATATAATATGATTATATTCAGCAACAACGGGTCAGATCAATCGGGTAATACACCTATCGGTTCAGGAACAGAACCGACTTACCGTAACAACGGTGGGTTCGTAATCGATGACCGGCCATAAGCGGCAGGATACGCCGTAACCAGTTTCAGCATGGATAAATTCAGAACGATGAAACCAAGCATAATCAACATATTGCTCTGCTGTCTGCTCCTCGCAGGATGCAGCGACGACACTTCGCAGTGGCTCGAACCGGAGCTGCGCGACGCCGACAGCGTGAAACTGACGCTGCGGTTGCCGGGGTTCAAAACCGGTTCACGCGCAGCCACCGTTGACGACTGCGCCATAAACACACTGGCGGTGGTTTTTATTGACAATGAAGGCAAATATCTGTCGGAAGCAACAGTAGACCAATCGCAGATCACGGGCAGCGGTGCCACCTATGAGGTGACTCTGCCTATCGCCTCCGATGCGGCATCGGTGCAGCTTGTGGCCAACTATGGGGCAACTCTGGGCGCCGACGCCACCACCGTCGGGATGACCGGTGACCCTGGCACCCGCACCGACATAGTGTTCTTCGGCTCGGCCACACTTGCCGAGCTGCAGACCGACAACCCGTCGGTGACGCTGACACGCTCGGTGGCACGCACCGAACTGACCTCTAATGCCCCGGGGTTCACCGTCAAGCAGGTGAAATTCTATGGCATCCCCTCAAGCGGACTGGTTGGCTCGGCCGACCTGACCGCCCCTGCCCTACCGGCAGGCATCTCCTATTCCGCCGACGGCGTGAAGATGGCCGCCGACGGCACGCCGCACTACCACTACGAGGCTGCGGCCGGCAAATGTTTCCTCATTATTAAAGGCACATACCAAGGCACAGAAGGATGGTACAAGGTTGGATATGTCCCCTCGGACTCCGACGGCGAGGCCGCCGGAGATGAGATTGCCCTGCTGCGCAACCATCGCTATATCTTTACCATAACGGACGTGAACGACTGCGGCTGGCCCACGGAGGAGGAAGCCGTGGCTTCTCGCCCCGACAACCGCATGACCACCGAACTGCACGACGATAACGCTACAATCTATAACATCATAGCGTGCCGCGACTATCTGCTCGGCATAAGCCCCGATGTAAAGGTGGCCTGCGACGGACGCTCCACCGAAGTGAAACTCGTGACCTCCTACACCCCAGCCAAGGAGGGCGACCCGCAGTACACCGTCAGCATCCCCGCCGAAGCCAACGACTGGCTTACCGGATACACGCAGACGGCCTCGACCTCCGTGGAGGAGAGCGCCACACAGAGCCCGTGCACCGAATACACCCTCACGTTCGACCTGACGGCCAACGACCGCTCGGAGAACCCGCGCAAGGCGGTGGTGACCATCCGTTCGGGCGACCTCATGCGCACCGTGCGCATCACCCAGGAGGGCACCGACTTCAAGCGCGACGCCACGCGCCGCGTGATGATCCACAATCTTGAATATCACGGCGAGAGCTACGACTATTTCAACTTCGTGGACAACGAGCTGCAGGGCGCCACGGAAGAGGAGATGCGTGTGGCTCGCAACAACGGGCTGCATTTCCGGGTGTACAACAACAAATACCACTACACCATCCCATTCAAAGAGGGCGATGAAGGCGAAGTGCTCAGCGGCAGCGACAAAATCAGTCTCACCCATGTAGGCTCGAACTGGGAGGTGCACTGCACAGACACGAGGAACTACGCCATGTGGACCGCCCAGATCCGCATCACCAACCGCGGAGCTGCCCGCAACGACGTGGTGACGGTGACCTACGACGTGTTCCACCGCGGACTGTTCCACCGCCTCACCGGCGCCTACCAGATTCCTGGTCCCGACGAGAGCGCCGAGCGCACGGGATGGTTCTACTATGAGCAGGTACGTGTAAACGTTAACGGCCAGGACTATTACGTGCTCGACCGCGACATGGCAGCCACCGGCAACCGCTTCTACTCGCCCGACGGAGTGCAGTCGCGCGGCAACATCGGCTCGCGCGGCGGATACTTCAAGATTGCCGAACGCAAATCGGACACCCACCTCATAGAAGCCCTTCCCCCCGAAGGATACATCGTGCCGGAGGCCTATCACCTGCAGCAGCTCGGCATCAAACCGAGCGGCGACACCGAAGGCACCGTTGCCCTCACCGTGACCGAAGGAAGCCTGACGGAACTCTATTTCCCCATGTCGGGCTACATGGAGGGGAGCATCCACAAGGACGAAAGCCACACCTGCCTGTGGTCGCGCACCGCGCTGAGCGGCAACCAGGGCTTCTCCGAGGACAGCCCAGAGTACGGCTACTGGTTCATGTATCTCGACGTCTACGGCCCGTCTGCGAACCTCGGCAACATGCGTCTGGCCACCCGCAGCAGCGTCAACACCGACGGCATCGGCGCCTATAAAGCCATGCCCGTGCGCTGCCTCCAGGGCCCCGAGCCCCCGGTGGGCTGGAACATCCCCTCCCCCGCCGACGGCCGCCGCCGCATCATTCTCACTGACGTACCCGCCACAAAGCTATATCTGTCATGGACTGGCGGCAGTTACGCCACTCCGGCATCATGGCCGAAGATGTACACCTGCGGCGCAAACGCCTTCTACTACGACATCCCTAAGGGAGCCACCTCCATTACGGTGAACAACGGCGATGAGACCCCGGCTTTCTCCCGCACAGACGTATCACTCCCCGCCTTCGACCCCCAGAATCCCGTCACCACCCTCTCCCTCCCCTGAGGCGATGCACAATTTACGATGCACGATGCACGATTCACGATGCAGGATTTCACATACAAAATCGGCTGCTATTTGTTATTATAATGTAAAGTCGCTATATTTGCAGAAAACGCACATGTCATGAGCACGTTAGACCTCAACGCCATCCGCAACTACTTTGCCGGGCAGCCCATTGTGAAAGCTTGGCTGTTCGGTTCGTATGCTCGCGGCGAGGCCACAGAAAAAAGCGATGTCGACATTCTTGTAACGTTCGACAAATCGGCACGCGTCGGTCTGCTGAAACATGCCGACCTTATAATCTCACTGGAAAAGCTCCTCCACCGCCCCGTCGACATAGTGGCCGACAATGCCCTCCTGCCATGGGTACGCCCCACCGTCGACGCCGATAAAATCCTGATTTATGAGAGATGAACTTTTCTGATGCACAATGCACGATGCAGGATGCAGGATTTTACATTCAATTCCCGATAAAAACACCACGGCCGCGCCATCCGGATGGATGCTGCGGCCGTGGTCGTTTCAATAGAGATTAGCGCGGAGACGTGATGCAGTCCGCACCTCGGAGGTTACTCCGTTTTGAAGGTTATATCGTCGGTGCGGGGATGCACGAACTCGAATTCGAGGGTGCGTGCCAATCCTTCGTCAAGTGTGTACGGCGCCTTGAAGCCGCTGGAATGCGCTTTCGTGGCATCGAATTCGGTGGTGGCACAGAATTTTTTCACACGCACCGAGCTGATGGCCAGTTTCTTGCCAGTGATTTTTGCCAGCAGGTCGAAGCAATAGCCTCCGGCCATGCCCATCCAGTAGGGGAAATGCGTGGCGGGGATATGCTTGCCAAGCACTTTGCTTACGTGTGCCACAAGCTGGTTCATGTTGTTGTCGGGCTTGTCGATGTAGTTGAACACATTGTAGCCTTCTGTCACATTGTCAATCATGAACTTGACGAAAGCCACGATATTGCCCACGTATGCCATTGACTTGCGGTTCTCGCCTTTCCCCACCATCAGGAATTTTCCGGACGAAATCTGGCGCAACAGATTGTAGACGTTTCCGCGGTTGCGTTCGCCGAAAATCACCGTGGGGCGGATGACGTCGATGTTCCAGTCGGGGTGGCTCTCATACCACCGCTGCAGCACCTCCTCGGCCTGCCATTTCGATTTGCCGTAGTGGTTGAACGGATCGGCAGGGTGGGTCTCGTCGGGATTGTGTTTGTTCAGACCGTAGACCGCCACCGACGAGAAGAAAACGATGCGGCGGCATCCGTTCTTTTCCATGGCGCGGAGTGTCACCTCCATGCCGCCCACGTTGGTGTCGTAATAGAGCGACACGGGCGACACGTCGTCGCGGTGTTGCGCCGCCAGAAGCACCACCACGTCGGCTCCGGCAAGTTCACGGTCCATCTGCTGCTGCTCGCGCACATCTCCGATTACGGTGACGTCATTGAAAAAATGGCTCGGCAGCAGGTCGATGTTCTTGCAGTCATACTTCTGCGGCTCCTCCCCGAGAAGGCCAAGAAGTCTTGTGCCAACGAATCCGCTGGCACCTATCATTGCTATCTTCATAACACTTAATTTTCTGTCTGTTAGATTGTGTGTATTTATTTCAGGTATTTGGCAATGCCCAATACCGTGTAGGTCATCATATAATAGCATGCCGGCAGAAAGGCTATGCGCTGATGATTGCGAATCACATTCCAGTATCCCTTGAACATGTCCAGCTTATTTGACGAACGAGATGCGGGAGCTTCCCGATAAAGAGCCGTAACTTCACACATATTCAGTGCCGTATAGCCCTTTTTCAGAATATCAAGCCAAAAGCAGAAATCCTCTTGAGGAATTTGTTTAAACCGTGTGTCACCCACTGCATCCCGGCGAATCATTGAAGTGAGGCACGGAATAGAGTTGGATTTCAGGATACTGCCATATGTTGTCAAATCACGCGTGCGCACAATCCGCTCATTCCTATTCCCCTGCCAATCCATCTTCTCATAATACGAATACGACAACGGGCAATTTCTGGCAGTCATAAAGGCCACCTGTTTTTCAAGCTTTTCAGGCAGCCACACGTCATCGGCATCAAGAAATGCGATGAACCTTCCACACGCATTGTCAATCCCTATATTGCGCGGTAAAGCCGGAGAACCCGACGGGGCGTCCGTTCTCAGGTATCTGATCCTCGCATCCTTAGCAGCGTAACTTCTTATAATAGCAGGAGAAGCATCCGTAGATACATCATCAACTATTATCATTTCCCAATTCTGATGCCGCTGGTTTAAAACCGACTCTATCGTTTCACTGATGGTCTGTGCGCCGTTGAAACATGGAGTTATGATAGATATGCAAGTGTCCAATATGAATATTAATATATAATATTATGATTTAAAGCGACAAACCTTTGGCCAATCTTTTCTTTTCTATAATTTTGAAGACAATCATGTATTCATAAAAAAAATAGTGCATTACCAAATAGAATGCTCTCCAGCCCTCAAGAAATCCTAATCTGATAAAGTACATATAAAAACACCTTGCCCACGGTCTAAGCCACCAAAATTTAGCTGCCATTTTTCTTAACTTTACTTTTCTTTGAGTGCCAATATCATTGTCTTTCAAATAAATATAATCAAACGTTTTTTGTGCATCCCAGGAAGAATAACGATTATGTTTCTCCAACCAACTTTCAAAACCTTTAATATTTGCGTAGTGATCATATGGGATATCTATATATCCAACATGCGCCTTTTCATCAAACTTCTCCCATACGCCTCCTTGAATAGAAACCTCATCCTTTCTGAGCAGCCTATCATGCCAATTTGGATAGCCTTGAATTCTTTTCATCCATTTTCCCCAAAAGATGAACTTCGGAGTAAGGCGATAAGCATTGTATTCTTGTGTAGATATCTTAGAGAGTATTTCTTCATGTAATTCCTGTGGAATATATTCATCCGCATCCAGGAACAAGACCCATTCTGTTTTTATTGGAAGATTTTTCAGTGCCCAATTCCTTTGTTCTGAAATGATAAAGGGGTTCAAGACATGCTGTTGGTAGTGTGCCCCTTGGGAGATTACAATTTCTTTAGTATTATCCGTACTTCCGGAATCAAGTACAAAGCACTCAACACTTTTAGGTATGGTATCTAAGCATTTATCAATAATTGAACCTTCATTCTTAGTCAGAATAATCACACTATACAATTTCATATAGACATTAATTATTGATGATAAATACCCTTATAGATACTATTAATCACCGTATATAATTTTATATCACGGTGATATATGGGATACTTTTTTATGACAAAGTGAATGGCATATACTGAAGCTAGAAAACGGCCCATTAATTTTCTGGTTTTTATACCATGGTCGTAAAAGCACTCTGGAGTAAATCCATGAAACCATTGTGATTCTCCCTTTAACAATCTACCAATCTTTATAGGGACATAAAAAATTATCAAACTCCTTTTCAAGCAATCATATAGGAATATATTCTCTTCTCCACCTGATTTAGAGACCCCACTCCCAATAGTTTCATCGAATTTTATATTGTTTTCAATAACACCCCTTCGACGGAACGCCAATTGCACACTGGCAAGTTTCAATGCTCCAATATATCCAACCTTACTCTTATTGGCAGGATAGTGCTTGCCTATATCTGCAATCTGAAAAGCTAACACATCTGCAGAATTTTCTTTAAATGCTTTTAAAATTTTTGTTGCATAATCATCATCAAGCACCTCGTCATCGTCACAAATAAGGCAAATGTCTGCTGTAGCATTTTTTATAGCCATGTTGCGTGAACGTGACAATCCCCTTTCTGTTGTCGAAATAAACTTCACGCGACACTCTTCCCCTATTTTATTTTTAAAGGAGTATTCCTCAATCTGATTCTTATCACATTGATTAACCACTATTACATCACTCTGAATATTACTTTTGGCAACAATCGAATGATCCGTCTGATGCATACATGAAATAAGAACCTGAAGTGTCATATCAATCAATTTATCTTTTAGTAAGAGCTTTATAGACCTTTGAACAGAATTTTGCTCCCCTTTCTCCTACAACTTTATTTACGAACTCATAGAGCCATTCCTTTCTCCCATGCCACGAGGCTGTGAAATGATGAATAGAAAATGTATTGTCCGTAATGTGTAATACCCCGGTTTTATATGATTTAGGAGAAAAATAATCGTAAGGAAATACATTCAATTCATTTTTTAATGGATTGAATTCTGCTATTCCATTAATTGATTTAACCTGAAACGAACGGTACATAAACTCATACATTATATTAGGCAGAGTACGCGTATCATACAGACCATTCACATTGAAATGACGTTTATCATAATATTCTAACAGTATCTTAAATAACGGATGCCCTTTTTCCGCACCCATCACCGCAGCCTCAACCTCCCCATCATTTTCCCTGCCTATAAAATAGGGCAAATGAATTAGAGGGTTAAAGGATTTTAATACCTCTACATCTGAATCGAGATATATGCCACCCTCATTATATAAGGCGTAGCATCTTATGTAATCAGCCGCAAAGGCATATTTCTTCGCAATAAATGCCTCTTTAACCCATGGATGGCTTTCAATGTCAAAATTTGAAAGATTCCATTGTTTTATTTCGTAATCCGGCAACAGTCGTTTCCAACTTTCTATACAACTCTGAATCAAAGGAGGGAAAGGGTCGCCGCTCAGCCAGCTATAATGGATGGTTTTAGGTATCATAGCTTATCTTAATTTGCGTTTAATTGCTCTAATTCCTTTAATTACACCATTATAAAATAAAGGAAAACGATAATAGAACTCCCTGAGATATTGACATATCGGTGAATTAAAGAAATCCACATCTTGCTCGGATATTAACTGGACTTTATCTGTAAAAGCACTTTTAGGATTTGAAATTAAACCCATTACCACATCATCTTCTATTTCCCCTGATTGTCTGATGCTTGCATACAGTGCATTATCTTTTAGCAAAAAAGGTCCAACGTTTTTAATCCCCTTCATATTTGATGCGAAATAATGAATTATTTTAGCATTGACGAGATACCGAAGCCCGTTCTCCACAATCTGGCAATTATATACGCCTGACAGTTCAGTTATAATTCCGCCACTCAGCTCATTCGCTTTACAGAATGCAGGCTGGTCAGAACTACAACCGTGCTTCATTGACTCTGTCCATAACTTATTCCATAAAGCATAGAATTGTTTTGCAGTCTGACTGTCTTTTACATATATGATCCCACTGTTAAAATACACACATCCGGACTTAGTAATATCCCACCCCACAATTTTAGCACGCGCAGAAATGTCATAGGTATAAGTATGTTTTGAGACCGGTACATGTAAATCGGGAACAGCACATATGTATTCTCTATAGTTCTCTATATCTGATAAATCGCCACATATAACAGTGTCAGTATCTATAAACAGAAAGTCTCCATCCACGATATTACGAACGGAGGTTTTTATAAACCGGGACCGTTGCATCTGTGAATAATTCTGTGGTGTCTCCACTTCAATTATTTCTGTTACTTGATGCAACAGTTTTAGCCTATTATCTTTAAGGGTTTCATTAGTTTGCTTATCAACGAGGACACCTACGTAAACGTCAGGATGATATAACCGCAGTGACCGAACAGATATTACCAACTGCTCTAAATAATAATCAGCCTCATTACTGGTTAAGACATAGATAATCTTGGTCGATTTCATTATAGCCCGATATATTCATTTTTACTTAACGCATCGTGTTGAAACAACCATACTATAAATATTGACAATTGGGTCAACATGAAAAATGCTATTAAATATCTATTATATATTCTCCGTACTGATTCTTTCCCAACGATATACAAATATGATAACAAAAGCGTAATCGGAATCATAGCATGCATCAGGAGTCTGTCTGCTACGAATCTAGATGCACCGGAAAATAAAAAGACAGTCCAGAGAATAAAGGCACAAAACACATATTGGTATATCCCATTGTAAAATTTATCACCTTTATTGATTAAAGTTTTGCCTTTTAATAGCACTGTGGTAAGAAACAATGCGTAAAACAATGTGTTACAAACCATTTTAACAATCGCAATTCGAGATTCCGAGATAACAAACGTGTTATATCCCGTTTCCGGAAAATAATTGCTAAATATATATCCAACAACAGCCCGTACCAGTAAAATTTCAATAGGGAGTAATAAAACCACTATTGTTCTTATTGATTTATATTTCATAAAATAGGCAAGTACAAATACAACAACCACCATAAATGATGATTTGTGAAACACCATACCTATCGCGAAACAAATGCACAGAAATATTACTGAACGTAATGAACGTTTTTTGTAATAATTGAGTATTCCTATGAAAATTATGCCATCTGACACTGACGAACGTAATAATGTGGCAGAACTGAGAAACAAAAGAATAACCGCTATATAAATCGTAATAGTTTTATTTATGGCAAACTTCTTTATAATTATAGCATAACTGGAAAAAAGAATCAACGATAAAATCAATCTAAAAGACAAGTTATCATAATTGACAAATTTAGCCAAATACCAGTATATCGTTTCTAAACTAACTGTGGTAAAGTAATACGACAATCGTATTAATCCGCGTCTATATCCATAATAATCAGCCGCTATAAAACATACCGTCGATAACAATGTTCCCAATAAAAAAAACACTGAGACCCTACATCGATAAAAACCTTTGTTATATTTGAACAGATTATAGAACGCATATAAGTATATGACATCTATCAATAACCAATCTGTCAAAAACAAGAATTTATCCATTCAAATTAGAATGAAATTCACGCTGAATATTCCTATAAGCTTGCCCACACAAATTTCCCATGTCCACGAGAGCCTGCTGTGTGAATGAATACAATCGGCCGGCATTTGCAGTCATTGTTATTTCTCCAAAATAGACTTTCCCATTTACTTCATAAAAATCAACTCTCATCTGTGGGTGACCAATTGACAAACACGATGCCATTTCAAGCATCCGGTCCAGACACAAGGGACGTTCCATAGCGGTTGCCGCCATTAATCGTGTGCCATCATAATGTAAATTTCCTTGTTCGATACGCTTCCACGAAGAGTCTGCAGTGTATAAATCTGTTGTAAAATGATGTTTCGTTCTGTTTTTACAAATGAAACACCATTTAGGAATCCCATTGAAACAGTAAAACTTATAATCAATTAAAGAATCATTTTTATTCGATATGTTTTCCAATAATTGTTCTGCAATGATTTTAGGTTGGATTCTCAGATAGTGTGGTTCTGCAGTATCGATACCAAAAGGATGTTCGTATATATGCGCAAAGTATTTTTTTATTTCATCAATGTCTACATTGTTTTTATCCCGAATTATACGAATATCTCCACTTCCATTGTTAATTTTCAGGACAAATTTTGAAGGTAATTTATCAAAAGTGATTTCATCCGGCTTATCCCATACAGCCAATAACGGAACGAGGGCATTTTCAAAGCCCTTTTCTGCAACATATTCGCGGACTGCATATTTGTCCGCCAATAAACTCCATTGGGTTGTATCCGCATTGAACGCAAGCCAGTTTATCCATTGATTCAAATCTTCGGGAGCATCCCACTTTATTCTTTTCCCGAATCTAAGAAAATACAGATAATCGGCATAGGCTTTCGGAGATCCAAAACGCTTGAGATAGCGCCATTTTAACGCTCTATATATATGAGCAAGAGTCTGATCTTTTAGTTTCATATCTTATATCATTTATCTTGATCTTTGTCCAAATCAAAAAATAGATTTCTCCACTTTTCAAGAATTATATCAGGTGTGAATCGGCGTGACATTTTCACAGCTTCAATAGCCATGCTTTTACGCAAAACATCATTAGACATTAATTCTTTAAGTTTATTGACATATCGCTGTTTATCAAATGGAGGAATTAAATACCCATTTTTCCCATCTTCTATTATATCACGTACAGATGCAAATGAATCGAAAACAATGGGTACACATCCCATCTGGGCTGCTTCATTCAACGTCATCGGCCAACCTTCTCTCCAGGATGTCATTAAAAAAATAGCACTTTCACGATAATAGTTTTCAGGATTTTGTTGCCCGTAAAAAGTTATACGTGGTATCTTTTGTTTTATCACTCGATGTTTAAATTCGTCTAAATCCTTCCCTGAGCCGACAATATCAAAAGACCAATCATCATACTGAGAATCCTTACAAATTTCACGCCATATATCAATCGCTAAATGCACCCTTTTAGGAAACTCTGACATCCTACCGACAAATAACAATCTTTTCTTTTTATTATTCACGACATCTTCATCGGCAAAACAAGTAAAACTTGAAGCATTCGGAATTGCCATAAGACGTGTAGGATTATGGTATTCTGTTAGTGCGCACCACTCATTAAAAAATCGCTCTGACAACAGCACAAATCGGTCAGATTCATCATAGATTCGACGATAATTATTGGCGTTTTTACGCAAGGTATACCACTTAAACCATGCTCTGTACAAGGGAAATGTCAGAATTTTCATACTCCCTTTCAATTTAAGTTTAAGCCCCTTAACTCTTTTAAAATTCCGTATGCACCCTGAAAAAGTCAAATCCCATAATCGCCTTGGCGTATTATGATGAAAATACAGCACTTTGCAAGTATGAGATGATAATTGCGCAGCCTCATAAAAAATATTATTGGCCAGTGTGCCTTGATTAACAATCACATCTATGTGATAACGTTGTATTATAGGAACAACATCTTTCACAGTGAATCTCTGTGGCAATCTGAATGTTTTCTCATAATTATATCGCGGTATATCCATTGGATATCGTGTAGGATAATTATAAATATTATAGCACGTATATCCAAATTGCTTTTTCAAACCGTCAGCCACGAGTGCTGTAGTCCGTTGAATACCACCCATAGTTGGGCACGTTTCATCATAATGATAAAATAATATATTCATTTTAATGGTTTCTCTTTATTATTTTGAAAAATCTTTTCAAGAATTGTTTCAAGCCGGTCTGAAATATAACCAAGAGAACTCCTAAAACAATAGAATACAACGATACTTCAATTACAGCTTGACAAATTAAATTAATCCAAGATCCAGACAGCTCACATTTTACAGGTAGAAGCCAAACTATTATGGCCGACAAAAGGGCAATTACCAAATGCTTGCCATACATCACAAAATATCGTAATGGAGACACATGAAAACCCCTACGGAACAACATGTATGGCTTCCAAATATCTACTATGATTATCACGCTAATTAAAACTCCTGCAAGAATTCCATTTAATCCGAAAAAATAGCCCAACAATATGGACGCGCCTATATTGATTGAAGCTTCAGCTATTGGAGACCAAATATCCTGATACAGCCCATGTGCATTTATGAAATTATTTACCGAGGCACGATTAAGTCGTATAAATAATGTCAGAGACATTAATAATAACGATAACCTAGGCAATAAATAAGCCTCACCTATCCATACAGAAACGAACGGATTGCCCAATGCTATAAGGGAATATGTAATTATAGCACTTATGAAAAAACGGGTACTATATAGTTCGTGAAATACTTTCAATTCATTTGCAATACTCCCTTCAGCAACCAAATTACCGATACCGGCTCCTATACTGTTAAAGACGGCATTTACCAACCTCATTAGCCCATTTACAACAATCAAATAGTTCCCATATATGGCTACTAATGACAAACTTGCATAAGCATAAATAATCAACGGACTACTTTGAGACAAAGCAAACGCTCCAATTTGGTGTACAAACAATTGCTTTATTTTTGTCAGTATTATTGCGTATTTCAACTTTAGATCTGCATAAGTATGACCACTATGGCGCAAAAATGGCAGCGTTTTTTTCGTGACAATCCTTAGCGAAACTGATGCTATAATTGCAAATGCGACTTCCAAAAACAACCACCAGACATAAGGATTTTGCAATTGGCTTACTGCAACAATTTGCAATATCACCTTGACTACGTTCCACGAAGTGAACCCGAATTGGACTTTATAATCCATCTGGGAAGACACTAATACTATCTGTCTGTAGTTCACATAATATCCAAGTAATGCGCTGAATAAAAGCACGCAAAAGGACGCGTATGCATACCACAACGGCAATGTCATCTTTTCAAAAATCCATGGGAAGAAACACATCACGATTAACGCTCCACAGATTATGATTGAAGCAATGCGCTTATATAGATGTCCTTGAAGGGTTACAATTTCGTTGATTGTATCCTCATCCTTATCTTTTATCGGTTTATACAATGAAAATCCAACAGCTGTGCCAATCCCTAATTCTGACAGATTAAGGAATTGAAGAATATTAACCGCCGTAGTATTAAGGCCAAGAATTTCAGTACCGAGATAATCTAAAAAAATCTTTCTTGAATAAAATGACAACAAAAATTGCACTACAAAAAAAAGTAATGCAACGCTACTATTTTGAAGACTCTTTGCTGTGCGAGAGGAATTATTCATTCGCAAATATATAAGCCAGTGACGTCTATTGACAATGAATGTTCTATATAGGAATCAGTGGGTGTAGACGCAGGAGGGGCTGGATGGTTAGTCGTCGAGGTCAAAAGCGGAGGGGGTTACTATGGTGTCAAGGAAAGTGGAGGGGGATGAGATGCTGCCGGCTGCGGTGGGTAAGCCTGCAAGCGCTCGGAATCGGACAATCGCGCGGGGCAGGACGTCCTTATAGAGGTCCTTTAAATCGTCATGCACATGCCTGTTCACCTCATAATCACGTGCCACAGTCTGGCCAAGCACTTCCTTTTTATAGGGATATACCGGATAATGGTTTTGCTTTGTGGCATTGTTTGATGCCTGCATCGGCCGGAGATTGCGGAGGTCGTCGATGAGTTCCTGCGGCACTCCGAGGTCTTTGAGGGTACTTTCAGGATATGTGTGGTCAATCTCCCAACCGAGCGGCGAATGGTCGTTGGCGTATTCATCCCATTTTATCATGTCGCCGCATGGGTCAAGGCGGTAAATTGACGGATCTTTGTCGGGAATGGTTTCGGCTTTCTCCCAGATTGCCTTCTTCGCATAATCCGTCCATTGGCCTTGCGCATCTTTAAGCGCCGGAGAAGTGGAGTTTCCCATTTTTCGTTTGATGATCATGGTGAGAATTATAAATCGGTGTATTTCGTGTGCCGGAGGGAATCAGTCGCGGGCGAAGAGGTCGCGGGTGTAGACGCGGGAAGCGACGTCGGCGAGGTCGGGGGAGGTGCGGTTGGCCAGGATGGCGCGGCTGAGGC
>UQER01000026.1 GCA_900540205.1 uncultured Porphyromonadaceae bacterium | reverse complement strand
CCTCCAGGTAAGAATCCCCGTTTTGGTCGATCCCGAAAAATCCCCCGCTCACTCCGGCCAGAAACTCACCCACCTCGAAAGCCTTGTCGGTGGCCAGCTTGTGCGCCGTCCGGTCGTCCTTGTATTTGCACAGGAAATCTTTAATAATCCGCAGCGCCGACATCAGATTGTTGTCAGTGGGGCGTGTAGTGTCGCCCGTCCGGATAATGTCGGGCAACGACACGGAGTTGCCGATGGAGCGTGCATAGTCGCGTGCGTCCCGTATGTCATCGGTAATTTTTGTCTTGGAGGAGCGGCCCAGCGCATCACCGATCTCCACCTCCATCTGTGCCGGCAGGTTGATTTTGCGGCTGATCTTGGTTATGCGGCTGTCTCGGTAGCCTGTCGCCGGGAAATAACGGTCGCTTACCAGCCGGACCCTCCGGCCCACAAACAGGTCGGCGGCGTTATCCTCCACCCACACATGGTCGGTCTGTGCCTTGAACACCGTCAGGTCCACATCATGGTCGGCATTGTACTTTTGCACGGCCGCGGCAAACTCCGCCTCCGCCAAAGTGTAATACTCCTGAGGCATGCGGATGTTCCATGGGATATATTTGTCACCCGCCTTAGGCACCAGCACGCCACCCGGCAGCTGCGTCGCGCTGTCCTTGTATGGCCAGATGGTTATAAGCTCAAACTCGCCGGTGTCGGCGTGCCAGTTCGTCTCAAAATAATATGTACCGTTGTCCTCATCACCCAGGCCACCCAGATCGCTCCCCTCCTGAAACGAGATGCGCATCACCTTCCCGGCCATCAAATAATCGTCGGGGTTGAACGGCAGCGCATCGTCCTTGAAATAGTACACAGTGAAATCCTCCCCGTCCGCACCCTTGCGGGTCTCGCTGCGCACGGAGCTCACAGTACCCGTGTAGCGCGGATAGATTCCGGCAAATGCAGCCTCCTCGTAGTGGTCCTTGCGGCGGTAGCGGTCTGCATTGATCTCCACATACTTCGCCCCGTCCGGCAGCTGCAGCCTCCGGTGGCCGTAACTCTCGGCATCGATGTTGCGCGTGCTCCCCATCGGGAACAGGCGCGTATAGAACTTGACATTCCCCGCCGTCGCCGGCTCTATACGGGTCAGGCCGTCGGCAAGCCCGAGGGTAAGCGGCTCGCCGTGCTCGCACCGGCACACGTTAACCGTGGTGCCGTCGGTCCAGTATTCCGTCCCGGCCTTCTCGGCTATCTCACGCAGGGCCTCGTCGCAATACTTGCCGAAATAGTCTATGGTGATATTTTCCGTTCCGGTCACAGTGCCGCGTTTCCATTCGCCGCCACTGCCACCGTTGAGCGCACTGACAACGAGGGCCACATGTTCCGCCGGTGGTGCCGTCAGCGTGAACTCAGCCTCCTGCTCCCCCTCGAAATTCTTGATGACGAGCACATCGCGCAGCAGGCTTTCCGGGCCATACAGCTTTATGCTGTATTCCCATTCCATCGCCGACTTCTGTTTCGGCCGGTAGCGCTCCGTCATGCGGTAGCGCACACCCCCGAAGTCAACGTAATCGTCAACCTCAAGCCCCGCATACCCGTGATGCGTGAACGACATCGACAGCACATCGTCCCCCTGCAGCTCCGCCGTCTGGCTCGACGAATCCGACGGCTGCACCTCAATACGCAGCCCGCCGTTCCGGTCATATATCTTTAGTCCCATTACACTATTTAATCACAGTTTAAATCATGTTCAAACACTCTTCAATGGCCATTACAGCGCAGGCTTCGGCTCGCGTAGTATCACACGGAAACTGCTAACCTGCATCCCCGTCTGCCAAAGGCTTGTAAGGGGCTTATAGTTGCCGCTGTCCACATAAAACATCCGCATCTCCAGCCCCAGCGTCGGCACCTTAACTGTCAGCCAGCCGTCAGTGCCCTCCTTGAGCATCTTTATAAAGGCGCGGTAACGCCGCAGCCATTCATCGCGGCCAGGAGCCATAAGGGCAAACAGCAGCGTAACGTCACGCTCGGTGTTGCACACCTGCAGTTTCTCCGAGTATTTCACCCCGGGGAGGTCACGCAGGTCAACCCCCACGTGCCCCTTAACCTTGGATGGCGTCATCAGCGACGTCTGATTCTGCCGGTCCCCCTCTTTCTCCTCAGCCAGGAATACACCGTACTCTGTCCATACGTCCTTGCCGTTTATCAGCAAAAGCCCTTCAAGCGCACTCTTTCCCATGTCTGTATGTCAATTCCAGTTTATACCGTCTCTTTCCATCTTCTCCACAAGATCCAGGATCTTCCCGAGCTTTTCATCGCTGTTTTTGGTGTTTTCGGCGATGTCACGCAGATACCCCTCGGCGGCACTCATCCTCGCGGCCACATCCTCCACCCAGCCGTCGATGCTGATCACATGCCCCTGCACGCTCACAAAAAGCCCTTCGAGTTTGGTACCCTGGTCCTGGCTCAAGGCGGCATACGAGCCGCTCCGGCCGCTCTGGCCACTGCCACCGCCCCCGTTGTCCGGATTGTAGCCGGTCATGGCGGCCAGTTCGTCGCGCGTCTTGATGGCGCCCTCCACTATGGCCTGGTACTCTTTCTGCAGCCTCTCGATGTCCTCGGGGCTAAGGCCCTTCTCCATCGCCGCGCCCCAGTTGTCATACCACGCCTGCAGGTCGTCGAAATAGAGCTCGCCGATCTTATTGGAGACCATAGCTTTGTAGAACATCTCCGAGATGTCCTCAGCCGCGTCGCCGGCGGCATACTCCATGTCGGAGAGTTTGCTCAGGAAGTTGCTGTACATCCCGTCGAACGTCACACCCGTCATGGCCTCCGTCAGCTGGCTCCGGAGCTCACCGAGCTTACCGGCCTGGGCTATGTAGGCATCCACCTTTTCAAGCACCCGGTCGGCATAGTTGTCGGAGCTGCCGGAATAAAAAAAGTCGCGCCACAGGTTCGGCAGCTGGTCACGGAACGCCTTCATATCCTCCGGGCTGAGTGAGAAGAAATCGCCGCTGAAAGCATGCCCGATTACCTCAGAAATCTGCCGGATCTCATCGGCCGTGAACCCGCGGCGCGTGGCGTTCCAGCTGTGCTTGCTGCTGTGGTATTCCGCCTGCGCCCGGATCATATCCATGTAGTTGGCGTTGATGCGCTCCTGATTCTGGCGCGCCTCCCGGTATGCCTCAACCGATGTCATGCCTCGGCCGGCGCTTATCGTCTCGCGCAGACTGTCCATCGAGGCCTCCAGTCTGCCGTTGGCCTCCGTCAACCGGTTCAGCGATGCCTCCACCTCAGCCTCGTTTCCATGCGTCCGGAACAAGCCGAACGTCACCGTGTCAAGCACCTTTCCCACGCCGCCCACAAGAGCCTTTGCAGTGTTAACTGCAAAATCCCCGCTGAGCACATCGCTCAGGATATTCGCGGCCGCCCCTGTCACGGCATCAATCAGCGACACCATGAAGTCCGACAACCCGTCCTTGAACACATCCAGCAGCGCCGCAATCCAGCCCACGACAGGGGCGTTCTCGAGTTTCTTGGCAAATTCCCCGAAGCTCTTGCCGATATTTCCGTTGAGCTTTGCCGCACCTTTACCAAGCTCCGTAAAACCGGTCAGCACACCGCTGGCGCTTCCGGATGCCATCTTCTGGAGGCCACCCAGCACACCGTCCATCCCCTCTTTAAGGGTGGTGGCCGTCTGGGTCACCGTGCGTTTGGCCTCATCGGCAGCCTCTTTCCGCGCAGCCACCTCCTCAGCCGAGGCATCCGCCTGTGCCTGGGCGGCATTGAGCGTAAGTTCCGCCGCGGCCGCAAGCACCGTGTTGCCGCTCTGCACGGCAGCCTTATAGTCCTCCTGGGCACGTGTCAGCATCCCGAAGTCCTCTTTATATTGTTCCTGTGCGGCTCGCAGCTCATCCGTGCTCGCACGGTAGGCATCAATCTCACGCCCCAGCTGCCCGAAGCTTGCCGCAGTTGTCTCGCCGGCGGCATTTTCCATCTGCCGCAACGCATCCAGCAGCGCCTGCTGGCTGTCGTGGTCGGCATTCTTAAACTCGTCGGTCTGCACATAATCGCGCACCTCCGCGAGCACCGGCTCGATCACCTCGCGGAACATCCCGCCGAATTCCCCGAACACAACGCCCCATTCTATGTTGGCCTTCATCTCGGCCGTCGTCACCTGTGCCAGCTTCGTATCCCTCTCTCTCCCCAGGCTGCGGCGTTCACCTTCGTTCTGGGCCTTCCGGATTTTCTCCGCGTAATCCTCCGCAATGGCAAGTTTCTGGGCCTGGTAGTCGCCGTAGCGCTCCACATTTTCGCGCATGGCCGCCCACTCGGCATCATATACCTCACCGACCGCTTTTGAACGCAGCTCCTCGTTAAGACGTCCGGCCTCCTCCAGGGCAGCCTGCTGTTCGGTTGTAAGAGATTCGCCATGTCCGGCAGTCTTATTGTCCTTACGCCATGAGGCCTCGAGCTTGGCAATCTCGTTTTTCCGTTTGGTGTAGTCATTGTCAATCTGCCGGAGCTTTTTGACTGTCCCTTCGTCCATGATGGCGATCTCCTCGGCATCATTGCGGCGCTGCAGCTCGAGCAGTTCTTGATGCAGTTTGGTTTCTGCCGTCAGCTGACGCTCAGCCAGTGTGGCAGCCTTGTTACCCAACGAAAAGTCCTTGCGGTTAAAAAAGCTCAGCTCAGTGTTGCGCTCCTTTTCAAGGGCGAGCAGTTTGCGCTGGGCCTCGGCCTCCTTGTCATAGTCGGCATCGGAATTGGTGGTAAGGCTGTTCTTTTGCCGGATAAGGTCGAGTTCCCTCTGCTGGTATTCGATATTGCGGTTGTATTTCTCCTTGATAAGTTCCTGGGCCTTTTTGTTGGCATCGGCATCACCGCGCTGGGCCTTGAGGCGCAGTTCGGATATCTCGTTGTCCATTTTCTGCTCCTCGACGCTCCACTGGCGGCGGTCGCGGTGCAGCTGCTTCTCCTGGACTGCAATCTCGGAATTGGCCTTTGCAAGCTCATGGGTGTTGTGCAGCCAGTCCTTTGTCTTGCCGGCGAGGTTGTCCACACCGGTCGTTGCCCGGAGAATGTCATTGCCCATCTGGCTAAAATCGGTTTTGGCAGCGTCGAAGTCACCTGTAATGGCGTGCCAGATGCCTTTGCCAAAATTGGTGACAATTCCGGCAGTACCCTCCAGACGGTTGATAAATTGGGATTTGATGTGCTCCCATAAATCACTGAATGCCTGCTTTGAATCAGTAACCATCCGGAATATGGCTTTACCCACGGCCATAACCACCTCTTTAAGCTGATCGAGGATGCCGCCGAGATAACCGCTCATACGGGCAAACTCCATCTCGCCCTCGGCTGAGGATGTGAACCATGTGGAAACGGCCTGCAATGCGAGCACGATGGCTGCAAGTATGGCGCCGAGCGGAGTGGCGATAAAAGCCCGCGCCGCACCGGTCATGCCGTTTATGTTGGTAGCCGCCGCCTGGAGGGACGGTGGCATTTTCGACATGATCTCGTTATACTTTTCTTGCCCCCCAAGCAGTTTTACGAGCACGGAATCATGCTTGCGGGCACTACTTTCGGCCTTACTGTTATTGGTCTCGGCAGACGTTCCCAGTTCATTATAACGTGCCGTCAGCTCTTCGAGGGTGCTTTTCTCTTCATCGAGCTGCTGCCGTGTGGCCTCCAGTTTGTTTTTGGCGGCGAACCATGCGTCACCGGGCGCGGCATTGTGCCATGCCTTTTCGAGCCTTACCGTTTCAGCCTCAAGGTCGGAAATTACCTTTTTTTGCTCCTGGATGCTGGCCTTAAGCTCGGCCATCGCCTCCTTTGAGCTGTCAGTAAACTCACGGACAGCACGCCCGGCCTTTTCCACGCCGGGCGTCACGCCGTCTTTCATCAAAAACTCGAGTTCCACCGGTTTCATGTCGTGCTCTGTTTTTATCGTTTAAGGCTGCTTGCGAACAGGCCGGCCACCTGGGCCGCCTCCTCTTCTGCGGTGAGTTCCGCGCCACCGGAAGTTTGGTGGCCGTTTCGGTCTCTCTCTCCCGCACTGCGGTAGCGAGGGGCATCGCTCAGCATCATCACAAGCGTCTGGTAGTTCACCCGGTGCAGGATGTAGTCCACACTCCATCCCGTCGCCTCGGCAATCTGCCACACAAATCCAAAGGGGCTATGGGAGCCTTCCCACCGGCTCTTTAACTCCCCCTCGCGTCCCGGCTCAGTCTTGGCCGCAGCGGATTCATCCGCTCCGCCAATCTGATAATATTCACAAAAGGGCCAGTGCCCATCATCGCTACGAACCGCTCGGCCACAGCAAACAGAAAACGCTGTTCAACACAGTGCTCCAGCACCCATGTCACCGGCTTCAAGAACAGTTCTTTAACCGGCCCCACACACAGCGTTTCGGCCACCATCCGGCTCACCTTCCCGCCGTGCACGGCCATGAAACGCATCTGGGCATCCTTGTCCATTGTCGCCAGTTCGTCTGCGCTTACCCCCAACTGCAAGTATGTCCGGGCAAATCTGAACTGCCCGGACAAATATGGCCTCTTCAGTGTCACACGCAGTCTGATGGGGCGCTTAACCAGCGGCAGCCTTATCTCTTTCAGCGGCATCCGTACCCCGGCATCAAGCAGCGCCTCCGCCGCTGCAATCTCGATGACACGTCCCGCCATCCCGTTCGGCCGCCCCATAGCTTAGGCACCCTCCTGAGATTCGTTATCGGGGGCGTTATCTGCGTTCTGCTGCGCGGCCCCGGCAGTTTTGTCGGCAGTCTCCTTGGGCAGAGAATACTTACTACCTGTGGTCCATTCATCGGGCAGCGCGTCGCTGTCAAACACCCCATAGGGTGGTACACCCTTCTCTGCGGGCATCGCCACTTTCAGCTCCACCTCGATCTTGGCGGTCTCGGTAAGCGTAAGCTTCCCCGCGAGGTCCGCAAGCAACGTGGCGTTGGGTATCAGAATTGACTGCCCGGACACGAGCTTGAATTCCCACGGACCCTCCATCACCATCGCCGAGCGGGGCGCCGTCCAGCCTGTCACCTTATTTTCACTGTTTTTGATCAGGCGGCCTCCAAGCAGCTGCTGCAGGCTCTCGAAGGTGAGCTGTATCATGTCAAACTTCGGCCCGATTTTCCCGTTGCTCTGGGCTATCACAAGCACGGGCGATCCCGGCGCCTGTTCTGCCTCTACCTCGGCGGCCTGCGGCTTCACGCCCCCAAGATCAAACGAGTTCTTGGCGATGTAGCCCACCTTCGTGTCCCGGCATATCACTTCCCCGATGCCGTACATAAAATTTTTATTCATTTTCCTTCCTTGTTTTTGTGATCATGTAAATTGTCATTGTTATCCCTGCCAGCCAACCAACCGCCAGCCCTGTGGCACATATCTTCCACTCGGGCGTCCGGTCTGCTTCAGCGTGCTCTGTCTCCTCGCGGTAGTTTTCGAGCTCGTCGCGTGCCGTGTGGTACAGCGCTTCGTAATATTCCACCACACGTTGCAGACTGTCGCATGTGCCGGTGATATAGATTACACCCCCTTTTTGGGTGGCCTCCACATGCGCCCGGTCATGGCTCTTCCGGTAGGCCGCACCCTCCGGCAACCTAAGGAGGCTGTCCACGGATATCTGCAGGCTCACCTTGCTCTCGGGCACCGGGAGGGTGCTCGTTATCCTGGTCACAGCAGCCGTCGTATCGGTTGTCCCGGAGGTCGATAAAGTCAGGTTCTGCTCCGTCCGGGTCTTTTTTGTTGTTGCGCAGCTTGCGGAGCACAACACAATCGTCAGCATGAGGACAATTAGTGGCAGATTCCACAGCCCGGGACAACCGTGACAAAGCCCTCTTGGCAGCCCCCAGTTCCTTTTGGATGGAAGCCATGAGTTTCTCGGTTTCCGATAATTTCTCTCTGGTTGCATTCAGTTCCTCTTTGAGTGGTTTTACAATGTTTTCCACCAGTATCCGCGTGGCGTTCTCCGTGTTGGTGATTCTCACCGTCTCGGCATCGGCTCTGGCCTTTTCGGCATCGGCGTTGGCCTTGCGCACAGTTGCCCTCATGGTGGCCACTGCCACCACAAGTCCCACAAGCCCGCCTCCGAGCAGTATGTTGAGTATCTCGCTGAACCCCATCGCTTTGATTGGTTTTACTGGTTTGTCACTGGTTTATTCCGATTGATCTGAGCCATGCCTGCACATCGAAACTCGGGCATGCCTTGGCTGCCACCTCGTTGTGGCCGATGATCCGCACCTCCGGAAAGCGGCGGTGGAAGTCCTTAACATACGCCTCCATCGCCCTGAGCTGGGCCGGTGTACGTGTGTCCTTGGGATTCATGGACCTGTCGCACCCTCCGGCATACACCACATGGCGGCTGACGGAGTTGTAGCCTTTGGCACCGTTGGTGATTTCCCACGGGTCAACGTTGGCATCCTCGTTGTTGTCAACCAGGCGCTCCACCTTGCCGTCCAGATGGATCATGTCGGTGTAGCCCACCTGCTTCCATCCCCGTCCGCCCTCCGACACCGGGCTCAGGTGCATCCGCCGGATGTCGGCGGATGTCACCTCACGCCCTTCGGGTGTCGCGGTACAGTGCAGTACAAGGTATTTAAGCTTTGCCATGGTGTCACGCCTTGGGCTGGCTCAGGGTTATGGTCGCCTTTTTGGTGGCGTCACTCTGCAGGCTCACCACCACGCTGCCGCTGCGGGCTGCATTACCCTCGTTGGCCGAGGCTACAATGCTCAGACCGGTCTGGGTTTTGGTCGCGGTGAAACCCTCAGGGACTGCGCCAACGGTCCATTCGCCGCTCGCCGTTACAGTCACGGTCTTAGTCTCACCGGCTGCTGCAAACACAAGCTCGGTCGGCTGTGCCGTGATGCTCCCGGCAGGTTCATCACCTGTTTCCGGAGCTTTATACCCGCTCATCATCACAGCGCCTGCATCACCTTTCTTGGGCATCGCGATAAAATAATGCCGGAAGTTGATTTTGTTACGCTGGTATTCGGGGTCTGTCGAAGCCTCGCTGTAATACATTTTAGTGGAACCGGTTGCCTTGAACACACGCGGGGTGTAGAACGCGAACGAGCACTGGAACTCCCCTGTGCCGGCAGAGGCATGGACAGCCTTTTTCTCTCCGGCAACAGTATATACAGGGTTATCCCCGTAGGTATAGATGTCGAAACCGTACAGGCTGCCGACTTTGCCCGTATTGCGGTCGATATTATACTGTTCGCGGAATACCTGTTCTGTGCGCAGGAGGTCATTGACATGGTCAGGACACAGGACAAGGCGGCGGTTGGAGGTCGGCACTTTAAGTTTGTCAAGTGCCTCCTTGAGGTTGACAAGATCTTTGACGGTAAGGCACAGACGTCCGGTCGTCGGATCAGCCACACCGGTTGTCTTGAGGACAGGGGTCAGGGCGGTATTCTTCTGGGCGCAAAGCGCATGGGCCGCCTTGGCGAATTTAGCGTCGTTGATTGCGTTGGCATGGCTTTCTTTGACGCGAGACATCTTGTCATACGAGCTGGCATAAAGCTCATCATCCGTCACCGGTGTGACCTTCGTCTGGAATTTGTCAAGCGATATGGCGATATCTTTGTCATCAAGTGCCTGAAGGGGGATGGGGTAGGTCGTGTTGTTGATCAGCACGTCAGGGTCGACACCCACCTCCACCAGGTGTATCACATCATTATTGACTATGGACGACTGGTCGGGTATGCCGTCAAGCCAGGAGCCTGTCAGGAACTCACGGAGCCCTTTCACAAGCTCGCCTGTCCATATCTCGGTATATACCCCTTCGCGGAGTATGCCTTCTGCGCGCGGAGCGAAACTCATGGCGGTTCCGACGGCCACCATGAAGAGCATTCCGGCAAGAGGAGGGATGCCGAGAAGAGTTGCAATGATTGCACCCGTGAGCATGTTGAAAAGCAGGGCGCAGATGGTTTTTGTTGCTGTTTTCATCGGTTGTTGTTATTTGTGGTTATTAAATGTTGCATTCGAAGCCGTATTCAGCCTTGAACAGGCGGCTGTACTCCACAGGGTTCTCGCTGCGCATCTTGCGGAGTTCATCTGCCGGGACCTCGGAAAGTTTTGTGTAATTCTTTTGCGCACCGGGGGCATCGGTGGCGGAAGTAACATTGATTGCGGCACTTAATTTTGCGGCAGGCGACATGGCCTCAAGTGTGGCCCTGAGGCTGTCGATGCCGACAGTCTTACCGAGGTTTACGAAATGTTCCTTTTTGGCCGGAGTAAGGCGTTTTTCTTTGATGGCAGCCTCAACCGCAGTTGTAATCTGTGCGAGTTCCAGGGCATCTTTTTCCTTTTTGAGTTGTTCCACCTCGGCGACGGTCAGATTGAGTTCTCCGATCTTGGCAAGCACCGCGGTCTCGTCTGCAGTTTCCTGCAAGCCCAGTTTCAGGGCGATAGTTTTAAGTTCCATTTGCTGTTTGGTTGTTTGAGGTTTATTACTGAGCATGGGCAACGGGTTCTCGCTATCCTTACCCAGCGTTATCTGTTTTCCGTCTTTGCGCATCACAATGGCATTGTCGTTTGCCCCGATGTCCACAATGGAGGTCTCGAATATTTTGCTCCTGGTAATTGTCGGGGCAGTCTGCCCGGCCACCAGATGTTCGGGCTTTTCGCTCAGCTCAATTACATCAATACCGATACTGACCATCCGCAGCGATCCTACCTCCCATTGTTTCTTGCATTGTTTGGACAGTTCGGTCGCACAGTCGAACACCGGCTCTCCTGTAATCTCACCTTCTTTGACCTCTATGTCCTTCATGTAGCCGATAACTTTGCCACGTTCATGCATGTACAGGAGCACCGGGTTGCGCTCATACTGCGCTGTGTCACATCCGGATGTAAGCACCCGGCTTCCATGGCTGTTCAGGCTGTCATCAGTCAATCTTACTCGTTTTCCCATTGCAGTTGTAGTTATTTGTTGCCGGCATGCCGCTTTCAGGTTTGCCGGGAAAGAAATCCGGTGCAATATTACAATGCCGTCTGGTGCATGGCAAAAAAGTGTGCAACCGTTGCATACTTCTATGCAATGGCTGCACACTTTTTTTGTCGCACGCTCTTTTTCAGTCACATTTGCACCCAGTTCAATAGTATGTTATCACGTTTCAGATATGGCAACAAAACAGGAAAACGAAAGAAAAAAGTCCCTTGCCCGGGCATTGTTCCTTTCCGGAATGGAAATGACGGAGATTGCCGACAAGGTGGGCGTGTCCAGGGTGACCATCTCCAAATGGTGCGCCGCCGATGGCTGGAAAGAAGCCCGTGCGGCAAGGGGCATCACCCGTCCGGAACTTGTCAACAAGCTCCTCATAACCATCGACCGGCTCATTGAGCAGGTGAATGCATCCGACGATGCCGCGGCTGCTGCCGGTCTCGCCGACAAACTGTCCAAGCTGTCGGCTGTCATCGAGAAGCTTGACAAGAAGGCCAATGTCATCGATGCCATCGAGGTGTTCATGGCATTCTCACGCTGGCTCGAATACCGCGCGGCCACAGATCCGGAAGTGACGCCGGAACTTATAAAGGCCATCAACAAGTTTCAGGACAAGTACATCATCGAGTCAATGGGCTCAAATCAGCTGAAATGATATGGCCACGGCTGCTGAAATAAAAAAAGCTTATGAGGAGTGGCGCGAGCATTGCAAGCGGGTCAACTCCCTGACGCCGGTCACAATGTCGGTGACAAAGGAATCCGCTGCCGACCGAGACCGGCGTCTGCGCCGTCTGCTCTCCAATTACGCTGCATTCTGCGAGTATTATTTCCCGCATTACCTCACGTTGCGTGACAAGACAACCGGCGAGCCGATCAAGGTCATTCACAATGCCCCGTTCCATAATGCGGCTGCTATGAAGGTGCGCAACACTCCGGATCTCAAAGCTGTGTTCAAATGGCCTCGCGGGCATGCCAAGTCAACCCATTTCGATATTTTTCTGCCGCTGTGGCTCATGCTGCAGCCCAAAAGGCTCATCAGCTTCATGGTGGTTGTGGGCAAGAGCCAGGACAGTGCCAACCGTCTGCTTGCCGACATTCAGGCCGAGCTTGAATTCAACCGCCGCATCGTATCGGATTTCGGAGAACAGAAGAGCCTCGGGGAATGGACCGAGGGGGAATTCAAAACCCAGGGCGGTGTGAAGTTCCTTGCCGTGGGGCGTGGCCAGTCGCCGCGCGGTCTGCGTGACCGTGAATCTCGTCCGGACTACATCGTTATCGACGACCTCGACGATGATGAGCTGTGCCGCAATGAAAAACGTGTGAAGGACCTTACCGACTGGGTGAAGGAGGCGCTTTTCGGTGCACTGGATGTGGGCCGCGGCCGCTTCATCATGGTGGGCAATCTTATTTCCAAATGCTCTGTCCTGGCCAACATGTGTGCCACACGCGGCGTGTATGTCTCGGAAATTAAGGCCGTCGACCGCAACGGCAATCCAGTCTGGAAGGAAAAATGGACACGCGAGGAGGCTCAGGCTTATGCCGATTTCGTCGGTTACCGTGCCTGGAACAAGGAGATGATGCACACACCCATTAACGACGGCTCTATCTTCCGGCATGAATGGATACGTTACAAACGTCTGCCTAAACTGGAGAAGTACGAAATGCTCGTGTGCTACACCGACCCGTCGTTCAAGTCCACCACTGCCAACGACTACAAGGCATGCCGTCTGTGGGGTAAAATCGGGACCGAGCTGCACCTTATAGACTGCTATGTGCGTCAGGACACCGTGTCATCGATGGTGCGCTGGCTTTACGATCTGTACGAGCGCACACGCGACCGCGTGGCCATATCCTTCTTCATGGAGGCCAATTTCATGCAGGATATTATCCTGGACGAGTTTGCTGCCGAAGGAAACATCCGGGGCTATCAGCTTCCCATTCTTCCGGACAAACGCAGCAAGCCGGAGAAGATCCAGCGCATCGAGGCTGTGTCGCCTCTCTGGGAGCGCGGTTTCGTGTTCTACAACGAGGCGCTCAAGGATTCTCCGGATATGCAGGTCGGCATCGAACAGACACTCGCTCTCGAGCGCGGTTCGCGTGTGCACGATGATGCCCCCGATGCCGACGAGGGTGCAATCTGGTTCCTGCAGCGATACACAAGGCAAGAGACATTAAAACCGGTGTCGATACAGCGTCGACCCCCTAAAAACTTATGGTGATATGTTCAACACTATTAAACGGTATTATGCTGCATGGCAATACAAAAGAGCCGTGCGCAAGGCTAAAAAACTCGCCGACCTGTTCGGCATGAGATATTACGTCATCAATCTCGGTGGATCTCTCAAGGTGGTTCCTAAACAGACCGTCAAGGAGCTTGTCAGGCGCAAACGGTTCCGCAAGGGTGTGACCCTCGATGACATTGAGAGATGTGCACTTTTTATAACCACTTAATATTTAAGCCATGTTCATCACTGACAACGACTATGGTGTGGTCATAGGTGACGATGCGTTAAAGGTTATCTCCCGTGCCTCCGATCAGAACCGTGCCAATGCGGAGCTCGAGGCCATTGAGGAGGTTTCCGGTTACCTGCGTCCTGTCTATGACTGCAAAGCCATATTTCAAGCCGAGGGGGAGGCCCGCAACCGTCTTATCGTAATGTACACCGCCGACATTGCCCTGTATCATCTTACAGCTTCGCAGCCGCAGAAAATGGGCAGCGAAATACGCAAGGAACGATATGACCGCGCCATCAGATGGCTCGAAGGTGTCCAGGCCGGCAGGATAATTCCGGACCTGCCGCTGGCGGATGTGGGGGATAAAAATGTTTCATTCGGAACTGTCTATCACTGTGAGCCCAAGCTCCGACATAATTGGTAATCATATGAGCTCTCTTGACGAATTTCTTGAAACCTACCGCTCTGGTCAGGGTGAAGAAAAAACAGAATCCACCCTGGACAGCAGCCCGCAACAAACGGATGGGGACATGATTCTCCAGACCCCATACGGTGACATAAATCTTGCAAAGCCTGATGGGCAGGCTAAGCTCAGGAGTATTGTCATGCAGATTCACCAGACTACCGATGCCCTTACCCGAAAGGATATCGCCAACTGGAGAAAGGCATGGCAGATGGCGATTAATGTTGAAAGCCCCGACAGGAACCGGCTTTACGACATATACAGGGATGTGGACGTGGATTTGCATCTCACCGGTTGCATTGATCAGAGGCGCGGTTTTGTCATGTCCCGTTCATTCAAGCTTGTCAACGCAAACGGCGATGAGGTTGTGGATGCACTGCACTACTTCGATCAGGCATGGTTCAAACATCTGCTGGAACTATGTCATGATTCGTTGTGGTGGGGACACTCACTTATTGAACTCGGTGATCTGACAAGGGATGGCGATGGATGTATCTGTTATGATGATGTCAGTCTTATCCCCCGTAAGCATGTGATCCCGGAGTATCATCGTTGCGTACTCAATGTCGGCGATGACTGGACATCCGGCATTGATTACCACGAGGCTCCTTATTCGGAATGGCTCATCGAGGCGGGACGCCCGCAAGACCTTGGCAAATACCTTAAAGCTGCGCAACAGACAATTCCTAAAAAGAATGCGCTTGCATTCTGGGATGCCTTTGCCGAGATTTTTGGGATGCCTATGAGGGTGGCAAAGACAACCACTCGCGATCCAAAGGAGTGGAAACGTCTTGAGCGGATGATCCAGGAGGCTGGTAGCAACCTCGGGATGGTCACCGGTATGGAAACCGAGGTCCAGTTCGTCGAATCCGGCAAGGGCGATGCGTTCAATGTGTACGACAAGCGCATTGACCGGGCCAATTCGGAAATGTCCAAGCTCATCATAGGCCAGACCATGACAATCGAGGATGGCTCCTCCCTGTCGCAGTCCGAAACGCACCTGGAGGTGTTTGAGAACCTTGTGGAAGCTGACCGTGATATGCTCCGTGATATTGTGAACAATCAGCTTCTTCCACGCATGGTCAAGCATGGGTTCCCCCTGAAGGGATTACGGTTTGAGTGGAATGATGCGGTGGACTACACTCCGGAACAGCAGGTGGCCTATGAGACCATGATTGCCGACCGCTATGAGGTGGAGCCGTCGTACTTCGCCGACAAATACGGCATGCCGGTGGGGCCGCGTAGAAGCATGACGCCTGCTGTTGAGGATTCCTCGGAAACCGATAAAACCGACGACAAAGACGACAGTAAGTCCGATAAAAAGGATAACGATAAGTCTGAAAAGAATTTTTTGGTTACACCCAAAAACCTCACGCTCGGCAATCCAAGCGAGCTTGATTGCTCTCGCACAAACGGTTTTTTCGACTGAGCCCCACTGATTACGTGGGGCTGCACCGCCGCTATGCCGCCATCCTCGGGGAGATGCCCCAGCAGGAATCACTGGCCTTCGATGCCGGCGAGATAGGCCGCAGGCTAAAGGATCTGTTCAGCGGCATGATGCGGGCGCTTTTCCTCCAGGAGGGAGCTGCTTTCAAGGTGGAGATTGTGGCCGATCCGGCCGTGCAGGAGTTTGTGGGTGCTCATGCCTCGGTGCTTGATTCTTCGTTCGAGAAAGTGGAGATGTCGGAGGCGATGCGTCGCCGCCTGTCGCGCTCGAACTTCATTTTCTCCGGCATGAAGGCGTTCCATGAGCTGCATGAGGCATTCCCGTCCCTGCTCGATGAAAACGGCGATAAAAAGCCGTTTGAACGCTTTTTAAACGATGTTCTGAGCATCGACAGAACTTACAATGTCAACTACCTTCGCGCCGAGTATAACTTTGTGAGCGCATCGGCCGAGATGGCTGCCAAATGGGAACAGTTCATGGCCGACGGTGACCGGTACAATCTGCAGTACCGCACTCAAAAGGACGATAAGGTGCGTCCGGAACATGCCGCCCTCCATGGCGTGACACTCCCTCCATCCGATCCATTCTGGGAGGAGTTCTACCCGCCTAATGGATGGAATTGCCGATGCACGGTGGTTCAGGTGCGCAAGTCAAAGTATCCCGTCACTCCCCACAGCGAGGCAATGCGCCTTGGCGACGAGGCCCTGCAGCGCGATAAAAAGGGCATGTTCCGGTTCAATCCGGGCATCGAGGGCAAATCTGTCCCCGACTATAACCCTTACACCATCAGCAAGTGCCGCACTTGCCCCATCGCCAAAGGAGGCAAGAATTCCCTTGCCCACCTTGCCGCTTTCATCCCGGACAGTGAGCTGTGCAAAGGGTGTGCTTTATTTCATCACATACAGGAATGTTATACTGATATACCGGTTGATAACGGAAAAGTCCGCATTCATTCGAACCATGGCCGTGACGAATCAGCTGAAAATATCAGTATCGCAAAGTATCTTGCAAACAAACATGGTTATCAGATAGACTTGTTGCCAAATCCGGATAATGAAACTTCCGCAGACAGTTTTAACCATACCCTGGGATACAAACAAGAATACAAGGTGAACTACAAGCCAACAAAGGGAGCGATAGACAATGCTTTGAGAGGTGCTTCAAAACAAGCTAAACACATAGTCATCAGGATTGATTCCGATATTGATTTGTCTGACTTAACCCGCGGTATCAAGGGGCGTGTCAATCAATCGGATATTCAAGAGGTGGTGATTATCCGGAATGGAAAAGATCTGTTTCTCTCAAGAGAGGCCATTTTGGCCAACGGCTTTCAAATACAACAGCAGGATTTCAAATGAAACCCTGCTGTATGGAGGTTCAAGGCCTTACGGCTTAGAACCATTGCAAATGTACAAACAATTCCCTACATTCAAAAGTTTTAGCTCATAATTTCGGCATTTTTAGCTTTGTCCATATAATAAAGAGGGGGAGCGGCCGCAGGTAAATGGCGGCCGCTCCCTGTGTGTTGGTGTGTTGGTGGTGTCAGATCAGCTCGTTGAGGTCGATGCCGAAACAGTCCTTTAGCACGGCCTCCTCGAGCATGAGCAGGTTCAGGATGTTAGCTTCGTCGCACTCCGAGATGTTGCCGGTCTGCCGGAACGACATGGCCATCCACCGCAGCGATTCAATCACGGTGGCAAGCATACCCGGGCCGTAGCCTTCGGTTATGAGCTGCGTGATGGCCGGGATTTTGGCGGGTGCTTCCATCGTCACGCCTTCTGTGGGTTGATGGCCGCCATCAGTTCGAGGCGCAGTTCCTCCATATCCACCGTGCGGTTCGCCGTCATGCGCTCTATCCCTTTTTCACGGTTCTCCTTGGCGCAGTCAACCAGCATGCAGCACACGCCGTAGGATGGTTTGCGCCCCATGGCTACCTCGTGCACATGGCGGCGGGTCACGTTCATCAGCCCGGCCACCAGCTTCTCGTCCTCACGGGTGGTGTAGCGCGCCAGCTCTGTGTAGAACTGTTCCCACTTCTGTCCGCGGTTCTTCGGCAGCAATGCCACCCCCTTCCGCCGCTGCGGCACGGCATACATCCCCGTTTTGCGGATGCTCGGCAGCACCTCACTCGCTACCCATTTGCGGAACTTGCGCGCTTCTGGTTTGCGGCTTACAAATATCAGATGGTACAAACCACTTTCTGATACGATTTGCATGTTCTGATTCCCACCAAGGGTGTAGATAGTAGCGACGCTCTTTTCATCTTCATCAAGAACTTTGGCTAATGTGTCTCTTGAATTTTGAATATCCAAAACCTCACAAACATCCTTTGCTACAAACCAAGGTTCTCCATCAATTGATTTTACACGAATTGATACGTTTTCCTGCTTGAAATTGAAAACTTCCAGCTGCCCGGTTACCGGGACTTCATTCTTTTTGTTGTACATTGTAGAATAATTTAGCATTTGGGCGCAAAAAAAGCGGTGCGCCACTACCCGCTGCTAAAGTCTATTCTACGTGACCGACACGGCCATTACAACCGTATCACGGGGTTAGCACATCGCTATGTATATAGGAAACCAGTTGCCGGACATAAAAAATGCCCATCAAGCGGTGCCTGTGGACGGATGGATTCCGTCACGTAGAAATAAACTTTAGCACCGCAAATATACAACAACTTTTGAAATAACCGCACTCTCCAGTGCGATTTTTTTGATTCTATGCCGAATGTAAGGACGTCGCATTTCGCTACCCCCTTGCATCGGTCTATCTCAGATGCCGGAAAGCAGTGCACGAATATGTCTCGATGTTTTCCAGGATCTCCTCATGGTTGTGGTTGGTGGAGGAGGCTGCAATGTCGAAGTCCATGAATGTTTCGCCGGACAGGTCAGCAAGCTGCTCATGGATCCTGTCGAGCAGCCGGAACGCCTCGAGGTCTGATTCCTGTTCCACCCAGTCGGTGACTACATGCAGGTTGACCTGCGGCTCAGCCCGGTACTCCACTCCGGTTACTATGGTATTCCACCGGAACGGCAGGAACTCGACGAACACAGCCGGGCGTTCCCATGGAATCTCCTGCTCTATGAACTCCACATTGCGGTTCCACAGGTCGATGTGCTTTATGGCACGGGGATGCAGTTCGTCATCCTTTTCGGCATCCTTAGGGCGTTCATAATACTCTCCGGCGGCATTGATGCACAACGCTTCAAGCCGGGCCTTGATAGTTCTGTATAATTCTTCTCTCATTTTATCTCGAAATCAATGTTGTTAACGTATTCTGTCAGGTTGTCCTCGATGATGCCCCTGACTATGTTTTCCACTTCGGGCGAGGTGCCCAGGAACTGTCGCCGGGGAATTCTGATCACGCTGCCCACTTTCATCAGCGCCATCGCTTTCCAGAACGCGGCCTCGTCCGTGAGCTGCAGGGTGCGTTTGTCCTTGCGAAGCGTCCCGTCCTTGCGGCGGCCGAAGCTTCCGGTGGCATCATAGTATTTATGCCAGAAAAACTTCTTCATCCGCGCCGTGACCTTGATGTCGCCCCCTTCGTTATGGATGGCAGCTGCCGGATGGGTGGTGCTGAACGTGATGCTGTTCTCCGTGATGCGGCTCGTGACGCTCCTCCGCAGCCCTCCGGTGTCCACCAGGATGTGGCCGCCCGGGCGCGTGGGGCTTTTCCGCTTCTGCCATGCCTCACTGAAAAAGGCCTGGCGCTCGAAATTCTGGTCGAACTCGTCGCCAAGTTCCACTCTGAGGTCGTTCAGGATTCGCCGGAACACCTCTTTCACCTGTGCGCTAAGGTCTGCCATCGTTCTTCTGTTTTTGGGCCGGATCGTCAAGCAAATCAAACAACGTAGGCATGTCGGACGCCACGACCGGGCGCGAGGACCCTGCCGTGGCGTTCATCATGTTGTAGAATGTGCGCTCGCTGATGTAGTATATCGGATAGATGTACCGGCGCCAGATCTCCCGGTTGCTTAATCCGCTTCTTGCATGCTGGTCATATATCCGGTTTACGTCTGCGACGCGCTTTCTGTAGGACATGCCGCGCTTTTTTGCCATTGATACAGCCTGTTTTTATTAATGATTCTTGGTTTGTCAAGTCCGGACGTGAGGGTCAGTCAACGTCGGTCATCCCCAGGGGGATGTAGCGCCATGCACCCTTGTCGTCCTTGTACTCGGCGCGGATGTAGCGCTTGGTCTCCGTGGGCTGGTAGGCCTCCTCGATGATACGCACGCCCTCGAGGAACCGGTCGTCGCCGCTGTCCTCGGCCATCTTGCGCAGCTGCAGCACTCGGCTGGCCTTGATGTTCCCCTGGCCGTCGCGGCTCAGCAGGCGCAGCACCGCGTTGACAAGCGATTTGGTGGCCTCGTCGCGGGCCAGACTCTCGATATACTGCTTGACCATGGTGATACCGTCCTCCACAGTGTCGCGGTAGCCGTCGATGCAGTTCACGCCCAGCGTCAGGCGGAATCGGCTGTCGGAGGTTGTGAAAGTGTGGCTCCGCTGGTCGTCGCGGGTCAGGCCCAGAACCTCAGACTTCATTCTCAGGATCGTCCCGAAGTTGCCGAACACAGTCTCTTTTACGGCCTTGATCTGCTCGCTGAGCTCACGCAGCTGCGGGATGGTGGTGCGCACCTCGTCGTCCACAAGCCCGGCATAGTCGGCACGCTGCTGCCTCCGCTCCGCCTCCAGGCGTTTCTTCTCCTTCTCGGCACGGTAGGCCTCGAACTCCTGCCGCTCTTCGGCGGTCATTTCTACATGTTCCATTTTCATCATTCTTTATGGTTTTAAGGTTGGTAAATTATTCTTTTTTGCATCCGGCAATCAGGGCGTCGGCAGTCTCAACAGCCTTCTGAACGATGGCTTCTATGGATTCAAAACACTTGGCAACATCGTAATTGGCGTATATCGCAGCGGTTATATGTGTCGCGATATACAGTCTCTGCTCGTCCATCTTTGGCACTCGCACGGGAATACAGCACTCTGTTTCGGAAGATGGGCAGTGGAGCGTTTCCTGCTCTGTGCAGGGTTCAAGCCAAAATTCGGCAAAATCCCTGATCGGCTCCTCGAAACAATAAATCCAGTTGTTGCTTTCCCGATAACATCCTACTATCGTAGCCACCCTGCCATTTAGAACACTGTCCCAAATCTCGCCGGAACTGAATGCACACGAAATTCGCACCTTGTCGCCCACCTTGAACTTCGGCCCGGCTGGCTTCGGCTCTATATCCGGCAGGCACTTGGAGCCGAAAAGAGTATCAAGGATTTTCATCTTGCCTGTACTTATATCTATCGCATGGCTCTCCAAACTGTTTATACATGTCGCATTAGTATAGAGGTCGTATATATCTTTTGCTTTAGCATACAACTCCTGTACTTTATTTCTCGGCACCGTCAGCAACTCCTCTCCCTCCGCGTCAGAGGTGAGGTTGTGTTTACCAAAAAGCGAGACAAACTCACAATAGAACTTGTCTGCTCGTTGTCTTTCCATTCCAAACAGCGCCGATACGTGTCTGCTATAATATTGAGCGAGCTTTTTAACTTCCTCCTTGAACTCTTTCGGGAGGATAGACCACACAGAATTTTGCAGTTCTTTAGTCATAATCTTTGAAAATCTTTATTACATTTTGATAGATTTTTCTTCTTTCTTTTGAAGTTCTGGTTTCATCCTCCACCTCCTTTGCGATTTCGGAATTCAACTGCTGGAGAATCATGCGGCCGAAGTTTATAAATGCCTGTTTGTACCATTCTCTGGCTTCCGGCCACGGATCATACAACAGGTGCTCCGCATCATCCAGGAAATGCTTCGCGGCGTATTCCTCAGCCGCCTGCTCGAGGCGGCAAGCATTAGTTCTGTCTGTCATTGTCTTTTCTTTTCTTCGGGTTGATAATCGGGACAATCGCTCAAATTCGGATTCGAAAACTGGCATTTCAAATCCATATTGACACCGTTTTCTTTCGCGTAGAGTTTCTTATCTATGCAATCGCCATTAGTGAGCAGCTTAGCACATACACGGTCATCTTTTGGGCGGTAAATTTCCCTTTTGAAGCCAAATACCTCATCGTAAATCAGTTCCCACATTTATTAGTCGGGGTCATAGTCATACACTCTCAGTTTTGATTTGAGCCAGTCGCAGGGCTTCATTGCGAAATCGAAAAGGAATGTTTCGCTCAGTCTGCCGAGATAGGCTAATATGATAAATGGCAGTACAATCAAAGAGATTATGCCATTCAGCGTAAAGCACACGGCTCTGCGGTATTTCTTTTTCATGGCCATTTTCAACAGTCAAGAAGCAATACCTCAATCACCCCATCTTCGTCTTCGATGGTTTTCGGTTCCAGTGTTTCCACAGGGACTTCCCCGTAGTTCCAGTCGTTGTAATACACCTCCATGTCCTCGGGGTACTTCTCCAGATTCTGTATCAGCTGTTTTACATTCATATGCATTATGTTTTAAAGGTTTATAAATAGCCAAAAAGGCTTGGCTGATTAACATACGCCTCAAGTTTGTTGATTATACCGATGGCTTTCTGCAGCCCGGGGCCGATTGCTTTTTTCATTGCTGTAGCATCCGGATCGTCGTCGTCAGAAAGTCGCTCGACGGCCGCATTTTTAACCGCCCAGTCCCTTTGTCTGCATAACGCCTTGACTGCCGCGGCGTATGCATCATCAACTGTAGGATACCAATCTTCGTCTCCCTTTTTCACGAAAGTGGAGCCGTGACGGTATTCCGAAGTTCCCAGCATGCATTTAATACCATACGACCAACCCTCCGGACTTTCAGAGACAGATATGGTTATGCTGTTATAAGACCCTTTATCCTTCCAGGAGAACGCAATACGCGGATTAGTACAGACGTCGCAGTCATTATACCTGAACCCGTTGAATTCAAAAGCGGTTTCTTGTCCTCTTAGGGGCCATGTTTCCTGACAGCGCTTACTCCATTCTTCCGCAGTGTAACGCCTCCCTGTACTTCTGGTGACATGAAATGTCTGAGGCCGTTTGTTTCCCATATCCTTTCTCAGTTTAAGCCTGCCCCAAGTGGGAGCCGGACGATATCACTATGGTTATTGATGTATTCTTGGGCTTGGTGTCGGTGCTTTGCGCTTTGCGCCCCATGCCGAAGCCACCTTTCTGTTTTATGCAATGGAGCTTGCGGCGCAGCTCACGGTGCTCCTCCGCTGAGATGAGATAAAACACTTTTCCCATGATCCGCGGATTCTCGCACAGATGGTTCACTCGCCCCCAGTCGGTGGTGTCCACACCCATCTTCTGCATGAGTTTGAGGGTGGCGCTCCGTTCCCGGCGCAGCTCTTCATTTTGGCCTGTTTTACGCTCCAGATCCTCGCAGCAGCGGTTGTATTCCTCCCGGGTCATCTGATGCAGACTGCATGTGCGACCGTCGGTGTATTGGTAGACGATGCTCTGCTTCACTTCGTCGCGGTCACCAATCGGGTTCAATGCCCGGATGGCAGTGTAAAATCTGCCGAAATTCGTCACTTCCATTTTAGCCGATATTATTTGTCGTTTTTAAAATACCTTCCGCCCATACGGGGTAATAGATTCCCGGTTCCGGTATGAACCGCCCCTGGCAGTATGCCTTGTAACCGCTCACCCTCACCTTCACTCCGGCAAAGTATTTAAGCCGTTGTGCTGCTTTGCCCATCGGCTGCCCCTTGTACTCCTGGCTGATGAAGATGAAACATTTGCGGGGGAAAGCCTCAATGAGTGCCTTTGTCTCGGAAAAATCCCATTCGGATGCCTGAAAGCTGTCGACAATTACGTATTTCGGGCTTTTCTTTCGCCGCAAACGGGCTGTCAGCTCATCGATGGTGTCACGGGTGGCTATCCGGAACCGACCCTGTACCTCGTTCATCCGGAACCGCTCCAGGCGCTTCTGGAACGACTGGCTGATGCCTTCCTCATAGCTCATGTACAGCACCAGGCCGTATTCCGTGAGCTTCTTGGCAAGCTGCATCACAAAACTGCTCTTTCCGGAGCCCGACGGCCCGTGCACCATCCATGTCTCGTTGACTGTCGGATGCCCGAAAGCCGCCGCCCATTCATCCTCCCATGGAAGCGTCTCGTAGGTTTTGGCGAGAATATCTTTTGTACTGTATGCACGTTGTGTCATGGTCACGGTCTTTTCAGTTTCTCTATCTCGGTGTATACGCGGCGTAGACCGCCACGGGAAATGCGGACAATCTGGGCTATGTCGGCTCCTTCGGGAGCATTGATCTTGGCCACAATCCGCGCCTGCTCGTTCAGGAATGCCTTCCGGTCATCCGTCCCGTCTGGGGTGACCTTGCTGAAACGGTCACCGCAACGGCTGTACATCTCCGTGTAGCCCTCTGTCGTGCTGTTGATACGACGGTCAAACTTCGCTTTCAGGCCATCTGCGCCCATCAGGTACCATCCACAGCAGCGTTCGGTGGCATTCCACAACGCTTTTACCTCCATGAATGCCTTTTGTTCCAGGTCCCCGAACTCGTCGAGTATGATCAGAGGCCTGTCGATGGAGCGGAGATAGAACACCAGGTCATCGTAGACGTCGCTGTAGCGGCCCTTGCTGTCGACACCAAACTCGGCTGCTATTTTACGGACCAGTCTCAGTTTTGTCTTTGTCTGGGAGCAGTCTATGTACACGGCGTTGCGGTGTGTCTGCACATAGTACCGGGCGGTGAATGTCTTGCCGATATTGGGCACGTCGCAAAGGAGGCCGCTCACACTCGACTGCTGGCTGAATTCCAGCTGTGCGCTGACGTACTGGAACACCGGGGTCTTTGCAGCCCTCCACTCTATCTCGTCGCGCAGGCTGACACCGAGCTTGCGTGCTATGCTGATCCAGTTGGCATCGCTCAGCACCCTGTCGGTCTGTCCGTTCTTGATGGAGCTGTACACCGAGGTGGTTATTCCGAGTGAAGCGGCATGTTTGGCATCACTGGGGTAGTTCTTTCTCGCTTCGGTTATGGCGCCGGTTATTTTCTTTCTGATCTCTGTCGTTATCATGTCGAAATGGTGTTATATTGTCGTTTGTATGGTGTTTTAATACTGTTTCAGGTGTCAGCCCGGCCTGCCGCAGCCCAGTCGGTGCTGATCACGTATGATGCCATGGATGCCATCGAATCTGTGTCGGGTTCCAGTATGGGGGTCTCCACCGCCTCGGCCGTGGTCTCGGTCAGCTCAATCCGTTTGGTGGTGCCTATCCTCGGCGCTGCATTGCGGCGGACGTAGGCCTCGAACTCGCTGAATTTCTTGCACTGTTCGGTATATATGGCCTTGTCCTCCTCGGTCTGCTCGGCATACACGCGGTTGTAGGTCCTTACCTTGCTCACCTTGTCAATGTAGGTGCCGTTCTGGTAGAGGTAGACACCCTGCGGCTCGCCGTTTTCGTCCGGCAGATAAAAGGCTGTCACGTGCAGGTTATTTGGCTCGAGACGCTCAAGCACGGCCGGACTGCTAAGCCACCAGTCGGTGTGATGCACACGTACAGTAGAGTTGCGCCTGATGCTTGTTTCCACACTTTCCCCGATATAGCGGCTCAGCGATGCATGGTCGAGCGGACGCAGCGTCGGGTTGATATTGGCCTCAAGCACCTGCCAGCGGGTCATGCCCGGGTATTTTTTCTGATTGGGATGCAGGGTGTTGTTCCACTCCATGTTGTCGGCCCGGTCATCGGCCACGAGCTGCTCGAATGTGAAGTAGCGTCTGTCCTGATAGTTTTCGTTGGTCCCGTCGCTGATCTTCTGGCGGTCGATGCGGTTCTTGCCTTTGTTATAGAATCGGCCTACCCCCGTGTGGTTCTTGTGGGCTATCGAGCGTTTGAAGGCACCGTTGAGTGGTTCGGCATATTTTTCCTGCGAGTTGAGCGGGGCGCAGAAGTGTACGAAGTCGAATATCTCGCCGGCTCTCAGGAAGCCTTCGCGGTACTTGCTCATCAGGTGGTTCTCCACCTCTATGCCGGCCGGCACTCCCCATCCGTTGCGCCCGATCAGCCTGAACATGTCGCGGAAACAATCCACTACCAGGCCATCGTCCTTCTCGCGTCCGTAGGCGGCGCCTATCCTGCACTGGCTCACCACATCGTAGGCATAATATGCATGCACCGTGCCGTTCCCCTTCATGCGGCGCGGCAGATCCACGTCGTCCATGGTGATCTGTGACAGCGAGAACTCTCCGCTGTGACGGTGCATGTGCGGCATCTGCTCGTGGTAGAAGTCGCTCCAGCTTCTGTGCCGGGCCTCGATCAGCAGTTTGTTCTTCGGCTTGTTCAGGTAGTTGGCTATCGTGGCATCGCTCGGAATCCATGGCTCCTCATTCTTTTTTGCAAAGGTGTCGGGGTCGAACAGTTCGCCGGTCTCCGTGTCGTAGACATCCAGTTCACCGGTGAGAAACATGATGTACATCTCCCTGACCGTGGTGTTGTAGGGCTGGTTCTCCAGACAGGCGATGCCCAGTATCACCCGCTCCTCGCGGTGTGTCATGCGTCGTGCCGTCTGGTTGCCGAACTTGCCGCTGATAAGGCTTGCGTAACCCTCTTTGCGGTATTGGGCCACCTTTTTACGGAAGCGGAACATCGACGAGGGCAATGTGTGTCCGAACTGCTCGCGCAGGCTCTCAACGGCCTTGGCCATCTTTTCCCATTGGTAGGTGTCGCCGAGTATCCGCTGGAAGTCGCTCGCACGGGTATGGAGCTTGATGCAGCAGTTCAGTACGCTGGCATTCACCACACATTCCTCTATCCACTCGCGGCGGCGTTTCTCGTCCTTGAACTCCACTGGGCATTTCTCCCGGTCGTTGAACCACACCACCGCGGCCTGGTCTCGCTCGTAGTTCTCCCGGAACCATCCGGCAGCCAGCACCTCGTCGCCGTTACCGAGCTTCGCCTTCACTTCATCAAGATAGCGGGTAGGTAGGGAATCAACTACAACGAGTGCATAGCTGTTAGCCGAACCACCGCCTCGCCTGGCTATTTCCACACGGCCTCGATTTGTCCAGTTACGATAGTTAGCCTCACTGACAATATTATTGTCAATGAGCTCACGCATCGATACGCATAATCTTCCGCCGTAATATTCCATATCGTTAATCCTTATTCTGCTTGGAGGCATTGGTATTACCGAATTTGCCACTTAACAAACTCGCATAGCCTTCTTGTTTATATCGGGCCACTTTCCTACGGAATTGAGCTGGCGAAGTCGGTAATGTATGTTTATATCTCACTCGAAGATTTTTTACCGCTTCTGCCATTTTTTTCCATTGATCAGTGTAGCCTAATACCCGTTGGAGGTTACCGGCATTGCCATAAAGGCGGATGCAGCAATTGAGAACACTGGCGTTGATAACTAAAGCCTCCTTCTGACTGTCCGATAGAATTACTTTCGTGTTCATTGGATCATTGGCCCACAGGACTGCATTTTGGTCTCTTTTGTAGTTAGCGCCCAGCCAGTCAAGTACAGGCGAGATTTCAGCCTTCCCTATTTTAAGCGTGACAAGGTCTCGGAATCTATCCGGCAATGTTTCCACACTTACAAGGCTATACGATCCTCTTCGACCTTTTCTTACGACATTGATTGCACATCTGTGTGCTAACTGCTTATAGTTAGACTCTGTCATGATGCCATTCTCCACGAGTTCTCGCATCGATACACATAGTTTTCCGCCGTAGTATTCCATTGCCTTACCTCCTTATCTGAGTGCTGATGCCACTTGTTCCATCTCGGCAATCATCGACACAAGAACTGTCTCGTAACGATGCACCACACGTCCTTTATGGTAGATCTTGCCTTCACCGGTCTGCTTGTCCAGATATATTTCCGCTCCGTTGGGAAACACCTTATGCATGCAGCCGTCCGAATCAAAGAAACACTCCGCTTCAGCGCCCACACAGTAGGTACACCCGCCATATTCCTTGATGGCAGAATTACGTATTTTCCCGGCAAGGTCATTGTTCTGGCGATATGTAAGCGCATTCTTGATGCACCGTTCTTTTACTTTGAACGTCTTCATCAGCTTGGCCATCGTTGCCTTGTCTATCGATATATACTTGTTCATCTTTTAAAATTTTATTCTTATCTTTATGCCGTTTTCCAAATGGAATAGTCTTATGAGAGAAGTTATCCGAATAATGATTGTGGACTACAGGTCTGCCACTGAAAAGAAGCGACATATACGCGACCTATTCGCGTTCTGCAAAGCCGCTCGAATTCAACAGCCGTCATTACTACCCTTGCCAGGAGAGGACTGTTACGAAATCGATTTAACAGGTCTGACCGAACATAAAGCACTTCTGTGGCTCCACATTCTTTGTGATCTGGCCGCATTGAATCCCAATTTTGCCGTAGAGTTGCAACAACGGGAATTTTATCCTTTCTCATAATCTCACTTATCATTTAATTGGTTATTGATCTTGTTGATGGCATGCCTCATGGCCTGCTGTCCGGCGAGCAGCGCGTTGTATTGCCTTGACCCGCTTATCTCGCCGTCATCGTGGGTCTCCTCGAATTCCGTAAGGATCCGGTCTGTGTCGGCGATATTCTGCTCCAGCGTCTGCAGCAGCTGCTTCACCGCATGCCCTGTCCTTTCCTCTGAGTGTTGCTTCATGTTTTCTCGATTTTAATGATCTGTGGACGGCGCGGGATTCGAACCCGCCTCTCTGTCTCGGTCAGTCCTCCAACCTCCTTATCTGCCCTTATTGCCACGCGGTAGCGCCGGAGCCGTTACAGTGTTTCTTCCGTAAAACTTGCCGTCCATTTGCCGGCGATGGCGTGGATGGGATTGATTGCTTCTCCCGTTTGTCCATCGCCGGCTCTCAAAACTAATTTATGACGTTTAACATCGGTTTCTCGCCTCTCTCGGCGAAGGTGCCCTCACGGGTTGGCCTGATCTTACCTTATTATCGTACCTGGTATCTTAAATTACCCCAAGGATAAATTCCCTATCTTCATCCCATAGCGGATAACCTTCCGCCATTGTAAGTCTGACAACCTCGCGTTCTCCGATGAGCCGTACAGCCTCACGCCTGAAATCGGAATCCTCGTATGCATGAGCCTTTCCGAGCAGGAATTTAGCATGCTCTATCGCCTTTTCGCCCGCTTCCTTCAACTCTTTGCTGCGTTCCTCCAGCATCCTGCTCAAAACTGTTGCAGTCTTGGCAAGAGATATTGTCAAAGGATTTTTACCGGTTTGCCGCCAACGCCTGCAGAATTCATCTTTGTCCATGTCCCCGGCTGCCATGTACATTTGTTCAATGGCAGCGTATTCCTCTGCGTCTGTTTTCAGGCCTGTAAGTTCTTCAAATTCTTTCTGTGTCATAATGGCTTTATTTTATTTCGTTGATAATCGGTCTTTTCGGGCAACCGAAAACCGTGACCAACCGGTATTTCAGGTCCGCCACATATAATTCCGGAGCGGCAAACACGATGCCATCCTCCTCGGTATATCTGAACGACACCCCATCCAGCATCAGGACGGCTGCCACCCTGCTCTTGAAGCTGTTTGTCTGCCACTCTTTTATTTCGTCCATCTCATTCATATCTTAAAGTCCTTTAATTGTTAATAATTGCTTATCTCGCGTCTTTTCCGTATATTTGACGCCCATTCCAATTGGAATGCGTTGCAAGGATAGTTGATAAATTTCAACTATTCCAAATAAAACGGAATATTTTTCAACGATATGTGTAAAATTCTTCCCCGAATACAACAGATTGCCGATAACGAAGGCGTCAAAATTGGTGCGATTGAGCGAGCTATTGGAGCCAGTAAGGGTGTACTATCGCGCGCGATAGCAAATGGTACAGACATTCAATCGAAATGGATCCAAGCAATAGTTGAAATTTATCCCCAATACTCAGGCGAATGGCTCTTGACTGGTGAGGGTGAGATGCTCAAATCCAAACGAGGCGCCGAAGTTATTCACGATCATCCGTTATCAGAATCTCATCATAAAGTTGTTAATAATAAGGGCATAGAGCAGAAACTGGAAGTGGATACATCAAAAACACGCCCTCGCATCCCCCTGGAAGCAGCTGCCGGATCATTGTCAATTGTCACACAGTCTGTATCCCAAAGTGATTGCGATTATTTACCCCTTATCACCCGAATACCCGATTATGATTTCACCATCATGGTCAAAGGAGATTCAATGAAACCTGATTTTCTATCTGGCGATGAAGTAGCTTGTCGCATGATTACAGAACGATCTTTTATTCAATGGGGACAGCCCCATGTTATTGATTCTTACGACGGAATTGTGCTGAAACGAATCCACGACAAGGGCGACAAAATACTCTGCACCTCTGATAACCCTGCCTATGGAGATTTTTACATACCAAAGACCGACATCTATCATCTTGCCCGCGTTGTCGGCCTGATTCGCCAATATTGAGCCTTCATCTCTCATCCATATGTATCCATCGATCTCATGCGTACCTCCGTGAAGCACCCCTCTGGCACCCGTTTGGCAGGGTTCCCACCCCTTATTTAAATACAGCAAGGTCTAATTTATTTGAAGCCAGCAAATTCGTGCCAGCCGCCTAAAAATATAGGGTCATTTCCCCTCCCCCCCAAACGCTATTTTTTAACACTTATCCATGAAAAAGGGTGTTTTCCACCCCCTCAGCTTTTTGCTATGAAATACCACGAATTTGAATATCCAGTTTTCAAAAAGTGAATATCCAGTTTGAATATCCAGTTTGAATATCCACCTGAATATCCAGTCCCTAAATTTGCCATTTCAGTGCACAAAAATAGGGCATTCCCGGCGTGATGCCGGCAACGCCCCTGAAATAACGTGATTTATACCTTCTAAGGCCGTTGAAACACCACGGTATAGCACTAATGCCTATCGCTACTAATAAGCGCAGACTGCTTGATTATCGCGCATTTAGTGATAACCGTGCCATTACCGGATAACCCCGCATGAAGCAGGTAATTCTTGCTTGCACCTACCTGGTCGGGCGTAAGCACCGAAAACACCGCCGTTATGCTGCTGAAATACCAGTCACGACGCTTCTCTCCATCAATCGGACGCGTAAGATGCACATGAATAACCTTTGCCATATCCTCTTGTTTAATCCGTTCCACATTAACCTTGCAAATATAGCCTTTTCATCCTATCCTCACAATGTAATTACACTTAAAATATTCCAAATAACGCATATTTGGAATATTTCTGATTATAATAATGATAACCTACCGGCCAATAATCACACCAGCCAACGCCGCTCATGCACTCGATACATCGTCCCGATGAACCGCCACATCACCGTCGGATCATCTCTCAGAACCACCGGCAGCCACTGGTCTCAAGCCACAAAAAAAAGCCTCCGCGCACTCGTTTGGAAGCCTTATTTATTCCCATGTAAAGAAAAACGCCCTTAATCCCTCGAATTACCCCCATTCATGTAAAAGCCATGTAAACGTGATGTTAATTTTGCACGTTTCGTTTTATTTCACCATTTCCACAGCATTCATCATAACTCACTGAGCCTCAACCAATCAACCCTTCATCGACCCACACCCATTTTGCACGCTTCGTTTTATGCCCCATAAGTTTATATCAAAATCTCGAATTAAATAGCTACTTTTGCATACGAAGAGTTCTTTGAAGGTTACGCAACGCGCAGAAGGATAATGCAGTAGATAACTAACTAAATCGTAACCTATTACTATCAAGAGCAATTAACCTACGCTCATTTCCAATAAATTACACTCTTTTCGTAACTTCTCTTCGCAAAAACATGTATACTGTCATATGAACCTCTTTGAAGTTTTATCACAGAATTATCCTGTCGATGCCGCAGATGCGGAAGCGATGGCTGCGCTATCGGAAACCATACATGTAAGGAAAAAGGACTTTCTGATAAAACAGGGTTCAAAATCGAATCACATATACTTCATAACCGGAGGGCTGTTCCGGTTCCTTTGCGAAATCAACGGCAATGAGGACACAATAGGATTCGGCATTGCCGGCGACCCGTTTGTGTCAGTCCATTCACTTGCCCACGACGAGCCATCTGCTTTTTCACTGCAAGCAATCGAGAACTCATCGGTTGTCGCTGTGCGACTTGACGACTTCCGGTGCATGCTCGCCACCCACTCAAGCCTTATGCAATGGTGGTGCGCCGTCCTGCTGGAACAAATCTACGCCCTTGAGCGCCGCTATGTGTGGCTTGCTTCCAATGATGCTTCCGAACGCTATGCTGCATTGCTCCGAGTCCGGGCCGAGATTATAAACCGGATTCCCATCAAATACATCGCACAATACCTTAACATCACGCCCGAGACACTGTCGCGCATTCGCTCCGGAACAAAATAACGATTTTCAGGGAAGGAGGAGGGTGACGGTGGTGCCGCGGCGCGGGGAGCTTTCCAGGCGGACGTCGCCGCCATGCATACGCAGAATCTGACGGGTGAGGTAAAGACCTATGCCGCTGCCCGAAGGCTTAGTGGTGAAGAAGGGCTGGAACATGGTGGCCAACGTGGCTTCATCCATGCCGCAACCGTTGTCGGTAACGGTTATCATGGCCTGACCAGATGTATTGGTGGCAGTGACATGCACTGCGGGATCTGCCTTTTCTGCCACAGCGTCCAGCGCATTTGAAATCACATTGGCAAGCGCCTGCCGCAGCAGGTTGGCATCGGCCGACACATGCATCCCGTTAGCCACAACAAAACGCACCACTCCGGCATCAAGTCCGCGTTCGGCAGCCTGCACCTCGGTGGCCTGCTTCACGCCTTTCAGAAACTGCACCATATCCACATCTGTTTTCTCCGGTCTGGGCAGATGCGTGAGCCGGTAGTAGGAATCAAGAAAATTCTTTATCCCCTCGCTTTGCGTGTGCATAAGCTCTACCGCTTCCGTAAAGGTCTCCCCTTCGTATCGGTCGGGATGGGCAAGCATATCGGAGGATAGCGAGACTATGGGAGTTATGGAGTTGCGCAGTTCGTGGCTCATGATGCGCAGGATGCGGTCGTAGTAAAGTTTTTTGGTTTTCAGTTCAAGAGCGTCGGCCCTGTGCCGCACAAGTACCCGGTTCATCGCTTCGGCGGTACGCCTCATCACAGGATTGTCAGGCACAGGCATCCGCATGGTCGGGTCGTTCATCTCTATGGCCTGGACGAACGATTCCATCCGGCGGTAAGGTTTCCACACATAACTGCACAGCACCCGGATGGCACACCCGGCACCGATGGCGGCGAGGCATCCGGGCGCCACAAGGCCCGACGCAAATGCCGCACCACAGGCAGCCGCCATAAGGACTACAGCAGCTACCGAAACTCCGAACCACAGGCTGAAATGCTTCATTGCCGTTTAAGATAATTATATAGTGTCTGGCGGTTGATGCCAAGCATTTCGGAAGCCTGCGAGAGATTGCCTCCGCATTGCTCCACCACACTCTTCACATGTTCCATTTTGACCTGGTCGAGAGTCTTGCCCATACGCTCTGCCTCCTGTTCGCACACCTGCCGGGCGTTGGCCACTACATTCCGGTCGGTGCGTTGGGCCCGGTTCACGTCGATGGCCCGATGCAGTTTGGCAATAAGGTCGTCATTGTCCCAGGGCTTGGTCACAAAATCCTCGGCACCCTGCTTCATGGCCTTGACGGCCAGCTCAACATCGCCGAAAGCCGTGATGAGCACCACCGCGGGAGCATTTTCCATAGCCTTGACACGGCCAAGCCAAAACAGACCGTCGGCACCGTCGAGACGCCTGTTGTCAAAATTCATGTCAAGCAGAACAGCGTCCACATCGTCCTGTTGAAGCAGCGCAGGGAGCAACCGCGGGTCGCCCACAGCCACAATCTGGTCAAACTCCTCGGCAAGCACCAGTTTCAAGGTGGTTCTCACCGCCTTATTGTCATCCACTATCAATAGTTTCATGATGCAAAAATAACATTATTCAACCGAATTCGCCCGGGATGCCGTCAACAAATGCTCCCGCCTCCACTCCATTGTCTGTTTTTTAGACAATCCGCCCCTGCGGATTGCTGATTCCTGCAAAATTCATGTGTTCCGTCAGTGTCGTGCCCTACCTTTGCCGGTGTAAACGGAAAACGATAGCCCATCATTCATGAATCGCAAAGCCATCATCACACTCACCCTGCTCATTGTCGGCGGAACGTGCGCGGCACAGCTCACGCTCAACGACTGCCTCATTTACGCCCGCGACCATGCGCATGCCAACATCATAAGCAACCTGGAGGAGAAGAAAGCCTCCATCGACAGACGCATATCGGCATCGGCGCTTATGCCTTATGTTGAACTCAGTTCGTCGGGCAACATAAGCTTCGGCCGAAACATCGACCCCGAGACAAATACTTACGACAACAAACAGACTCTCTACACCGGGTTCGGGCTTCAGATGTCGCTCCCGCTGTTCGACGGGCTTGCCGGCATCAACACCCTCAAGGCCGCACGCATGGCCTCGCTGCGCCAAAGAAACGCGGCATGCGCACAGCGCGACCGCACATCGCTCGCCGTGGTCAACGCATTCTATAACGTGGCCTACTGCCGGGCGATGGTGGAGATGATGGAACAGCAGCTGCAGCGCGACACCCGCACGCTGACCGCCACCGAACGCGACGAGGCCACCGGATTCAAAAGCGGAGCCGACGTGGCGGAAATGAAGGCGATGGTGGCCTCCGATATGTATGAACTCACCAACCAGCGCAATCTGCTTGCCAAAGCCTACCTGCAACTGCGCGCCGCCATGGGGCTGCCCGTTTCCGAAGAACCGCTCGAACTGGCCGATACAGAGGATACACCCGACTTGCCGCCTGCTGCCGACGTTGGCTGGGAACACCCCGAAATTGCGGAAGCGCGTATGGCTGTGGATGAAAGCCGTTACCGGCTCAAAGCTGCCAAAGGGGCGTTCTCACCGAAAATATCGTTCTCGGCCGGTATCTCCACCTCCTACTACAAGATGCTGGGGAGCGATGTCACAATGCCCCGATTCTCGCGCCAGTGGCACGACAATATGGGGCAATATGTGGGGTTCTCCTTCTCCCTTCCCCTGTTCTCAGGGCTGGGAACCCTCAACCGGGTGAAACGTGCACGCATTGATGTGATGCATCAACAGGCGCAGCTCGATCTCAAACGCGACGAAATAGCGCAAGCCACCACCGAAGCCAAAGTCTGCACCGCAGAAGAAAAAGCCAACGGCAACGGAAAACAACACGACGTCGCAGGCAGAACAGCCGGAAACGTCGGTACAGGAACCGATCACCGAGTCCCCGCCGGAAGAGGAAATCGAGCCGACCAGCAATGCGCCACCAAGTTTTCTTCAGAGCATACAGGGTCATAAACGGCACTTGTCCGATGAAGACAAGGCCCGACTGAAAGCCTCGGTGGATGCCCGTTACAAGGATAAAGCAGCAGCAACCGGCTCCATCATGCTGTGCGAACTGCAGGGAGCAACGGAAGATTTTATTTTTCGATGGAATGTTGTCTTTCAAGAACACCCGGAGGTTCTGATCGATAAAGTCTGCCAAAAGAAACTTTCTGAACTAATGGACCGAATGATGTCTTACCTGAAAACCGTAAAGGAGGAGAAATTATGATGAATTCAAATTTAAACCTCAGTGCTTTGCCTGAATGCAAGTTTGCCTATCAGATGGTGAACAGTGCGCTGCTGATCCC